>CAZQOY010000022.1:7123-20150 GCA_964595095.1 uncultured bacterium | reverse complement strand
CATCGGAAGAGGTCGGAAAGTGTACCACGCGCGGAACTTACCGCCTTGGGCGGGACAAACCCCGCAATAAGCGAGGTGAATCCGCCCACCGGCGGAACCCACGGCCCTTCAGCTCGCCCGGCTGGTCGATCGCCACCAGGAACCCGGATACCATCAGGTACAATGGAATGGCAGGGATCAGCTAAGCCGTGAACTCCCCTCCGGCATCTACATCGCCCGCCTGCCCGCCCTTAGTCCCGTCATAAATCCCGCCTATCCGCCCCGTCATAAATCCCGCCAACGGCGGGGCAGGAAGCGGGAGTGCTGCTGAAGTAGGGGCTGCTGATCAAGCGGAGGACGCTTCAGATGAGGCGTGGACGAACCCTTGCAAACGCAAAATGTATCTCTTAGTTTTTGGCCCTAAATGTCCAAAAGGGTCTGAACCGATACATCATTTACCGACGGAAGAAGCAAGAACTCTGGGAACAGCTACATTTTATTGCACATGTGGGGAATTGTTAGGATGCACCGGACTTCCAATCTATTGCCTTTTCTTCGGTTTAAAACTAACCGTATCCGCTGCGTATCCGGGAAGACGACTTTTATTATGACTTTCCCCTACATCAGCAGTAGCATCTTGATGGACTTAGTAATGGATTAAAGAACGTGGGCTGGTCAATACCTCCCTACGGATGCCGTAAACGCTTGCAGCGTCAACTAAACCTTGGAAACGCGTCATGTGTCTCTTAGTTTTAAACCTAATTAGCGCACATTGCTTTGACGACATATAATTCACAACTGTTTGAATAAGGAGGCCTAAGCATAATGAAGGGTTTATTGACTGTAGGTGTTGTTTGTTTATTTGCGCTGTCAGTGCGAGCGGCTGACCGGGATTATCCGGTCAAGCCAATCCCTTTTACCGATGTGTCCATCAAGGATCGTTTCTGGACTCCCAGATTGGTAACTACCCGTTTGGTGTCGATCCCGTATTGTTTTGAGAAGTGCGAAGAAACGGGGCGTATCGACAACTTTGCCATCGCTGGAGGCTTAATGGAAGGCAAATACCGAGGTGCTCTGTACAATGATTCCGATTTATACAAGGTTATTGAGGCAGCAGCCTATTCGTTGAGCGTACACCCTGACCCTAAGCTTGAGCGGTATGTGGATGAGGTGGTAGCTAAGATTGCCGCGGCCCAGGAGCCTGACGGTTATTTATCCACATTAAGGACCATTGGTCTTGAGAATGTGGATCCCAACAATAAGCCAAATCTGGAATCATATGGCGCGGAACGCTGGTCCAGAATGGACCACGGCCACGAACTGTACTGCGTCGGCCACATGTACGAGGCGGCGGTAGCCTATCACCTGGCTACCGGCAAGCGCACCTTGCTGGACGTATCCGTCAAGAATGCAGACTTAATTGCCGGCGTTTTTGGTTCTGATAAAAAGCGTGATGTGCCGGGACACCAGGAAATCGAGATCGGCTTAGTCAAACTTTACCGCGTGACCGGCGATACCAAGTATCTCGACCTTGCCAAATTTTTTCTAGACGAGCGTGGCCACTACCAAGGACGTTCCCCCCATAGTTTCCGGGGAAGCATAACGTATGCCCAGGACCACAAACCGGTAATAACACAGACTGAGCCGGCAGGACACGTTGTAAGGGCATTGTATATGTATTCCGGTATGGCCGATATGGCCGCCATTACCGGAGATAAGGATTACATCAAGGCTATTGACACGATCTGGGAAAATATCGTTTCAAAGAGGCTGTATCTGACCGGAAACATGGGAGTGCAGGGATATCTGGAGGGTTTCGGCGAAGATTATATGTTGCCCAACCTGAAAGCCTATAACGAAACCTGTGCCGCCGTAGCAAATGCCATGTGGAACCACAGAATGTTTCTGCTTCATGGGGACGCCAAATATGTGGATGTGTTGGAACGGGTGCTCTATAATGGCGTGCTGTCGGGAGTATCCCTTGAAGGGAACCGGTTTTTCTACCGCAACCCTTTGGCTTCCACCGGAACAGGTTCCGGAGCGGTACGACAGCCCTGGTTTGGTACCGCTTGCTGTCCCACCAATATTTCTCGGTTTTTGCCGTCAGTACCCGGGTACGTCTATGCCCACCGGGACGACATCATTTATATCAACCTGTTCGTTGGTGGAATTGGCCAGATTAAGACTGAAAAAGTTACCGTGCAGCTGACCCAGGAAACCGATTATCCCTGGGATGGTAAGGTAAAGATCAAGGTGGACCCGGATAGGACCGAAAAGTTCGCGCTGTACATTCGCATACCCGGTTGGGCGCAAAACCAACCAGTCCCCAGCGATCTCTACCGCTACATCGGAAAGACCGAGCAGGCGATAAGTCTCAGTGTAAATGGCGAGAGAGTCCCGCTTAAGCTTAGAAAAGGGTATGCCCGCATAAGCCGAAGGTGGCGTAGAGGTGATGTGGTGGAACTGGATCTGCCCATGCCGGTCCACCGGGTCTTGAGCCATGGGCGGGTCACTGAGAATAAGGGCCGGATTGCCTTGGAGAGGGGCCCCGTTGTATTCTGTGCCGAAGGGATTGATAACAATGGGAGCACACTCGATCTTGTTATTGATGATAAAACCGAACTGGCCGTTAAATACCGTGATGACATCCTCGGAGGGATCGTTACTATAAGCGGCCATGCCCTGAAGGAAAAGGATGATCTCCGGGTAAACGAGCAGGATTTTGTGGCGATCCCTTATTATGCCTGGGCTCATCGTGGTTCCAACGAGATGGCCGTGTGGCTTTTAAGGGAGCTCCCCAAAGCCACCCTGCGTGAGGCTGAAAGCGGCCTGCCGGGTCTTGTTGAGGGCATCCGGTGCGAGTATTTCGAAGGAGAATGGAAATCGGCCTTGCCGGATTTCAGTGAATTGACGCCGGTAATTTCGGGCACAACCGGTCAGTTCAATCTGTCCTATCGCAAGCGCGATGAGTATTATGCGCTAAGGTTTGCGGGTTATGTGGAAGTTCCTGGAGATGGCAAATATACTTTCTACGTCAATTCGGATGATGGAAGCAAGTTATTCATTGGTGACGAGGAACTGGTTAACAACGATGGGCATCACGGCATGGTAGAGATGTCGGGTCGAATTGCCTTAAAGGCAGGCAAGCACCCTATTAAGGTGCTGTATTTCCAGGCAGACGGCGGCTATGGCTTTGAAGTTAAATATAAGGGGCCTGGCATACCTAAACAGGCCATCCCGGCCCATGTGCTCTTTACAGGGGATATCCGTAATTAATCTGGTGGGTGTTATTTCGTGATGGTCGGATGTATTCATCCCGGTAGGTGGGCCCACCGACCGGCGCAAAATTAGACAAAACACGTACAGAATTCGTTTTTTTCAAGGCTTCCCCCGACGAGAGGCGTAAATCGCCCTGTTCAAAAATATATCCGCCCCAAAACAAGTGGTGGCAGAGGCAGCGGGGCGATATGGCGGGGGCATCATCATAACGCCGGAATATAAGGAAACGGAAAGGGGCTGTCGTTCGCCAGGTGCGCGAGAAGAAATGATGATTGACGAATATTGATTGTCGATTGAAGAAGAAGAGGAGAGAGAGACTTGGGGCTAGGGGCTAGTGGCAGCTGGCATTGAAGAAAGAAGAATGAACCGCCAAGCCCGCCTTCGGACGGGCCTACGGGACGCCAAGGACGCAAAGATCGCAAAGGGATTTTAGCCACGAATCCGCCAGCTGGCGGATCAACGGGTTATCCGAATGGATCCCTCCGGGACAGGCTCACGTATCCAATTTTCGGGGGAAGTCCTGATGAGGCATTCTACTTGACATTGCCCTTATTAATTGGCACTTTGCATCGTCTCGCGGTCGGTATTATCCTCTTTTGTGTCCCTAAAAGGCCAGGAGTCTTTTCACATGGCCCGCAGCACTGCTCGCTCAACTACCAAAAAAGGAGCCCACAACGGTTCCGAGGCTGAACTCTGGGCACATTCACGCAATGACGAGGGCGATCCCCACCTGCTGCTAGATCACCTCTCGGCGGTGGCGAAACGTGCGCGGGAGTTTATCGTCGTGCCAGAGCTTGAACCACTCGCTTATTTTTCTGGGTTGTGGCACGACGTGGGGAAAGCGCATCCTGACTTTCAGCAGAAACTCCGAACACAAAGCAACGCCATGGTTGATCACAAGGGGGCTGGTGTCGGACTGGCGGAACTTGCAGAGAATCCCCCGCTGAAGTTCATAATCATGGGGCACCACGGCGGCCTGCCCGATAAACAGGAAATTCCTTCCTGGTATAATAGCCTTGATCCTCAGCGGCTTACAAATGTGATCCGAAGCATGGCCTCGGAAATGCCAGACCTACTACCGAAAAGCGAAATCGAGGGACAACTGGCCCGCAGCCTGGACAGCTACGAGGACGCAGAGGTCGAGATGCTTATCCGGATGCTCTTTTCGGCCCTGGTGGACGCCGATTTCCTCAATACGGAAGCCCACTTCCACCCGGAGAAGGCGCCCCTGCGCGGGAGTCGTGCCACTCCTCAGAAACTTTGGAATCTTTTTCAGAAGTACCACCACAAACGTGCAAGCTGCGATCCTGATAAGCCCATCAACCATATCCGAAACGAGGTCTACCAAGCGAGCCTGATCAAGGCCAAGGGCACCCAGGGCTTCTACCGCCTCACCGTCCCCACCGGAGGCGGTAAAACCCTCACCTCATTAGGCTTCGCCTTAAAGCACCTTCAGCGCCACGATCTCAAGCGAGTCATTTACGCTATTCCCTACACCAGCATTATCGATCAGGTAGCTTCCGAATTCAAGGAAATATTCCCCGATAAATGGGTACTTGAGCATCACAGTAATGTGAGATGGTTCGAGCCGGAAGAATATCCCTCCGCAGCTGAACTGCGCGCCCGTCTGGCCTCGGAAAACTGGGACATGCCCATTATTGTCACCACCACCGTTCAACTCTTCGAGAGCCTGTTTTCTAATCGCACATCCCAGTGCCGGAAACTCCATAACCTCATCGGCAGTGTCATTATCCTTGATGAGGTGCAGACCTTGCCCCTGCCCTTACTGCCGGTTATCATGGACGGCCTGCGCACCCTGGTAAGCCGTTTCCAGGTGACAGTGGTTTTCTGTACCGCTACCCAACCGGCCCTGTACCGGTTCTTTTCTGATTATCCGGATATCCCATTTAGGGAAATCGCCCCTGATCCCCCCGGATTATTCACCTCGCTTCAACGGGTGAACTACAACGACAAAACGGATGAAACGTGGAGTTGGGCGGAGACAGCCCAGGAAATACGCCGACACGAACGGGTCATGGCGGTGGTCAATACCAAGAAAGATGCCGCCCAGCTATGGGGGGAGTTGAACAATTCGAATGTCTGGCATCTTTCTTCGTCCATGTGCCCAGCCCACCGTAAAACTGTTCTGGAAGCCATCCGTCACCAACTTGACGATCGTGGAACTTGCCGACTCGTCTCCACCCAGGTTGTAGAGGCGGGGGTGGATCTTGACTTTGACCGGGTTTACCGGGCCGTGGGACCCTTGGATCGAATCGTCCAGGCGGGAGGGCGGTGCAACCGGGAAGGTCGAATCTCCATCGGAGAAGTGATTATTTTCCGGCCTGAAGAGGGTGGCATGCCGCCGGGTGTCTACCGATCAGCAACCGCCAAAACAGCGCAGTTTCTGGCCGATAAGCAGCTGAATCTGAACGATCCCAATACCTTTCATAACTATTTTGAAAAGGTCTACGAGGATATCACCTTCGACCGTCATGACATCCAAGATAAGCGGCGAAAGCTCCGCTTTAAGACCGTGGCGGAAGAATTCAAGATGATTCCCGATGATACGGTGACGATCATCGTAAAGTATCCGCCGGATCAGGAAATAATTGAGAGGCTTGTCACCCGTCTCCGCAGCGGGGCAGGCAACCCCCGTATCCTTTTACGGCAGCTGCAGCCCTACATGGTGAACGTGCGGCGGCGCAATTACAAGAGGCATGCCCATCTGGCCGAGGAAGTCTTGCCTGAAGTCTACCTATGGAATGGGCAGTACCACGAGCAGATAGGGCTGGTTTTCGAAGCAGATCTGGCTGGTACTATTTATTAAAGGCGAAAAATTACTTGCACTTTATTGTAACTCAAGTTAATCTCTATTTAGTAGGCGGGCTGGCTTTTAGCCAGTTAGCTCCTCATCGCGCTGATTCTTGTCGTGCGGTGAGGTGAGGATTGAAATATTGTAACTCATGTTAGAGTAACCGCTTCCACTTCTTAATGCCCATAAAAAGGCTAGAATGGAAGCGGCTACTCACCGTCATTACATTTTTTAACTAATGAATCCACCATCTCTAAGGAGGCCATATGAACCAACCACCACTTAAAGTCAAAGTCTGGGGAGAATTTGCCTGCTTCACCCGGCCGGAGATGAAGGCCGAGCGGGTAAGCTACCCCGTCATGACCCCCTCCGCCGCCCGGGGCATGCTTGAGGCCATCTTCTGGAAACCCGAGTTCACCTGGGTGGTGCGGCGGATAGACGTGCTAAAGCCCATCCAGTATTTCTCCATGGTTCGCAATGAGGTGGCCAATAAAATGAGTGTCCGCAGTGCCCATGGATGGGCGGAGCATGGGGGTGGTTACCATGCCGAAGAGGACCGTACCCAGCGTCATACCCTGGCCCTGCGGAACGTGGCCTACATCATCCACGCCGATATGCAGCTACGGGAGCACGCCACCGACGACATCGCCAAGTACCGGGACCAATTCCGGCGGCGGGTGGCCCGGGGGCAGTGCTTTCACAGACCCTACCTGGGTACCCGGGAGTTCGAGGCCCACTTCAGTGAACCGGACGGCACTGAAAACCCTTACAAGGAATTCTCTGCCGACCTGGGACAGATGCTCTACGATCTGGATTATGCCGATGACCGGCCCGGCAGGGGGAATCCCGTCTTTTTCCACTGCCGAGTCAATCAGGGGATCATGCTACCGGAAAGGAGGGCCGACTGATGCTGCTGCAAAGGCTCGTCGAATACGCCGGGACCCTTGACGTGCCCCCGCCCATGTACGGGCCGGTCCCAGTAAAATACGTAATCGAACTGGATCAGAATGGCAGCTTTCAGGGTGTTTCCATTCTTGATGGTGGGCGTAAAAGTAATGATCGTGGCAAGTCGCTTATAGCGCCAACGCTAACGCGATCTTCCGGCATCAAACCCAAGCTGCTGGTAGACAATGGCGAGTATGTCCTGGGAATCGGTCGGGAGGATTCGAATACTGAGCGGGTAGGCCAGACGCACTCCGAATTCCTTCAGCTCCTGGAGACTTGCATAGCGGAAACCGACTCGCAGGAGGTGGCAACTATTTTGACCATTCTCAGAAGAGGGGCGGTAGACACCACCCGGATACCCGGCGGGTTTGATCCGTCACAGAACATAACCTTCCGGGTGAATGGACGCTATCCCTTCGATGACCCCGCCATTAAATCCTTCTGGAGCCGGTACACGGGCGGAGAGCCACAAGCCGGTACTCCCCTCTGCCACCTCTGCAGCGAAAAACCGGCCGAGGAACGCATGCCGGCGAAAGTCAAAAGGATACCCGGAGGACAGGCTTCGGGTACCGCCCTCATCAGTGCCAACAGTGAGGCGTTTGTATCCTATGGCCTGAAAGCCTCCCATGTCGGCCCCACCTGCCGGGACTGCGCTGAAAGGTTCACCTACGCCCTCAACACACTGCTGGCCGGGGACGACACCCACCTTATCGTGGGCAACCAGGTGTATGTCTTCTGGAGCAAGGGGGAAGACTTCTCGCCAGTGGAAATGCTGCGGGACCCGCAGCCGGTGGATATGGCGGCAAAACTGGCGGCTGGCATCCCGAGCAAAATGGCTGCCGGCCCTGACGACCCGGCGGTCCTCAAGGAGCTGCTCAAGGCCGCCTGGACCGGACACGGAGGGGCCGTTAAGGTGGATGTGGAACCTTTCTACGCAGCCGCTTTTTCCGCCTCCGGGGGCCGGGTGGTGGTACGCGACTGGCTGGAGACCACCCTGTCGGCGGTCAAGGCCCACCTGGCCCGCTTTTTCTGGGCGGGAATGGTCGCCGGGGGACAAAAGCCCCTGGTCAGCATCCACGCGCTGGCCGGGGCTACCGTGCGGGACTTCAGGGACCTGCCGGGGCACACCCTGAAGGCCCTCCTGAACTTCGCCCTGAAGGGAACCAGGCTGCCGCCGTCGCTGTTGCACCAGGCAGTCCGCCGGAATGTGGCCGAGCAGCGGGTGATCCACTCCCGGGCGGCCCTGATAAAGATGTATTTCGCATCCAACGGACTTTACATAACCGAGGAGGATGATATGACCCAACTCAACCCTGAACAACGAGAACCCGCCTACCTGTGCGGCCGCCTGCTGGCCGTGCTGGAAGAAATCCAGGGGGCGGCCCAGGGGAATCCCAACACCACCATCGTGGACCGGTTCTACGGCACCGCCTCCACGGCGCCGGGGGTGGCCTTCCCGCGCCTTATGGCTCTGTCCCAACACCATCTGGCCAAGCTGCGACGGGACAAACCGGGCTACCATACTACGTTGCAACGCAAACTGGGTGAGGTCATGGCAGGCATGTCCACCCTTCCCGTCACACTTACGCTACAGGAACAGGGGCTTTTCGCCCTGGGCTACTATCACCAGCGTACCGAGCGCTTCACCACCAAAAACCAACATGATACCGAGGAGAACTGATCATGACTGTTCATTCCGACCCTACTAAACGGCACGACTTTATCCTGCTTTTTGACGTAACCGATGGCAACCCCAACGGCGACCCCGATGCTGGAAACCTGCCCCGGGTGGACCCCGAGACCATGCAGGGGCTAGTCACCGACGTTTGCCTCAAGCGCAAGGTGCGCAACTACGCGGACCTGACCAAAGGCGATGAAGGCCGGTATAAGATCTACGTGCAGAATAAGGGTATCGCCCTCAATACGCAGCACCAACGAGCCTATGACGACTTGGATATTAAATCCACCGGGGCCAAGCAGAAGCGGGAAGAGGTGGAAAAAGCCAGAGAATGGATGTGTAAGAACTTCTATGATATCCGTATGTTTGGCGCAGTGATGACTACTGGTGTTAACTGCGGCCAGGTGCGCGGTCCGATACAGATGACCTTTGCCCGTTCTATTACTCCGGTATTGCCCATAGATGTTTCCATTACGCGGGTGGCTATCACCCGGCCAGAGGATGCCAAAGTTGTTGTAGGTGAAGAGGGTAAGGTCACCGGCAAGCAGACCGAAATGGGCCGCAAATCCCTGGTGCCCTACGGCTTGTACCGGGGGTACGGGTTTGTCAATCCCAATCTGGGCACCCAGACGGGCATGGACAAGGATGACCTGGCCCTCTACTGGGAGGCCCTGCAGAATATGTGGGACCAGGACCATTCCGCCGCCAGGGGGTTTATGGCCCTGCGGGGGCTGTGGATATTTACCCACGACAACGGCCTGGGGAATGCACCGGCCCACATCCTATTTGACCGGCTGAAGGTTGATCCCAAGGATGGCGTGACAGCGCCGCGATCCGTCGGTGACTATGTGATCGAGTGTAATGACAGTGAACTGCCATCGGGTGTAACCCTGACCCAGCTGGTATAGAGGAAACAGGCCGATCATGGACCCCGGCGAAGACGCCCTCTGGCTCTCGATGCTGGAGCACACCGCCTACTGCCCCCGGCAGACGGCCCTGATCCACAACGAACAGACCTTCACCGACAATATCTACACGGTGCAGGGGGATCAGGTCCATGAGCGGGTGGAGGCTGGGGGGAGTACTCTGGAAGATGGCAAACGGGTGGAGCGGCACCTGCCCCTGTGGTCGGAGGAGCTGGGCTTGCGGGGCATCGCCGACGTGGTGGAGTTCGAGGGGGAGGTGCCTTACCCCATCGAGTACAAGCGCAGCCGGATTCGGCGGGCCGAGGCGGCGGAGATCCAGCTGTGCGCCCAGGGCCTGTGCCTGGAGGAGATGTTCGGCGTGCCGGTGCCCAAGGGGGCTATCTATCACGCTGGGAGCAACCGCCGCCGGGAGGTGGTTTTCAGCGAGGCCCTCAGGCAAAAGGTAGCGGCGACCATCCAGGAAACCCGGCGCATCATCCAGGAACTGTCCCTGCCCCCGCCGGTAAATGACAGCCGCTGCCGGCATTGTTCCCTCAAGGAGGCTTGTCTCCCGGAAATGGAGCAGTGGCAGCTGCCGGAGGAACTCCAGGGAGGGCCTTGATATGCAGCAATTGATGAACACACTTTACCTGCTCAGCGAGGGAACCTACGCGCACCTCGATGCGGACGCAGTGAAACTGGAACGGGACGGCCAGCCGTCGTTGCGTATCCCGCTCCTGCGGCTGGATGGGGTGGTTGCGTTCGGGCGGGTTCAGGTGAGTCCGGCGCTGATGACCCGCATGGTTTCAGAGAACCGGTTCGTGGTGTTCATGGGGTGGAACGGCCGGTTTTTGGGGCGACTGGAAGGGCCCCAGTCGGGGAACGTGCTGCTGCGCCTGGACCAGTACCGGGCATATACTAGGCCCGAACTTCGCTATCAGTTGGCTGCCAAGGTGGCTCTGGGCAAGATCGTCAATGCCCGGCAGGTGCTCTTGCGGGGCGCACGGGATGCGTCTAGTGAGGAGCGAGCCGGACGCCTGAAGGAGGCGGCTCAGTTCATCTATCGCCACAAGGCTAAGATTGAGCGGCTCAAGCCAGACGGCGCCGGTGAACTGAATGAGCTGCGCGGGCTGGAAGGCAGCGTTGGACGAGCCTATTTCGGGGTGCTGCAGGACCTTATTTCACCGACGGCCGATGGATTCGTTTTCTCGGGACGTAATCGCCGACCGCCTCGGGACCCGGTCAATGCCCTTTTGTCTCTGGGGTATGCCCTGCTATTGAACGATTGCCGGGGCGCGCTGGAAGCGGTGGGCCTCGATCCGCAGGTTGGTTTTCTGCACGAAGTCCGGCCGGGAAAGCCCGCCCTGGCCCTGGACCTCATAGAGGAGTTCCGGGGACCACTGGTGGACCGACTGGTATTGAGCCTTATCAACCGGGGACAAATCAAGCCCGATGATATAACCGAGCGTCCCGGAGGCAGTTGGTCCTTAACAGATGACGGGCGCAAGACCTTTGTGACTGCCTATCAGAAGCGGAAAATGGAAAATCTGACCCACCCCTTTCTGAAGCAGGAAATGCCATTCGGGCTGGTGCCCCATATCCAGGCACGCCTGCTGGCCCGGACACTCAGGGGAGATATGGAAGAATATGTGCCATTTATCTGGAGATAGGAGTGATGTATATTCTGGTTACCTATGATGTCTCCACCAAGGACAAACCGGGCCGAAAGCGGCTGCGCCGGATGGCCAAGCTGTGTGAAGGCTTTGGACAGCGGGTGCAGTTGTCGGTGTTTGAGTGCGAAATAAAGGATACGGAGTATGAGCGCCTTAAGGCCGAGGCGCAGAAAATCATGGAACCCAAGCAGGATCGGGTCCGGTTTTACCGGCTGACGGGAAACCGGGATGATTTTCTGGAGGAGTATGGGAATTTCAAAGCGATTGACTTTTCCGAGCCACTGGTCTATTAGCGAACGTGAATCAATAGCACCTGACGGGAAAGGTTCGCGCAACAGATAACAAGTGATATATAAAGGAGTTAACGCTATATTAATCCGGTTATTTGAAATTGTGAGTCGAAAAATGGACTGGTTCGTGCATTCCCTTCGATTTGAGCAGAACAGGCCGTCGATTTTCAAGGCGGCGTAGCACCCGGCCTTCGGGTCGGGTGAGGATTGAAACTTGGTTAGTGCCAGGCCCGGACTCGAACCGGGCCAAGTAGCACCCGGCCTTCGGGTCGGGTGAGGATTGAAACTCCCCCAGTAATACCTCCAGGAACCTGTCATCCTGTAGCACCCGGCCTTCGGGTCGGGTGAGGATTGAAACGATGGGTATTGCGTGGAGTAAATGATCTTGGCTATGTAGCACCCGGCCTTCGGGTCGGGTGAGGATTGAAACATTGAACAACGCTTAATTGCCAAGGCAACACCACAAGTAGCACCCGGCCTTCGGGTCGGGTGAGGATTGAAACCCCTTCCCGCCGGTCTTTGCCACTGCGCCGTTCTAGTAGCACCCGGCCTTCGGGTCGGGTGAGGATTGAAACGTTCTTGAGTTAGATGGCTACATATGTCATATATGTAGCACCCGGCCTTCGGGTCGGGTGAGGATTGAAACCGATAAGTTATTTAACATGGGAAATACTTTACGATGGTAGCACCCGGCCTTCGGGTCGGGTGAGGATTGAAACATTAATGTACCTAAGACACCTACCTGCTCCTCTTGTAGCACCCGGCCTTCGGGTCGGGTGAGGATTGAAACTAACCTGATACCTTCATTTGCACCGGCTAGTGTTACGTAGCACCCGGCCTTCGGGTCGGGTGAGGATTGAAACTCCCCCGGCATCGATCGTAGTGTTGGCGCTATTTGTAGCACCCGGCCTTCGGGTCGGGTGAGGATTGAAACTCCTCGCCTTTAGCCAGCGCCTTTTTCGGTGATTTGTAGCACCCGGCCTTCGGGTCGGGTGAGGATTGAAACCATAAGCAGCTCGTCAAGATGAAACTTGGCCACCCGTAGCACCCGGCCTTCGGGTCGGGTGAGGATTGAAACGTAGATTATGGGCGGGGAAGACGCTTAATGGCGTAGCACCCGGCCTTCGGGTCGGGTGAGGATTGAAACATAGTCATTGTGAAAGGGGCACCCAATACAGGCCGTAGCACCCGGCCTTCGGGTCGGGTGAGGATTGAAACCCCTCCAGCAAGACATGTAATGTGTGCTGGTTTGTGGTAGCACCCGGCCTTCGGGTCGGGTGAGGATTGAAACTAGTAAGGATACTATCCAATACTACATCAATTTCGTAGCACCCGGCCTTCGGGTCGGGTGAGGATTGAAACTGTCGGTGAGCGGTGAGCAATGAGCGGTGAGCGAGTAGCACCCGGCCTTCGGGTCGGGTGAGGATTGAAACTTGCCTTTCGGGGTGCTGTTGATTCGGACTTTG
>CAZQOY010000022.1:0-7113 GCA_964595095.1 uncultured bacterium | reverse complement strand
GCACCCGGCCTTCGGGTCGGGTGAGGATTGAAACGGGTTTTGATTGCGCTAAACAATGTAAGCTAGGGGAGTAGCACCCGGCCTTCGGGTCGGGTGAGGATTGAAACATATCCACAATGGTGTTAAGGCACCATGGACTGGTAGCACCCGGCCTTCGGGTCGGGTGAGGATTGAAACCTCTATTGCCACGTTCTTTGTTAATTGCCATTTTGGTAGCACCCGGCCTTCGGGTCGGGTGAGGATTGAAACCGCTTCAGGCGTCTTCAGGATGTAGCGTTGGTTAGTAGCACCCGGCCTTCGGGTCGGGTGAGGATTGAAACCCCTTTGGTTAGTTTCCGCCAGCCGGCGGACTCTCCCGTCGGTAAATGACACTTTAGGGCAGGAAACTGGGGCAGGCCGCCGCCGTTGGCCCCGCCGATGGCGGGACTTTTGGCGGGGTACAAATTTGACCTATGGTGAGCGGTTATGATCAGGTTCTATGGCAATGGCAAATTAAGACGAGTCCCTCAAGATGCTTTTGTCCCGCAGAATGCGGGGGTGCTGCTGGAGTAGGGAAAATCACAAAATAAGTCCTTCTATTGGTTACGAGCTGGTTATATTCAGCTCTCAACAAGCAGGTAGTATTCAGACTTGCGGTCCGGATTTTCTCTTATCAAGCTTTATTACTACGCTATCAACGGCCCTAAAACAAGCCTGGACCCTGTTCATTAACCAGAACGGTGCGGGGTAGAATTAGCGGGGAGAAACAATGAACAGTGATGCGGAAAAAGCTGGTTACGAGAGAAACTCCGGTGTTATTAAGTATCCCAGTATCTTCAATGACGTTATAGGACCGGTGATGAGGGGTCCGTCCAGCTCCCATTGCGCGGCTGGAGTACGTATTGGTAAAATGGCCAGAGACCTGATGAATGGCAATATCGAAGAAGTATTGATCGAATTTGATTCGCACGGTTCGCTTGCTACGACCCATGCCAGTCAGGGATCCGATATGGGACTCTTCGGTGGCCTTCTCGGCTGGGACGTTACCGATGAAAGACTGACCGAATCCGGCCACGCAATCCAGGAGGCCGGAATTAAGGTGACCATTGAAGTCTCCGACTACGGCGCTGAGCATCCCGATACCTATCGACTGACTCTTACCAGCTCGACCGAACAGCACAAGATGACCGCAATCTCTACCGGCGGCGGGATGATGGAAGTCATAGAGATCGACAGCGTGGAATTGTCGATGGCGGGCGATTATTATGAGACTCTCGTTTATGCCGATTCAAGGACCGATGAGATCCTTGCGTACCTGGCGGGAAACATCAACGCTGATGAAATCCTGTTCCTGAAAGGGTCGGATACTGAGTTTATCGAGATCAAGGCACAGGCATTCCTGGAAGAGGACATCGTATCCCGGCTGTATTCCGAATACCACGTAAGCATTGTAAGGACCCTGTCGCCGGTCTTGCCGGTGCTCTCCCGCAAGGGGATACAGGTGCCATTCACAACCTGCGAAGACTTACTCAGGTACAGCGAAGCCGAAGGCCTCCAGTTATGGGAGCTGGCCCGTCGTTACGAAAGCGCCCGGGGCAATATCTCTCCCGAGGAAGTATTCCGTAAGATGAAAGATATTGTATGTATAATGCAGAAGTCGATCCTCGAAGGCATTGAAGGCACAAAATATGCGGATAGAATACTCGGATATCAGTCAGGCGCTTTCAGGAACCAGATGGAGAACGATCGGCTTCTTGATGGGGACATATTTAATCGAATAATCCTCTACGTGACGGCCATGATGGAGATGAAAAGTTCGATGGGTGTGATTGTCGCTGCGCCCACTGCCGGAGCCTGCGGCGCTCTTCCGGGGGCCTGCATCGGGGCTGCTCACACCATGGATTCATCTCTTGACGATATGACCAAGGCGATGTTGGCGGCGGGAATGATTGGCGTATTCATCGCCGATGGTGCCACCTTCGCCGCCGAACTGGGTGGCTGTCAGGCGGAGTGCGGTGCCGGCTCGGGTATGGCCGCCGCAGCACTGGTGACGCTGGCAGGCGGTACCACCCGACAAGCGATCGACGCTGCATCCATGGCGCTCCAGAACATACTGGGAATGATTTGTGATCCCGTGGCTAACCGGGTTGAAGTACCCTGTCTGGGCCGGAACGTAATGGCCGCCACCAACGCACTAGCCTGCGCGAACATGGCGATGGCGGGTTTCGATCCCGTCATACCGCTGGAAGAAGTCATCGAAACAATGGATAAGGTCGGCAGGAGCATTCCCCGGGAGTTACGATGTACTGCCCTTGGCGGTTTATCGATTACAAGAACATCGCGGAGGATTGAAGACCGGATGGGTAACTCCTATGCAAAATGATGTCCTCCCATTTTACAGAACACAGCCAGTCAACCGGTCGTAGAAGTCGCAACTGAAATCACCGGTTTGAAGTACAGAGAATCCGCATTAAAATTAGGGACGACCCTTGGCAGGCCTTACACCGAAAAAAGTACTACTTAAACGATTGAGGTGAAGAATATCATGAGAGTTCGTCGTTCAACCCAGCTCCTCTTTATCGCTTGCATCATCTTTACTGCAAGTTGCAGTAGTCAGCTCACTCGATACGAAACAGCGATCAGGGAAGGTGATCCTGCTTATCTGACCCTCGAGCGCCTTTTCAGTTCAACAGAATTCCGGCTTGATTCTTTTAGACAAGCACGTTGGCTTAAGGAAAATCGAGGCTATACTACCCTGGATACATCGGCGACCATTGAGGGCGGGGAAGATATTGTGCGGTATGATCCCGTAAGCGGTGAACGGGAAATTCTCGTACCTGCAGAGAGATTTATTCCGCAAGGTGATTCCACGGCTTTGGATATCTCCGGTTATCAATGGTCGGAGGATAGCCGAAAGGTATTGATCTTCACCAATACCAAGCGGGTATGGCGCGCTAACACGCGGGGTGACTATTGGGTACTCAACCTCGATTCCTGGAAACTCCAGAAATTGGGAGGCGATGCTGAACCGTCAACATTGATGTTTGCGAAATTCTCTCCCGATGGCACACGTGTAGGGTATGTGCGGCAGAACAATATTTTCGTAGAACTACTTGAAAACGGTCGAATAGAGCAATTGACCGGAGATGGTTCAGACCTTGTGATAAACGGTACGTTTGACTGGGTTTATGAAGAGGAGTTGGGTCTTCGCGATGGATTCAGATGGAGCCCGGATAGCCGCTCTATTGCCTATTGGCAGCTGGACTCAGAAGGGGTAGGTGAATTCTATCTGATCAACAATACCGACTCTCTTTATCCACAAATCACCACCATCCCCTACCCGAAAGTAGGCGAAACGAATTCCGCCGCACGTATAGGAGTAATTAGCGCCGATGGCGGGAATACGATCTGGATGCAGATACCGGGAGATTCCCGGAACAACTACCTCGCTCGTATGGACTGGACGGATAATTCGAATGAGCTCATTATACAGCAGCTTAACCGCCTCCAAAATACCAATTCGCTCTTTTACTGTGATGCCCTTACCGGCATAGTACACAAAGCGTTTGTTGAAACGGACGAAGCGTGGGTAGAAATACACAATGAATTTCAATATCTGGATGACGGTGATTACTTCCTTTGGATGAGTGAGCGTGACGGCTGGAGGCACACGTATCGGGTAAGCAGAGACGGACAGGATATTATGCTGCTCACACCGGGTGATTTTGACGTAGTAAGTGTAGAGAATGTTGATGAGGAAAACGGTTGGCTTTATTATGTGGCAGCGCCCGAGAATCCTACCCAGAGATACCTTTTCCGTAACAGGTTGGACGGAACTGGTGAAGCGGAGCGCATAACTCCTGAAGGTAAACCGGGTACCCACAGCTATCGGATCTCTCCGAATGCCGAGTGGGCGTTCCATACCTATTCTCGATTCGGTACCCCACCTGTAACTGAGTTGATCAGCCTACCTGAGCATCAACTTGTGCGACTTCTCGCGGACAATAGAGAAATAAGGGAAAAGATCGAGGATTTGAAACGAGGAGCGGTTGAATTCTTCCGGGTGGGGATTGGAGAAGTTGAGCTTGACGGTTGGATGATGAAACCTCCGGACTTCAATCCCGGCAGGAGTTATCCGGTCCTGCTCTATGTGTACGGTGAACCGGCGGGAACAACAGTCCGGGACTCTTGGGGTGGTCGCAGATACCTGTGGCACCTCATGCTGACCCAGCGTGGTTATCTGGTCATGAGTATTGATAACCGCGGTACGAGGGCTCCGCGGGGAAGGGAGTGGCGCAAGGTAGTCTACCGCAAGATTGGCTCTCTTGCTTCCGTTGATCAGGCAGCCGCCATGCGCGAGTTCCTCCGGCAACATCCATTTGCTGACGGTGACCGAATCGCCGTTTGGGGCTGGAGCGGTGGTGGTTCCATGAGCTTGAACCTGATCTTCCGGTATCCGGACCTTTACCATACGGCAATGTCGGTTGCTCCCGTTCCCGATGAGCGTCTTTATGATACCATCTATCAGGAGCGATATATGGGACTGCCGATGGATAATGAAGATGACTATATAAAAGGTTCACCGATTACATACGCTCCGCAGTTGGAAGGCAACCTGCTAATTGTCCACGGGACAGGCGACGATAATGTCCATTTTCAGGGGACCGAAAAGCTCATCAATGAGCTGATCAAGCACAACAAACCCTTCACCATGATGGCCTATCCCAACAGGAGCCATGGCATATCCGAAGGGAAGAACACTTCCCGGCACTTTTATGAGCTGCTGACCAGGTTCCTGATGGAAAAAATGCCCCCCGACTAGGACCTTCCCTTGCGCCACGGATTTATCCTCAGGCAGGGACCGGCTGTGTTGCCACTTTTCTTCGACTAGGAGACCATCATGGGAAATGGACAAATCCGGTATCTTTCGGCGGATGACATTCGCAGAGCACTGCCGATGGCGGAGGCGATACGAGCGGTGCGCGGGGCATTCGTGGAGTTATCGATGGGCCGGGCCCAGGTGCCCCAGCGTTTGAGTCTGGACATACCTGAGCACGCTGGAGCCGTATTGATCATGCCGGCCTACAGTCCGGTCTCTGGGAAGATTGGGCTAAAGTTACTCTCCCTTTATGAGTCGAACCCGGCGCAGAGTCTGCCTTTCATTCAGGCGATGGTGGTGCTAATGGACGCCACTAACGGTCGGCCCGTGGCGCTGCTGGAGGGAACTTCCCTGACGGCTCTGCGCACCGGAGCCGCGTCCGGAGTTGCCACGGAGCTGCTGGCCCGGGCCGACGCACGTGTAGCGGCCATATTCGGTGCCGGGGTCCAGGGCCGAACCCAACTGGCGGCTGTGGCGGCGGTGAGGCCGTTGGAAAGGGCCATGGTATACGATCCTGAGCGGGACAGTGCTTGGGCCTTTGCTGACGAGATGTCAAAACTGCTCGCCTTACCGGTCGCCGCGCCGGAAGGGACCGTCGGGTTAATCGAAGCGGACGTCATCTGTACTGCCACCAGCGCAAGTGAGCCGGTTTTCGATCATACGAGCTTGCGACCCGGCACACACATCAACGCGATCGGTTCCTATCAACCCGACCGGCGGGAGGTACCCCCGGATACTGTTGCAGCGGCGCTGGTGTACGTCGATCATTTCGAATCCTGCATGACGGAAGCAGGGGATATTCTCATCCCGATCCGGGAAGGGATCATCACGGAAGAACATATCCGGGGCGAGATCGGGCAGCTCGCAGCCGGGATACTGCCTGGACGGGAAACCGACAAGGACTACACGCTGTTCAAATCCGTCGGGAACGCGATCCAGGACCTGGCGACAGCCGGCACTGTGTATGAACGGGCCTGTGAGCAGAACCTGGGAACGGTGATCGATCTGTAATCTGTAATACCGGAAACCGGGTAACCACCCGATCGCCTGGCCAGCCACTTTACGGCCAATTCTCTACTTTAATAATCCAGCGGTGGGATCGATGACCCGCATGGGGCTGCGAATACTGCAGGACTCCACCTGGGTGCATTCATCCTCGTTAGGGCCATAAGAGCATACTCGGTTTTGCGTGTCAGTTTCAGCATAACTGCGTAAATACGACCATTTTAGTCTTGGTTAAATTACGACCGATTTGGTCTTGTTGCAAGGGGAAATACAGTGGCAGTGGCAGTGGCAGTAGGCAGCGGAAAAAGAGAAAAGAGAAAAACCGGCAAGCATGTCCCGCTGGACGTAGCCCTAGCCGGGCAGGCCCAACGGGCGAGCCTTAGCCTTTCCGAAGGGGTGCCAGGAACACCAATCTTCAATCGACAATAAGAGTCGTCCCTACCGGAGCAGCACCATCTTGATGGACTTGGTGTACTCTGGCGTCAACAGGCGGGCGATGTATATACCAGTGGGAACCTCCCGTCCAGCAGAATCTCTCCCGTTCCAAGTTATTCGATGGTAGCCGGGCTCCATTGCACTATCTATCAACCGAGCAATCTCGCGTCCTAAGATGTCATAGACCTGGATTGTGATATTCGTTGCTTCCGGCAGGTCATACCGGATAGTGGTTACCGGGTTGAAGGGGTTGGGATAGTTGGCGTGCAGGGCGAACTCAGCAGGAACACCGCCTGCTTCATCAATCTCCAGGGCGGTTGCCGATGCCACATCGGAATAATCGCTCTCATTCCCGGCTGTATCGATTGCAGTTGCCCGGTAATAGTATTGTTGCCCAACAACGAGACCGGCATCGGTATAGGATGTATCTGGCGGCGTTCCTACCACACTGTCAATTAGGGCTGAAGCAGGCGAGGAAATATCCCGGTAGATGCGGTACTTTGATAGGTCCGGTTCGGTGTTTGGCAACCAAGTGAGGGTCACCTGCCCGTCACCAGGGGTGGCGGTGAGGCCGGTGGGCGGAGCGGGGGGAGTAGTGTCTTCTAAATCCCAGCCTCCTTCGTGGTAAAGGGTGTCGATCTCGGCCTCTGACAGTGCGCGGTTGTAGATGCGGATGTCGTCGAGTATACCAGGGTAATAGGACCAAGAATCATTTCCTCCAACCCGACCAAACATAAGATTATCATCGTTCTCATCAGCCCCTAGTGTTTAGTTGCATTGAATAGCGTATGTATTTAACTTTAGTGCATGAGTCG
>CAZQOY010000021.1:12398-21486 GCA_964595095.1 uncultured bacterium | reverse complement strand
TCGAGTCCCGGCTGAAGCGGTTTTTCGAACTGAATACGCTCAGGAAGGAAAACCGGGACCTCAAGGAGAAGATCAAGGCCCAGGAAGTGCGTACGGAGATGATAGGAGAAAGTCCCCAGATCCATAACGTCCTGGAGATCGTGGATATGGTGAGCCGGAGCGATGCCCCCGTCTTCATCCAGGGGGAGAGCGGCACGGGCAAGGAGCTGGTAGCCTTAGCGGTGCATAAACGCAGTGATCGGGCTGAAAAGCCGTTCATGCAGCTCAACTGCGCCGCCATCCCTGAAAATCTTATGGAAAGCACACTTTTCGGCCACGTCCAGGGGGCTTTCACGGGGGCCAGCAAAACCACTTGCGGCATCTTTGAAGAGTCCCACGGGGGGACGCTGCTTCTGGATGAGATCAGCGAAATCCCCATCGGCTTGCAGTCCAAGCTCCTGAGAGTCCTGCAGGAGCTGCGCTTCACCAAGGTTGGCAGCCACAAGCCCATAGTTGTGAATGTACGCATCGTGGCTACTTCCAACCAAAACATCGATGAGATGGTGAAAGAGGGGACATTTCGGGAAGACCTGTTCTATCGGCTGAACGTGGTACCCATATTTGTGCCTCCACTGCGGGAGCGGCGGGGCGACATTCCTCTCCTGCTGGAGCATTTTGTGGCCCACTTCTGTAATAAGTATAGTCAGCCCAAGAAAGAAATTTCGTCCGGCGTCCTTCGCCGCCTGGAGTGTTATGAATGGCGGGGCAACGTCAGGGAGCTGAAGAATAACACCGAACGGGCGATCCTTTTCTCGGAGTCCTCCCCGAAGCTGGAAATCGAACATTTTTTCCCGGGCGAGGGCGATGGCCGGAGTCAGAGGGGGCTCACCTTCAACAGCGGCAGCACTCTGGCAGAAGTGGAAAAGCAGGCTATCCTGGCCACCCTGGAAAAGACCGGGCAGAACCGGACCCAGGCGGCCCGCATCCTGGCCGTCTCGGTCAAGACGTTGCGCAACAAACTGAAGCTGTATGATCTTGAAAGCTCCCCATCCGGATGATATGGTACGGCCGCCAGTCCCGACGGCTGTCAGCAAAGGGGGCTGCATCAGCGATTTGCAGCCCTCCTCTATCAGGTGCAGCTCATCCTCAGCCCTCTGGTGGTGGGGGCGGAAAAAATTGCCTCACGATAAGGAGACTTTTCTCCGCATACTGACAGGCAGGGCGGGAATATTCTTGCTGATGTCCTCAAGCCGCTTCGTAAATCCTACTGAGAGAGCAATCTGCATCGGGTTTGGCACGACTCTTGTTGCATTCTCTGTCGGAATGATCCAAGAGGACTATCTATCATGAAAATCTTCAACAATCAGCCAACGGTCCTATTGAAGCGCTCGCTGGATCTGCTCATGCGGCACCACCGCAACATTTCTGAGAATGTTGCGAATCTCAACGTGATCGGCTACGAGCGGAAGCCTACCCGCTTCCTGGATGAGCTATCGGAAGCCCAACGCCAGACTATTCTTAATGTTACCAAACCCCGTCATATCGCCCCGGACCCCGCCGATAAGCTGCCGCCGGAGTGGGAGCGAGGGCCGGTGGAGATTACCCGCGAGATGACCGATCTGGCCCAGAATCAGATCAGATACGATTTTTCCGTGCGGGTAATGCGCCGGAAGTTTGAGGGTCTGACACGGGCCATTACGGGCCGCATCCGGTGATTATTGGGAGAAGTAACGGGATGAAAATTCAAGGTATATTTACTATCTTCAGCCACGTAGCCCGGGGAATGACCGACGAGCTAACGCGGTTGGAAACCGTTTCCGAGAACATTTCCAACGCCAACCAGGTGGCGGCGGACGGTGAGCCGCTCTATCGCCGCAAGACGGTGGACCCGCGGCCCCGGAAGGAACCGTTCCGGTCCTTCCTGCGCGATAAGAGTCTGCGCCTGAAGCGGACGGATCGTTCCCACCTGCCGGGGATCAGCGAGCGTAATCGCTGGTATGGCGAGCCCTGGCCCGAGACGAAAACCATTGTCCATCCTAACGAGCGGAGAATCTACGACCCGACCCATCCCAAGGCAAATGCCCAGGGTTATGTCCGCACACCGGATATCAACGTGGTGCAGGAGATGATGGACATGATCACCGCCACCCGGTCGTACGAGGCTAACACCACGGTACTCAATGCCGCCAAGCGAGTGGCAAAGCAGACTTTGGAGCTGTAACGGACAGATGGAGATAAGCAGTACACTGATACAGGGGCTGGCCCAGACGATTGTCGGTGGTGGACAGCCGCCGCAGCAGCCACCGCTGTCCCCGGCCACGGAGCCATCGGAAGGCACAGTGGAGCCCTCAACGTCGTGGGCTATGGCTCCTGAGCAGGCCGCCGAAGCGGACCAGGTGAACCAGCCGGGGGATGGCACCGGCATCCTGACCTCAGGGGAAAAGGAGATCATTGACCTCTTTTTCAACGGGCAGGAGGAGGTGAATTCAGCCATATATAGACCCCAGCCGCCCAAACCGGCCTTGCTCGGAAATTTCCTTGATGTAAGAGGGTAAGATGAAAATTCCAGAAAATCCGATGCGCATTGATCCCAAAGGTCTCACAGACCTCACAAGTCCTCAGGAGCAGAAAGGCCAAGTCAAAGATGTCCGGTTCAGCGACCAGCTCCGGGAACTGCTGTATTCGGTGAATGACAAGCAGGCCCAAGCCGACGAAAAAGTTGGCCAGGTCGTTACAGGAGAATCGGAAGACCTGCACCATGCCATGATTGCTCTGGAAGAGGCCAGTGTCAGCTTTCAGTTAATGTTGGAGATTCGGAACAAGATGCTGGAAGCATATCAGGAAATTAACCGCATGAACGTCTAACACCTTAGGGAGGAGCAGGGTAGAATACCATGCCGCCACTAATACAGCAGATCAGAACGTTACTTGAGCAGTTAAGCGTTGGACAGCGCGTGGCGCTATTTACCATTTTAATAGGTGTAGTCAGCGCGATTATTGCTCTGTCCTTGTGGGCTAACCGGCCCGAGTATGCATTGCTGTACAGCGATCTGGCGCCGGAAGATGCCAATGAGATCGTGAGTACCCTTCGTGATGATGGGGTGCCTTACCGTCTCGGCGCCGGGGGCACAACCGTCTACGTTCCTACGGACATGGTGTCGGAATATCGGCTCACTTTTGCTGCATCGGGCGTAGCCACCGGCTCTGTAACGGGGTTTGAGCTCTTCGACGAGCAGCGGATGGGTATGACCACCTTCATGCAGCGGGTGAACTACCAGCGGGCCCTGGAAGGAGAGCTGGTCCGGACGATCAACCAGATGGAGGAGGTGCGGCTGAGCCGGGTTCACCTGGTGATACCCGAGAAGAAGTTTTTTGAGGAAGAGGAGCTGGCCACCGCCTCGGTAGTCCTCCACCTGAAACCCGGGGCATACCTTCCGCCTAAACGGGTCAACGGCATTGCCACGATGGTTGCCAACAGCGTTCCCAACCTGCATGTGGACAAGGTGTCTATCGTGGACGCGACCGGGAAGCTGCTCACGGAGGTGATTCGCGAGGGTGAGGAGGCACCCATCGGGAGCCGTAACTGGGAAATCAGACGTTCGGTTGAAGAGAGTCTGCAGGGGAAGGTCCAGGAGCTGCTCGATGATGTACTTGGCCCCGGCTCCTCTATTATTAAAGTATCTGCCGACCTCAATTTCACGCAACTGGAGCGGACCAGTGAGACCTATAATACTGAGGAGGCCGCCGTACTGAGCGAGGAACGAAACGTAGAGCAGTATACGGGGATGGATACCGCCAGCCGCCACATCGAGCAGACGGTCACCAATTACGAGCTGGACAAAACCCTGGAACATTTTGTGGCCAGCTCGGGTGAAATACGGCGCCTGACAGTAGCGGTGCTGGTGGATGGGTCATATGATATCGGCGACGGGGAAGGGGAGCCCATTTACACTGCCCGACCTCAGCAGGATCTGGATCGCATCGGGGGTCTGGTGGCTAGTGCATTGGGTATCGACCCTGCCCGAGGCGACCAGGTTACGGTTGAGACCATGCAGTTCGATCGCAAGGATGAGCTGGCCGAGCTGGCCTCCATCACGTCGATCGAACGTAAGGGCCGCTGGAATACTATTGCTACCAATGTTGCCATGGGGTTGGCCGTGCTCATTTCTCTGATCCTCTTGTTGAGAATGCTGCGGTCTACCGCGACGAGAGTAGCCGAGACCATGGCCTTACCGCCCAGGAGGGTAGGCGTACTGGTGGGCGCTCCCGAAGAGATTGAGGGGATACCCGGCGCCGCTCCCGCGATTGAGGCCCGGGGCGAGTTGGAGATGGTTACCGACGAATTTCTTAAGAAGCTTTCACCCGAAGCCCGGGCTCAGCTGGAAGCCCAGGACCGGGCTACTGAGGAAGTAACCAAGTTTATTGAGGAGAATCCTGAAGGTGCCGCCGCGCTGATCCGTATCTGGACTTCTGGTGCGGTTGAGACCGAAGGGGAATAATATATGGCGGAAGAAGCGACTAAGACAGATCAGGAAACTTTGGCAGAATCCGAGGAACCAAAGGTCGTGAAGGTCGCTGCGAAGAAGAGCACTGGGGAAATGACCCCCAATGAAAAGGCGGCGGTGCTGCTGATTGCGCTGGGTGTCGACACTTCTGCCGCGGTGCTTAAGTATCTACCCGACGAGGAAGTGGAGCGGCTCTCCATCGACCTGGCCAGATTGAAAGATGTTTCTTCTTACAAGCTTCAGAAAGTCATTTCGGACTTCCACGAAATGATGACGGCCCGCCAGTACGTTTCGCAGGGGGGCCTGGCGTACGCCAAGCAGATTCTGAATAAAGCCTGGGGTTCGCGGAGGGCTGACGAGATACTCAAACGCATCGAGGCCGCTACGGAAGTGAGCGCGTTTTTCCTCCTGCAGACCGTTGACGATGCCCAACTGCTCAGTTTCCTGCAGGAAGAGCATCCACAAACGGCGGCGCTGATCCTGTCCAACCTCAAGTCAAAACAGGCCGCCAATATTCTTTCCTCGCTTTCTGTGGAGTTCCAGACCGAGATTGCGTACCGCCTGGCCACCATGGGAAAAACCTCACCGGAGATGGTGAGGGAAATCGAGGACGTACTGCGGGAGCAGGTGGGTGATGTCTTTGGCACCGATCTGGCCAGTACCGGCGGCGCGTACGCCGTGGCTGAAATTCTCAACAGTGCCACCCGATCTGCTGAAAAAAACGTCCTGGATCACATACGGGAGCGCGACCCCGAACTTGCCATAGAAATCGCCAATCTCATGTTCCTGTTCGAGGACATAACAACCCTTGCGGATGTCAGCATCCAGAAGATAATCAAGGAAGTGGATACCAAGGTCCTGGCCATGGCGATGAAAACTGCCAACGATGAGCTGCAGACCAAGATATACAACAATATGTCGGAGAGGGCGGGTGGCATGCTCAAGGATGAGATAGAATTTCTGGGGCCCGTCCGGGTGACCGAGGTGGATGACGCCCAGAGCCAGATCCTGGATGTCATCCGGCGACTGGATGAAGCGGGTGAGATCACCATTGTCCGCGGCGAGGCTGAGGAGCTCATCGAATGAGTACGGCCAGCGTAATCAAGCTGCAGCGCCCGGTATGCAGCTTCATCGACTTGGGCGGGCAACCGGAAAACGGGGGCGAGGAATCCGCTGAGGAAACCCGGAAGGAAAGGATTACCGAGGAGGCAGCCAACCAACAGCTGCTGCTTCAAAGCCGGGTAGAACACCTTGAACGGGAGCTGCAGGAAGCCCGTGAACAATCGTATAACCTGGGATTTCAGGATGGACTGGCTGCTGAGCATGAACAACACAGTAAAGAATTGGAAGCTCATTCGCATCAATTCAGGGAACTGGCCGAACGACTGGAAAGGGAGTTCGACCAGGCCCTGACCAACATGGAGGAGCCCCTGTTGCGCATGAGCTTCCACATTTCCGAGAAAATCCTGACCGCGCCCTTGCCCGAAACCATTCGGCGTGGGGCTTTGGCAGGTACCATCCAATCGTTTCTCAAAGAGGTGCTTCACGAAGGGAGCGTGGTAATTCACGTCTCTCCGGAAAACCTGGCCTTCGTGCAGTCTGAGGAGATGTCTGAAAAGCTCAGGCAGTCCTTCCCGGGCAGAATCCGGTTTGTGGCCGATGACAGTTTGGCCGCGGGTGAGTGCCTTGTGGAAACCCCTGAGCATATTATTGACGGCCGTTACAGCAATCAGCTGGCTATACTGGAGAGTGAGCTGTTATGACGTTGAACGACCGCCTTGCTCCCAGACTGGCCCGCCGGCAGGATCAATTGGATCTACTGGAACCCTACCGCATCGACGGTCGGGTGACCGAAGTAGTGGGCCTGGTGGTGGAAGCCACCTGCCCGGACGGCTCGGTGGGTGATCTCTGCACCATCGATGTGAAGGGTAGTAAACCTATGCGGGCCGAGGTGATGGGCTTTCGTGATGGCAAAATGCTTCTGATGCCCCTGGACGCCACCGTGGGTGTGGCCGTCGGCAGCCGGGTTACTCTCAGTTCCGAAACCCTGACCATTCCGGTGGGGCAGCAGCTGCTGGGGCGCGTCATTGATGGTATGGGACGGCCCATTGACGGGAAAGGACCCATCCAGGCCGAGAGGTACCAGTCGGTATACAACCAGCCGCCCGCGGCCATGAGCCGCAAGATTATCACTGAACCATTTTCCACCGGGATACGGTCCATCGATGGCCTGCTCACTATCGGGCGGGGCCAACGCATCGGGATCTTCTCCGGCAGCGGAGTCGGCAAGAGCGTCCTGTTGGGGATGATCGCCCGGCACACCGACGCCGAGGTGAACGTGATCGGCCTGGTTGGAGAGCGGGGACGCGAGGTGCGGGAGTTTATCGAACGCGACCTGGGTGAAGAGGCGTTGAAGCGCTCCGTAGTGGTGGTGGCAACCTCCGACCAGGCGGCCCAGATTCGTGTCAAAGCGGCCATGGCAACCATGGCCATCGCTGAATTCTTCCGGGATCGCAGGCAGGAGGTAATGCTGCTGATGGATTCCCTGACGAGGGTAGCCATGGCCCAGCGGGAAATCGGCCTGGCCGTAGGCGAACCGCCCACCACCAAGGGTTACACACCGTCCGTGTTTGCCCTTTTGCCTCGATTGCTGGAACGGGCCGGCACCAATCCTCACTCCAGTATTACCGGTCTTTTTTCGGTGCTGGTGGAAAGCGACGACCTGACTGACCCTATCGCCGACGCCGCCCGATCGGTGCTCGACGGTCATGTCGTCCTTTCACGTGATCTGGCCAACCGCGGCCAGTACCCCGCGGTAGACGTACTTCAGAGCGTCAGCCGGCTCCGTCGGGAAATTACGGATGCGGAGCATAACCTGCTCGTACAACAGGTAATAGAGCTGCTTTCGGTCTACCATGGCTCGGAAGATCTCATCAACATCGGTGCCTACAGCCCGGGCAGTAATCCGCGAATTGACTACGCAATCGCAAACATTGACAAGGTAAACACCTACCTGGCTCAGGATGGCTCCACCAAGTCCGATTTTGAGACGGCCAGGGCGGAACTCGTAAAACTTTGCAGGGACATGGAGGCGGGCAGTGGCTAAGAAGGGCTTCCGATACAAGCGCCTCCTGGATATTAAGTCCCTGATCATGAATCTCAAGTCCGTGGCGCTACGGGAATCAGAAGATAAGCACCGCAGCCAGGACAAAAAGCTGGGAGTGATTCGTGCGCAAAAACAGGCCCACCTGGACGTGGACAATCCGTCTTCGGATAGCCACGAGGAGGCCTTGTCCTCCCGCGACCTGCAAGTGCACACCTGGTACACTGAACAATTAAATGAAGACCTCCGGCGCCAGGTTCACGAGGTGCGGATGTCGGAACAGGAAGTGCAAAAGCGCCGCAAGGTAGTAGTGAAATCGGCTAAGGAGAAGAAGTCCCTGGAGAAGCTGAAGGAGCACCAGGATCTGGCTGCCCTCAAGGAAAGTGAGCGTGCGGAACAGAAGCAGCTGGATGAGATCGCCGGCCGGCAGCATTCCCGGAATGGAAGCCTTGAGCAGTCATGAAAAAGCTACTCATGGGCCTCGCTATAGCACTGATGTTTTTCGTGCTTATGATCGGTGTATTTTTCATCATTTTCTTATTATCCAATGATGAGGGAACTCTGGCCGAAGAAGATATGACATTATCGAGTAAAGAAATGCAGGTAATCACCGGGGAGCGTGACTCCCTGTCGGTTAACATTGACAGCCTCCTGGCTGTGTTGGCGCAGAATAATGCCGCCTTCGACAGCCTGGAGCGAGAGTTGACCTTCAAGGATGCCACTGCAAAAACCCTGGAAGGACGCCTGCAGGAAAAGGACGCGGAGCTCGTGTCTCTGCGTCAGGTGGGAATGAATGCTCAGGACATGGCCAGGACGTTCGCCACCATGTCGGTGGCCGAACTGACGCCTATTGTTGCTAAACTCAGTGACGATGTGGTCATGGACATCTACAAGCAGACCACCAACAAGCGAAGGAAGTACCTGTTGACAGCCCTCGGCGACGATCGTGCCGCGACGCTGACCAGCAGGATGGTAAAAAGAAAAGGAAGCTGATAATGAACAGTGGTGAAGTCCCGGTCTTCCAGGCTGACCACTCCCGGTTGCTCAGCATGAAAGGGAAAGGTAAGGGTAAGGGTGTCCTCGCGGCATCGTTGGCCGGATCCCTTTTCTCACTGATACCCGGAGCCGTTGTCCAACGCGCTCAGGGGTTCGGTAGCATGCTGCGGCAGCTGCGGGGAAACAGACCTGGGCCGGGCATTCAACTGACTCGCCCGCCGGCGATAGCAGGCCAGAGTCCACCAGGGGGCGGTGATCAACCGCAACTCCCGGTGGCGGCCCTCAGCCGGCGGCAAACGGGTGCAGCGAATACCCCTGTTCTTCGGTTTGGTGAGGCAATCCAGGACCCACAGTCCCCCCAATCCACTGAAGGGATCAGAAGCCATATACCAGGCGTCCCTGTGGAGGGGATACTGTCTCAGGCTGTTCCACAGACTGAGAGTGGGAACCTGGTGGATGCCTCTTTGAAGGCTTCCAGACAACCTGGTTCGGAGGCTGATTTTCC
>CAZQOY010000021.1:0-12388 GCA_964595095.1 uncultured bacterium | reverse complement strand
TCCGGACCCCGGGCAGATTCCCGGGGCGCGACCAGCATTACATACATCTTCCCGCACAGGGAAGGTGGAGGTCGCCGGGAAACCAGCCGAACCGGCCGGAGTGAGAACGGGAGCCGGCGTTGTTACCGACGCCCGGCCATCAGGAGTTCCACCGGTAGTTACCACGGGGGTAACCGCCGCGGGGAACCGGCCTGAACCCGAGGGCATCAACCAGTCTTCCCGACTGGCACTCGTTCTCGGAGGCTCCCAGCCGTCTCGCTCGGCCCGTACCCCGGTTGATGGACCGGCCCGCGACCTGTACATTGCTGGTGATAATCAGCCGGCTGTCCTTGCGTCAAGGGTTAGACAGTCAAGCCCGGGCTCCCAGCCGGATGGCGGGAACCGATTCGGCGTGATTCGTTCTAACTCTGACCATCGGATATCAGCCGGCCGGATAGAAGTCCGCACAGAGCTGGGCCTCTCACTCTTAGGGGTGAACGGCAAGGCTGGAGGATTGACATCCGGGATTGCAGTCCAGCAGCCCCACCAGCGCACGCCTTTGGCTCAACCCGAGATGGTTGAGGCTGGGCATCAGGGTGCTGGCGGCAATGCAGCCGCGGGGAGCATAACGAACCAGAAGAGGTTGGAGTCGAACCTATTCCTGCCGGATCGTCTGGAGGAGCCGATAACGGCACCACAGACCTCCGGGCGTGCCTCTCCCATCAGGCCATCTGCACAACGGCCAGCCAGCCACCGGGTAGCCCCGGTACAGGCTGGAAGCCAGCATTCAGCATCGGCCGCACAGGGAGAGGGTTCTAAGGGAAGTGGTTCTCATCCTGCCAACAACCTCACCAACCAGAATGGGTCGCAGCATCCCTCGTCGAACGGCGATGGGATCAGCCGCGACTTCGTTAAACCCGTTTCGCTTGGGGTCCAGAAAAGCGGAGAGCAGGTGGGCAACGAGTCCCCGGCTCCCGTGACCCATTCCCTACCGACACCGGCCCCGCCGCAGGCGGGGGACGTGTCCGCCAACCTGGCTTCTCTGGCCCGGATGACGGCACTCCAATACAGCCGATTCGTCAGCGGTGAGCAGCGCGGAAGCGTGTTCACTTTTAATGGCGGGTCGCTGGGCAACGTCCAGCTTACGTTCCAGGAAAGTGATGCCGGGACCACCCTGCACATCGTTGTGGGATCGCTTGAAGTGCGTCATGTACTTCAGAGAGCGCTTCACGGCCTTGAGCAGCAGTGGACCAATCAAGGTCTTGACTTTTCTGACGTGAATGTGGAGGTGGGGGATACCGGTCAGGAACAAGATTTCTCCAGTCAGGGAAATCCAACCGGGGCCCCGGCAATTGATTCAACGGCGACCGAAGAGGTCTCCATTGATGCAATATCAGAAAGCGTCAGAGACTACGGTTATAATACCGTGGAATTTGTCGCATAAGAAAGGAGTAAATCCATGGTAGATGTCTTACAGGCCATCGGTGGCAGTCCGGTTAGCCCGGAAGGGCTCCAGCCGAACGACAGGACAACAACCATCACCCATGATGAGTTTCTGACCCTGTTGATTGCGGAGCTGGAAAACCAGGACCCCCTGGCGCCTATGAGTAGCCAGGATATGGCCTCCCAGTTGGCCCAGTTCGGCAGTCTGGAACGCCTGTACAGTATCGACCGGCAGATCGGTGAGAGCCTCAATATTGACCTGGTGATGAGCCAGGCAATCAACAACACCATGGCAGCGAGTCTCATCGGTAGGGAATTGGTCGCCGTCGGGGACAGCACTGTCCTTAAAAGCGGTCAGGCCAATCTCCACTTTGTGCTGGCAGATCCCGCCGCGGAGGTGACCATCACCATCCTCGACGAGGACGGTCAGGTTGTCCGGGCTATCAGACGTGAAGACCTGCTTGATGGCGAGCAGGCAATCGTGTGGAACGGAACCGACAGTTCCGGTCAGGCACTGCCCGATGGTGTCTATCGCTTCACGATCACTGCCAGCGACGCGGATGGTAATGCAGTCAATGTTATTACAACCGCGTCCGGCATCATCACCGGCGTCAGTTATGAAACCGGTGTGGCCATTCTGCTGGTGGGCGATCTGGAGTTCCCCATGGGCAATGTAGTATCCATCCGCATACCGGAGGGTTAGACATGCGACCGGAAGAGTTGGAACTCAGTACACGACTTCGTCCGCTCAAGCCGCCGCAGCCGGGATCGGGGTCTCGCACTCCGAGCACTGGCCCGGCGGAGAAAAAAGCCGCCTTCTCCAAGGTGCTGGCCGGCGAGCTGGCATCCAGGGGAGAGGCAGCCGACGCGTTAAAAGCGGCTACCAGGGTGGAATTCTCCGCCCATGCCCTGACGCGGCTACAGGAGCGGAACGTAACGTTATCACCTCACAACCGGCAGCGCCTGGACCACGCCGTCCAGCTGGCTGAGCGGAAAGGCAGTGTCAATACCCTGGTTCTCATGGATGATACGGCCTACATCGTGAGTGTGAAGAATAAGAAGGTGATCACGGCGATCACCAAGGACGCTGCTGTCGAGAACGTGTTCACACAGATTGACAGCGCGACGATTATGTAACATAGAAACGGCAAGGCTGGCCCCTTAAGGCCGTTCCGTCAGCCCCGCCATCGGCGGGGTCAACCGACGGACTGGCGATCAGGGAAGCCTTGATCCTGCTGAACGACTGAGGCAGGATCTCTGCCAGAACCTGAGAAAATGAAAGGGAATATACTATGCTGAGATCTCTTACATCAGCAGTATCGGGGTTGAAGAACTTCACGCTCATGCTGGACGTGTTGGGTAACAACCTCGCGAACATCCGGACACTTGCTTACAAAGGTAGCCGGGTGTCCTTCGCCGAAACCCGTTCCCAGTCGCTGACGGGAATCTCCCGCGGCTTCGGGGGCGGCTTCGGCAATCAGAAACAGATCGGTCTGGGGGTGAGCATCAGCTCCACGGACCTGGACTTGACCCAGGGGAGTTTGGAGTTTACCGGTACGCCTACCGACATGGCTATCGAGGGGAACTCGTTCTTCGTTCTAAGCGATGGCGAGAAGAACCGTTATTCCCGGGCCGGTAACTTCTTCTTCAACGCCCAGGGCATTCTGGTTAATCCGATGGGGTTGGCCGTCCAGGGTTGGAGAGCTGATGAGGATGGCGCGATCAACGTCTTCTCACCGCTGCAGGAAATCTTCCTGGACACCAACCTGTCATCTCCGGCCTCATCGACGGAAACCGTCTTCCTGTCCGGGAACCTCGATGCCAGCCGGCTGCCCATGCCAAACGTCTGGTCGTCGGGCATCCCGCTGACTGTCGGCGGCGTCTTAGCCGTGGGTACGGATGACCTGGCCACCCTGGACCAGAGCACGGGCCTGGTAGCCGGAGATACGATTGAGATCACCGGTATCCTGCCCGATGGGACTCCCCTGCCCGTTCCCACTACCTACACATACGCTGCGGGTAATGACATCGACGATCTCCTCGCCGCAATCGATACGGCCTATGTGGGCCAGGCAACGGCATCCATCGTAAATGGCAAAATCACGCTCACGGATGTCCTGGATAGCAATGGCAAGATCACAGGCACAATTCTCGAGGCTAATGAATCGACTGTCCGTATAGCTCTGAGCAGCGCCAAAGTGGCTCTCCCCACCTTTGAGAACAGTGTGGAAGGCTATACCGGCACGGTCAACACCTCAACGGCCGTCTATGACAGCCTGGGCACCAGCCACAACCTGTTACTCACCTTCACCAAGACAAATGTGGATGGCGAGTGGCGGTGGCAAGCCGAGTTCGTGGGTGGTGATGAAACCATCGTCAGCGGTAATACCGGTACGCTCAATTTCAGCACGTCCGGGGAGGTCGTATCCTTCGATGTGGATGGAACCGCCACGGGAATTACCGTTGATCCCGGTACCGGTGCCGCTCAGTTTACCATGCAGATCGATGTCCAGGGTGGTCTGGGATTTTCCGGGGTGACCCAGTACACTTCCGATCCCAGCCTGATCGTACGCGAGCAGGATGGCAAACCGACAGGTGTCCTGTTGCGATTTGCTATTGACACGCAGGGTATCATTACGGGTATTTTCTCCAACGATGAGAACATTACCCTGGCCCAGATTGCCCTGGCGGAGTTTCCCAACCCCCTGGGGCTGTTGCGAACGGGTGATGGGGTATATGACCTGGCTTCCAGCACCGGCAACCCGATCATCGGTGCCGCTGGAGATCAGTTCAACTCGTCCATCCTTTCCGGATCGCTGGAGATGTCGAACGTGGATCTTGTACGGCAGTTCACGGATATGATCACCACGCAGCGCGCCTTCCAGGCCAATGCCCGGGTGGTCACCACTGCCGACGCGATACTGGAAGAAACCATGAGGTTGAAGCGATAATTATCGCTTAGCTTAACGGTTATAAACCTGCCGCTATGGCCACCCTGTCCTTAATTTTCAGGATGGGGTGGCCTCGGGGCGGGGGTAAATTCTATAGGAGAAGTTAGTTGGATATTGCCACCATTGCGGGCATCCTGGCGGGTTTTGGCCTGATTGTCGGGACCATTGCCATGGGCGGCGGCGGCGCGGCTTTTGTCCACCTGCCTTCGCTCATGATTGTAGTTGGAGGGTCAACCGCCGCTACACTGGTTAATTTTCCCATGGACCAGATGGTTGCGACCTTAAAAGTGGCCGCCAAGGCTTTTCGCAGGCAGGAAAACAAGGAATTAGAAGCGGTTCGGCAGTTCTCTGACCTGGCCAAGCTGGCCCGCCGGGATGGTATCCTGGCCCTGGATAGGCAGCTGGGTGAGGTTGAAGACCCCTTCATGCGGGTCGGGCTGGAAATGGCCGTGGATGGTACCGAGTCTGATACGATACTCGACATTATGGAAACAGAGATCACCTCCCTTGTGGAACGGCACAAGACCGGCCAGGGGATTTTCACCTCGCTGGGCACGTATGCCCCGGCCTTCGGCATGATCGGCACCTTGATCGGCCTGGTGAAGATGCTTGGCAGCCTGGATGACCCCAGCAGTATCGGACCGTCAATGGCTATCGCGTTGATCACTACCTTTTATGGTGCCGTACTGGGCAACCTGGTCTATCTGCCCATGGCCGGCAAACTGAAGAGCAAGTCCTCCAGTGAGATCATGTTCAAGCAGATGATCATCGAGGGCGTACTGGCGATCCAGCGCGGTGTCCACCCCAGGAATATCGAGCGCAAGCTATTGAACTATATCGCCCCCAAGGACCGCGGCGGCGATGAAGAAGGTGAAGAAGAAGGTGAAGAGGAGCTCCAGGTTCAAGGAGGAGAAGAAGAGAGTGGCTAAAAAACCTATGCCTGAAGATGAAAACATGCCTGGTGCTCCTCACTGGATGACCACCTATGGGGACATGGTAACCCTGCTCCTGACGTTTTTTATCCTGATGTTTGCCATGTCGTCTGTCAACGAGCAGAAGTTCCTGCAGGCAGCGGCTTCCCTGCAGCAGGCCCTGGGGATGCTGCCGAAGAACGTAAGCATAATCGGGGAGAAATCCCCGGCTACCGGGACTTCCGGTCTCGCTCGGGAACAGATAGATTTGTTAGAAAGCATGGAACAGATCGCCGAGATATTCCAGGAGGAGGCCCTCCAGGACCTGGCTACCATTGAAATCACAGGGCCCGGGGAAGTATTAGTCCGGATGGGTGACGAGGTGCTGTTTCCCCCGGGGGAATCGGAACTCAAGCCGCAGGCATTGAGAGTCCTGGCGGGGATTGCGAATTCCATTCAGGGAAAAACGGAGTCGATTTACGTGGAGGGACATACCGATAACGTTCCTATCAGCACGCCCGAGTTTCCCTCCAACTGGGAACTATCCGCGGCCCGGGCTTTAAGCGTAGTGCGTTTGCTGGAAGAAGCGGGTGTCGCACCGGAACAGCTGGCGGCGGTCGGCCACAGTCAATATGTTCCCATAGTACCCAACGACACGCCCGAGAACCGGGGGAAAAACCGCAGGGTAGAACTCTGGATTATCTGGAGCAATCTGAACAATGAGTGAAATTGAAGACCGCGGGGTACCGCTGGAGGAAGCAGAGGACCGGGCGGCGAAGGAACCCAGGCCGCTGCCGCCATTCGTCAAGTTGATTATCCTGGTGGCGGGAGTCATGATGTTGGCAGCGGGGGCCTATTTCCTGACTCAGAAGGTGATCCTGCCGCAGATGAAGGTAATCCTGCCGCAGATTAAGAAAAGTCCTGTGGCAGAAAAGATAACCGAGGTAAAGCAAAAGCTGCAAAAGCCGAAAAGGGAAGAGGATAAGAAAAAGAGTAAGAAAAAGAAGAAGGGGCCGGTGATTAATCATCCGATCACCGGGATCATAGCGAATATAGCGAGTGGCAGGGGGCGGACATTTCTAGCGATCGATATGATGGTAGAAACCACATCGGAAGAGTCCCGGGACGAGATGGTCGATAAGGAATACCAGATTCGTGATGCCCTCATTTTCTATTTCAGGGGGCGCACTCTCAGTGATGTTGCCACCAGGGAGTTTCAGTTAACCGCAAGAGATACGGTGCGCAGTATTATCAATTCGATAATTGAGAGTGAGCCGGTGGACACGGTTTTCTTCACTGCCTTTCTTGTTCAATAAGGAGGTCGCGGTGGCCAAGATACTCAGCCAGGCAGAAATCGATGCTCTTCTTTCAACTGTTACGGAAGATGCGAGCGATGTGGAGCAGGTTGGGGGAGGTCCCACCCGGCGGGTGGTACTCTACGACTTCAAACACCCCAATCTTATCTCCAAGGAGCAGATGCGGCTCCTGGAAAATATCCACGAGAACTTCTCCAGGAACTTTGGTGTGTTTCTCTCCGCCCAGTTGCGCATGATCGTGGAAATTGAGCTGCTGGCTATTGATCAGCTGCTCTATTCCGAATTCGTAATGTCTATTGCTCCACCGGGGGTCCTGTACGTGATGGAGATGGACGAGCCGGCGGGAGAAATGATCATGGAACTCAGTCCCAATCTGGCTATCTTTATTGTCGAGAAGCTGTTTGGCGGCAAGGGTACTTTCTCCACTTCAACTTCACGGGCCATCTCCGCCATCGAGCAGAAAATCATGCGCCGGGTAGTTGATCGAGGGATTCATGAACTGTCCAGCATGTGGAATCCTATAGCTCCCGTTAAGATGAACATCACCCGGTATGAGGACAATCCTGAGTTCGTCCAGATTATTCCCTCTGCGGAACCGGTGATCGTGGTTTCCCTGCAGATCAAGATCCACGACAACAAGACCCTGATGAACTTCTGCTACCCATACAGCTGGTTATCTGATATAATAGGACGCCCTGATGTTCAGGCCAGACTTCAGTTCGGATCGGGGGAAGCTTCTGAAGAAGAGCGCGGCCTGTTGAAGGGCCACCTCCTGAAGGCTTCCTGCCCGGTCAGGACAACCCTGGGTGGGACGTCCATTACTGTCCAGGATTTCATCAACCTACAGATAGGTGATCTCCTTGTTCTGAATGAAAAGCCGGAGGGGGAGAGCACCGTTTTAATTAAGGACAAACCCGTGTTCAAGGGAATAATCGGTCGGCGTGACAAGTATCGCGCTGTTCTCATTACAGACGTAATTGAAAAGGAAAAAAGCCATGCAGTATGATGAGCTCCGTCAGAGATATCAGGAGGCAGCCGAGGAGCTGCTGCCTGTCCTGAGTGAAGTCGGGGGACAGACCCTCCAGGAAAAGATCAAGATCCAGCCGGATGAGCCTAATTCTCTCTCAGGGGAATTTGCCCCGGAGCATGAATATCCGCTTCTGAAGGTAACGCTGAGAACCACTGGGAAAGTTGCCTACGAGCATTCCTTCCTCATGGATAAGTCCATGGCGGGACTGATTTTCAGTTGGATGGCTGGAGGCGAAGAGCCCGAAGAAGTGGGTGAAGAGCACCTGGATGCGGTTAAGGAAGCAGCCGCCCAGATTCTGGGACAACTCCAGGCAGCTTCTGAAGGTGAAAAGTTCAGCTTTTCCGCCGAAGAGATACAGTTGACTGAAGTCCCTTCACAAGAAGAACTGGGACTGCCGGAAGAAGGACTCGTAGCAGCCTACCGCTTTACTCGAGGCAAGAAGAAGAAAGATTATCTCATCACCTATGTGGTAACGGGTGGCCTGGTACCTGCGGAAGCCGTAGACGAATCCGAGGTTGAAGAAACCGTCGAGGCGGCTGAAGAAGCTGCCGACGTGGCTGAAGAAACTGCTGACGTGGCTGAAGAAGCTGCCGAGGACCAGGCGGGTGATGAAGATATCGTCAAAGAAGCGGTTGAGAGCGTAGCTGACGACCTGTCTACTGAAGAAGACGAAGATCTGGGCGGAGCGGCTGACATGGCTGCCCTGTTTGGCGGCGAAAGCGATGAAAGCGGTGTAGTAGAGGTCAGTCCGGCCGAGTTTGACGAGCTGGCCGAGCCCCTGCCCCGTGACGGCAAGGTACGCAAGATCAGCATGCTGCTCGATGTGGAGTTGGATGTAACCGTGGAGCTGGGTCGCAGGGTCATGGTAGTGGAAGATATTCTGCGGCTCGGGAAGGGTGCGGTCGTCGAGCTCGACAAGCTGGCTGGTGAGCCGGTGGACGTCCTGGTCAACGGTAAAAAGCTGGCAGAGGGTGAAGTAGTGGTTGTCGAGGATCACTTTGGTGTCCGCCTGACACATCTGCTTGAGCCCAAGGAACGCATCAAGAGCCTAGGTAAATAGTGGCGCGATCAGACGCCCGCAGAGTAACCAACCTGATCTTGATCGGGGTGATGGCCGTAGTGGTCGTCATCGGGTTTTTACTCCAGACCCGGTCGATTGAGTCCCGGACGAAGAAGCCACCGGTGGAAGTAACGACCGCAGCTCCCGAAGGGGAACCCGCTTCACCGACCCAGAGGCCGTCTGAAAAGCCCACCCAACCTACTACATTCACTACAGGGAATGACCTGTCTGCCAGGTTGTGGAAAACCGTTGTGTACGTGGGACTTATTCTGGCAGCTATCCTGGTTGGAGCCCGGATAATCAAGCGCTACGGGGGTGAGCGGCTCAAGCAGGCCTCATCGCCTGACATCCGTATTCTGGGACGGCGGTATATCAGTCCCAAGCAGTCTATCGCTATGGTGAAAGTGCGAGATAAGGAGCTGCTGCTGGGCATAACTGATCATTCTATCAGGTTATTGTACGATTTCACACCAGAAGAAGAGGAAGGGGATGGCACGGAGTTTGCTTAAATACCAGCGGAAGCCAAAACATGATAAGACGCTGGTTACCGCTACTCGTCCTTACTGCACTCGTATTCGGGGTGCCGCTTGCCGCCTACGGCCAATCCGGTGGCCTTCCGGCTATTAATCTCTCTATCGACTCCGCTTCCACTCCCGAACAGTTAAGCACTACCATTCAGATCGTGATTCTCATCACGATCTTGTCCCTGGCACCTTCGATTCTCATCATGACCACATCATTCACCCGTATAGTGGTGATCTTTCACTTTCTACGCCAGGCTATCGGCACTCAGAATGCGCCCTCCAACCAGATCCTGATCAGCCTGGCCCTGTTTCTCACATTCTTCACCATGAGTCCGGTACTGCGTGAGATCCATTCCACGGCCTTACAACCGTACCTGGATGATGAAATCGAGCAACAGGAAGCTTTGACACTGGCATCTACGCCCATCAAGAAATTCATGATTTACCATACCAGGGACAAGGACCTGGCCCTGTTTGCCGGTTTCAATCCCGGTCAGCAGGCTAAATCGCCTGAAGAACTCTCGCTGATGGTAGTAATACCAGCCTTTATGATCAACGAGCTGCGCATCGCGTTCCAGATCGGTTTCATGCTCTATCTCCCTATGCTTCTTATTGATATGGTGGTAGCCGCCGTACTTATGTCTATGGGAATGATGATGCTCCCGCCCATTATGATCTCCATGCCGTTCAAGATCCTCCTTTTCGTTCTAGTCGACGGCTGGTACCTGATTGTTGAATCGATTATTAACGGATTGCGCTAGCCATGAGTACCGATTTCGTCGTTTTTATTAGCCACCAGACCCTCATTACGGCCTTGTTCCTTCTGCTGCCTATACTTGGGAGCGCTCTGCTGGTAGGTGTCCTGGTGGGATTATTTCAGGCTGTTACGTCCATCCAGGAAATTACTCTTACCTTCGTCCCCAAAATCGCTGTGGTGGGGCTGGTCATAATGTTGTTAATCCCGTGGATGCTTGACCTGATAATCGGGTTCAACCTACTCATTTTTGACCAGATCACCCAGTTGGGACAATGAACCTGTCCATTCTCGACCTGCTATCCGGGTGGGGTGTTTCCTTTATGCTGGTGCTGACCAGGGTATCGGCCATGATCTACGCCTTTCCCTTCTTTGGTTCAACGGCCGTTACCACGCGGGTGCGAATAGCAATCGCCCTGGTAATCAGCTTCATGCTCCTGCCGGTGGCGGGGGTGGAAGGCCTGGGTTTTGACTGGAGCCTGGGGCGTCTGGCTCTAAGTATTGGTCGGGAACTGGCGGTGGGGCTTATCGTAGGATTTGGGACCAGGTTTTTGTTTGAGGCTTTTTCTTTGGCTGGCACGTTTGCCGGCCGCCAGATGGGCTTTGCCCTCGCGGAGCTGGTGGATCCTGTTACCAGCGCGCCCCAGTCCATGGTCGGGCAATTCTGGGCCTTGGTGGCCATACTCCTGTTCCTGGCGGTGGATGGTCACCATTTTCTGATCCGGCTGCTGATGCAGAACTTCCAGCTGGTTCCCCTTGATACCGGCGTATTGCAGCCTGCGTCGGGCCGGATGCTGATCGACGGTTCCACCGAGATGTTTCGGTTGGCCCTGAGGCTGGCCGCCCCGGCGATCATACTTGCCCTTATGCTGGATGTGGGTGTGGGAGTTCTTGCCCGGGCCATGCCTCGTTTGCAGGTCTTCTTCGTAGCACTGCCACTCAAACTGATCGTGGGCGTTTTCGCCCTGGTAGTTTCCCTCCAGCTGTTCCAGGCGCTGTTTTCTGCCATGTATAGCGAATTCCAGGAATACGTGGTAACGCTGCTTGCCACTATGAGGGGCTGATATGGCGGAACAACCGGCACAGGACCGCACCGAAGAAGCAACCCCGAAACGCATCCGGGAAGCGCGGGAAAAGGGCGACGTCGCCCGGAGTATGGATCTCACCTCCGCTGTGCTGATGCTCTCGGTACTGCTGCTGTTTTATTTTACCGGCGAATCCTTTCTGCGCGGCCTGGCAGGCGTCATTCAGGATGTGTACAGCTCACTGGCCACGGTGTATCTCAACCCCGGAAATCTACCCACACTGGTGACCTGGATATCCAGTCGTGGGATTCTCATCATGGGCCCCGTCCTGATCCTGGTAGTGGTTATGGGCCTCCTGGTGAATTATTTACAGGTGGGGGTAATTTTTTCCACCAAAGCCCTGGGTCCCAACTGGGACCGGATAAATCCCCTTACCGGGTTGAAACGGATTTTCTCGACGAGAGGCCTGGTGGAATTGATCAAGGGCCTGCTCAAGATGACCATCGTTGGCACGATTATTTACGTTTATTTGGCCGACCGCGTCAAGGACTATCCTTTTTTGACATATATGACGCCGTTGCAGATCATTGGATCCCTGGCCTCGGATCTGCTCAAGATCGGGGGCTATGTTGGCATCGCTTATTTATTGATGGCTGCCGCAGATTACGCCTATCAGCGCTGGGAATACAAGCGCAAGCTGCGCATGACCCGGCAGGAGATAAAAGATGAATTCCGGCAGACCGAGGGTAATCCGGAACTCAGATCGCGTGTCAGGCAGATGCAGCGGGAGATGAGTCGCAACCGGATGATGACCGAGGCGGCCAAAGCCACGGTGGTTATCACCAACCCGGTGCACGTAGCGGTGGCATTGAAATATCACGAAGAGGATACCACCACCGCCCCTGAGGTAGTGGCCAAGGGACAGCGGAAGGTGGCCGAAAGAATAAAGGAGGTAGCCCGTGCTCATAACATTCCTATCAAGGAAAGCCCTGTGCTGGCTCAAGCCCTTTTCCAGAGTTGCGAGATAGGGGATGAAATTCCTTATGCCTATTACAAGGTTGTGGCCGAGATCCTGGCCGAGATTTTCTGGGAGCGCTATGGTCGCGGTCAGAATGCGGTGGGGGTCTCCCCGGCGTTGTAAGGCGCGGAACTGACGGATAGCAATCATGCGTTTTCTAAGAACAGCAGATATTGGCCTGGGAGTCGCCGTCATTCTGATACTGGCGATAATGCTCATCCCCATGCCTACCTTCTTCATGGACTTCTTTCTGGCCATGAGCATACTGGGGGGGCTGGTCATTCTGTTTGTATCCCTGTATACCCTCCGGCCGCTGGAGTTCTCCGTCTTTCCCACTCTGCTGCTTCTGGTTACCCTTTTCCGCCTGTCCCTGAACG
>CAZQOY010000020.1:9929-22363 GCA_964595095.1 uncultured bacterium | reverse complement strand
CCTGGCAGAAGTCAATGTCAATATCGGGCATGGAAATGCGGTCGGGGTTGAGGAAACGCTCGAACAGGAGGTTGTAGCGTATGGGGTCCACGTTGGTGACGCACAGAGCGTAGGCCACCAGGCTGCCGGCGGCGCTGCCCCGCCCTGGCCCCACCGGAATCTTCCGGCTGCGGGCATAGCGGATAAAGTCCATAACAATCAGGAAGTATCCGGCGTAGCCCATATCCCTGATAACCCGCAGCTCCAGGTCCAGGCGGGTCTTGATCTCCGGGGTGACTTTAAACCGCCGTCCCAGGCCCTCCTCGGCCAGCATTCGTAGATATTCGTCGGGGTCCTGGGTGCCGGCGCTGGCGGGAATGGGGAACTGGGGCAGGTGCAGATGGCCCAGGTCAAGCTCAACATCGCACTGCTCAGCAATGGCGATGGTATTCTCCAGCGCCTCTGGAACATCCCGGAAAAGCTGGAACATCTCATCGGCGGACTTGAAATAGAACTCCGGGGTGGCATAGCGCCGCCGGTTGGGATCGTCCCGGTCCTTGCCAGTACCCAGGCAGAACATGACGTCGTGGGCCTCCCAGTGCTCCTTGCGGGCGTAGTGGCAGTCGTTTGTGGCTACCAGGGGCAGGTCCAGTTCCCGGGCCAGCTTGATATTTACCTCCCGGGCGGTATCCTCTTCGGAAAGGCCATGACGCTGTAACTCCAGGTAGAAGCGACCGGGGAAGATCTCGGCCAGTTCCAGGGCAGCCTCGCGGGTAGCCTTCATATCCCCGCTGAGGGCATGTTCCTGCACTTCCCCTTTCAGGCAGGCCGACGTGCAGATAAGTCCCTCGCCGTACTTGCGGAGCAGGGCCTTGTCAATTCGGGGCCGATAATAGAAGCCCTCCAGGTAGCCGATCGATACCAGCTTTACCAGGTTGCGCAGACCGGTTTCATTTTGTGCCAGCAGGACCAGGTGGTGATAACCCCAGCCGGTGCCTCTGGTGGTCTTCCTATCCCGGTGGTTGCCTGGGGCTACGTAGACCTCACAGCCGAGGATGGGCTTGATGCCCGCCTTGACCGCCGCCTGGTAGAACGGCACCATGCTGAACAGGTTGCCATGCTCGGTGATGGCTACCCGGTCCATCTTGAGTTCGCCCAGAGTAGCGATAATGGTAGCTACGGACTGGGCGCCGTCCAGCAAGGAAAAGTCAGAATGGTTGTGGAGGTGGACGAAGTCAGTCATGCTCAGTCTTGACCTGAGTCATGCCCTGAGCCATGCTCTGAGTCCGCCAACCGGCGGATCGAAGGGATAGTCGAAGCGTGACGGAGGCATCAGATATCGAACTTCGACAGATAGATGGCCAGCAGTCCGGCAAAGATATCCACTTTCAACACCTTTGCAACCCATCCGGCACCTGCCGGATTAGGATGTTTGACCAGATAAATGAACGTGTAAAGAAGGGGGATCTCCACCCCGATGATCACTGCCACCAGATAGGTAGCGTTGTAGACCACCAGAATGTACGGCAACAGGCAGCCGAACATCAAAAACAAAGTTAGTACGAGTGCTAATTTTATGCCCGCCGACTCCCCCCAGCGCACGGTAAAAGTGCTCGTTCCAGCCGTTGCGTCGCCGGCTACGTCCTCCACATCCTTTACGACCTCCCGTAGCAGTGTGAAACCGGCGGCCAGGCCGAACGGCGTCCACATAAGCTCCAGGTGCCCGAAAGCCGCCCCGGCAAACAAGAAGGCCAGCCCCAGAATGGCCGCAATGACGGCGTTGCCCACCAGCGGCAGTCCCTTGAGCAGAGGCGTATAGAGCACCATCAGCGGCAGGGCGATAATCAGGGCGATGCGCCGGGCGGCGAGCGGCAGCTGGAAAGCGGCCAGCGCCCCGGCCACGAACAATACCACCGCCAGCAGCCAGCCGGCGTTCCGGGGCAGGGTGCCGCTGGCCAGAGGCCGACCGGGACGGTTCACTAGGTCGGTGGAAAAATCAAAGTAGTCGTTGAGGGCATTGGCGGCGGCGTTGAAGGTGAGGACGGTAGCAATAGCCCAGCCGATGGCGCTCCATGCCGGCCAGGCGGACATGAGAGCGGCGGCTATCAGCACCGCCAGGGCGCCCAGCACCAGGTTCACCGGGCGCAGCATTTTGAACGCTGCCAGGAAGGGATTCACACCCGGAAGTTAGGGGATTATCAGGCGTAGGGGGAAGGAGAGGATGTGACGAAAGCAGTCATCGGGATCCGCTAGCCCGCCAGGGGGCAGGCCCGCCAGCTGGCGTGATCGGCGGCGTGGCGATCTCAGTGACAGGCTTCGATCAGCAGCAGGTAACGTGGAGATTGTTTCGCTACGACCCGGGTTTTAGTGATCTGAATCACACCGGATGGCGCAGAAATCTGTAAGCTAGAGCAGGTTGTAACGGGTCACGGTCAACCAAACCGAAAAGATTTTCACTACGAGGGAGAAAGCATGCTGGACAGGCGCAACTGCAAGGACCGGCGTACTCAGGACACCCGCCGAGACGATTTGGAGCGGCGGCAGATGGAGGAACATCCAGACGAGGAACGCAGGTCCGATGATGAGCGGCGGTCCGGGCAGAAGCGCCGGGTCTATTTGGATCGCCGTAAGACGGCTATCTCGCGCAAGGATATTGCCTAGCCCGCTCCCGTCCGGCCAACACTCCTCACTTATCCCACCTCCCTTCGCACACCCGCTCATCCCCCTGCAAATCCTTGTGGATGGTAACTTCCGCCCCCGCCCCCTCGAAGATCGCCCGCACCGGCCCGGCCTGGGGCGCGCCGCCGATCTCTACAATAAGTCTACCGTCGGGGTCCAGCAGCTCCGGACCGATCTCCGCCAGCCGCCGGAACCAGGTCAGTCCGTCGGCGCCATCGGTCAGGGCCGGCCGGGGCTCGTGCTCGCGGATTTCACACTGGAGCGCGGGCAGCTCATCGGCGGCTACGTAGGGCGGGTTGCACAGAATCACATCGAATTTACCCTCAAGTAATACTCTAAGTATATCCAACTTCTGGATGGCCACGTTTGATGCTTCCAACAGTCGGGCATTCTCCCGGGCCACGTCCAGGGCCGCTTGAGAGATGTCAACCGCCGTAACCTGCGCGTCGGGATAGAGCAGCGCCGCCGTGATGGCCAGGCAGCCCGAGCCGGTGCCGATGTCCAGGAGGGTTTCAGGAGGGGAGGCTTGGCGCAGCACCTGGATGAGCGTCTCCGTCTCGGGGCGGGGAATGAGCACCGCCGGTGTGACGAGAAAGTCGCGGCCGTAGAAGGGGGCCTTGCCCAGGATGTACTGGAACGGCTCGCCGGCCACTCGCCGCCGCACCAGCCCCTTGAAACCAGCCAGCTCGCCGGAAGTGAGTAGCCGGTCGTGCTGGACGTACAGGTCCACTCGCTCCAGACCCAGCTGGTGAACCAGGAGCCACTCCACCTCCAGGCGGGCGTTCTCTATGTTGCGGTCAGTGAAGTATTGCGTGCCCCACTTGATCAGGTCGATGATGCGCCAGGTTCGAGGCTTGCTTTTAGCCAGGCCTTGAGCATTGTCGAAGGGGGCGGTGGGGGTTGGAGTCACACCCCCGTCTCGCCGCCGGGCAGGTCCGCCAGGCGCTCTATCCGGTCGTGGACCCGGAGCTGCTCGATGAGCTCATCCAGGTCGCCGTCGGTGATGTCACCCAGGCGATAGAGGGTCAGGTTGATGCGGTGGTCGGTTACCCGTCCCTGGGGGTAGTTGTAGGTGCGGATTTTGGCGCTGCGGTCGCCGGTGGAGACCATGCTGCGCCGCTGGTCGGCCCGCTGGCGCTGCTGCTCCTCGGCTTGTTGGGCGTACAGGCGTGCGGTCAACACCTTCATGGCTTTGGTGCGGTTTTTGTGCTGGGATTTCTCGTCCTGGCAGGTAGCCACGATACCGGAGGGGACGTGGGTGATGCGCACCGCCGATTCAGTCTTGTTTACGTGCTGGCCGCCGGCACCCGAAGCCCGGTAGGTATCTATCTTCAGGTCGGCGGGGTCGATGTCCACCTCAACCTCGTCCGCCTCGGGCAGGACCGCCACCGAGGCGGCACTGGTGTGAATGCGTCCGCTGGCCTCGGTCACCGGCACCCGCTGCACCCGGTGGACGCCGCTCTCGTACTTCAGGTCGCCGTGGGCCCCCTTGCCCTTCACCGAGACGATGATCTCCTTGATGCCGCCGGTCTCCGACCCCGACAGGGACAGGATCTCGGTATCCCAACCTTTGCGCTCGGCATAGCGGGTATACATGCGGTAGAGGTCCCCGGCAAACAGGGCCGCTTCTTCCCCGCCGGTGCCACCCCGGATTTCCAGGATGGTATTCTTGTCGTCGTCGGGGTCATGGGGCAGCAGCAGGAGCTTGAGCTGCTCCTCCAGCTCCGCCAGCTGGTTTTTAATTTCCGGCACTTCCTCGTGGGCCAGCTCCTTGAGTTCGGGATCGTCTCCTTTGAGAATCTCCTCGGCCTCCTCCAGTTGGTGCCACAGGTCCACGTAAGTGCGGGACTTATCCGCCACCTCGCTGAGCTCGCTGTGTTCCCTGGCCAGCTCGGCGTACTTCTTAGGGTCGGACGCCGTCCCAGGATCTGACATGCGAGCGGCCAGGTCGTCGTGCCGCTGGATGATTTCATGGAGCTTCTTGATCATGGAATATCCTCAGGCGATGGCCTCGGCCACGTACTGCCGGCCCTCTACTTCCTTCAGTCGGTCCCCGAAAGCCACCTTAAGAGACTCTAGGGCTACCACCACCTGGTCGTCGTCAGGCATCCGGGTGGTAATATACTGCAGCCAGATGCCCGGCAGGGACAGCCAGCGGAACAGGGCCACGTGCTGGTACCGGACGGTGATCTTGAGAACCTCGTACCCCAGACCGGCCACCACCGGGATCAGCGGCAGGTGCACCAGCAGCCGCAGCCCGAGAGAAATCTTCCCCGCCAGGGCCAGGACAATGGTATCTATCAGGGCGAAGGTTAGGATAGCCGCAATAAGGACAATAAATATGAAGCTGGTGCCGCAGCGGGGGTGCTGGGTGGGAAAGTCGCGGGTGCTTTCCACGGTGAGGGATTTCCCCGCCTCGAAAGCATATACCGTCTTGTGTTCGGCGCCGTGGTACTGGAACAGCCGCCTCACGTCCCTGGCCAGGGAGATCAGCCCCAGGTACAACAGGAAAAAGGTGATGCGGATGCCCCCAGATACCAGATTGAATCCCAGCGCCTGCCGCTCTATATCCAGCAGACGGGTAGTAATCCACAAGGGGGCAATGAAGAATAGACCGATTGCCAGCGCCAGCGCCAGGGTGGTCGTCCAGACGCTGGATGAAGAACCTTTCCCGGTGGTCTCTTCGGGATAGGCAACCTCCGCGGACCAGTTGAGTGTGGCCAGCCCGATTTTCAGGGCTTCAAACAGGTGCATCACCCCTCGCACCAGGGGCAGCTTCAGCCAGCGGGAGCGCTCCACTGCGGAAGTGAAGTCGGTGCATTGGGTCTGAATCCGGCCTTCGGGATCCCGCACCGCCACTGCATAAACGCCGGGAACGCGCATCATTACCCCCTCAATAACGGCCTGACCGCCTACCAGGATGCGGGACTGGGCCGCCAGTGCCGGTAAAGAGAACGGCCAGCGTGAACGCCTAATTGGACGCACTACACCGCCCTGCCGCGGAGGCGGTGACTGCCGTACCTTTTCTGTCCCTAAGTGCCGCACGGCGGTGGCTGCCAGATGACCGGACAGAGCACTCTACTCGGCGGGCTGGGGAAGCTTGTACTTGCGGCGGTACTTCTCCACTCGTCCGGCGGTATCAACCAGCTTCTGTTTCCCCGTAAAGAAAGGGTGGCAAGCATTGCAGATTTCCACCCGCAGCTCCTTGACGGTTGACCTGGTCTGGAAAGTATTGCCGCAGGCACAATGGACCGTTACCAGGTGATACTCGGGATGAACATCTTTTTTCATTCGATTGCGATCTCCTTAGTTCAGGTTTGCTACCGCCGCTCCGATGCGGTCAACGGCGGCGATAATATCTTCATCCGAAACGGCGAACGACAGACGGATGTGTTCCCGGTCACCGAATCCCTCTCCACTGACCGTAACCACGTGGGCCTGGTTGAGGATGTATTCCGTTACGTCCCGGGGTGTCCGGAGCGGTTTGCCACTTCCCTTGTAGTCTGACCGGCCTGCCCCGAGGTTAGACGGGCTGGCCGTTTGGCCAAACAACCCGCTGACGTTCAGGAATACGTAAAGCGCACCCCCGGGGTTCCGGCACGAAATGTAAGGAATTCGGGACAGGCGCTCAACCATAAGTCCCCGCCGCCGCTTATAGGCGTTTCTATACTCCGCCACCATCGATTGATCTCCCGTCAGGGCGGCAATGGCGGCCATCTGGCCGATGGAGTTTGGGCACGTTGTGCTCTGGCCCTGAATTTTAGTCATAGCGGCTACTACTTCCTCCGGCCCGGCCATATAACCGATGCGCCAGCCAGCCATGGCGTAAGTCTTGGAGCAGCTCTGGAAGGTGAGGATATTCTCGAAGTCTGGGGCCAGGGCGGCCGGTGACTCAAAGGGCCGGTCGTAGGACAGGGCCTCGTAGCTCTCGTCGGACAGCAGCCACAGGTCGTGCCGCCGGGCCAATTCGATGGTATGCTCCACCGCTTCCCGGCTCCACACCCCGCCGGTGGGATTGGAGGGAGAATTCATGATGATGCCCTTAGTGCGAGAGGTGATCTTCGCCTCCAGCTCGTCGAAGCGGGGCTCAAAACGGCGCTCTGGGTCAGTGCCCACGATCACCGGGTCGGCGTGAGCCAGGCGGACAAGCTCCGGAAAAGATACATAATAAGGGGCAAAGATGATGACCTCGTCTCCCTGCTGGAACAGGGCCAGGCAGGCGTTGTACATGGAATGCTTGCCGCCGTTGCTCACAATCACCTGATCGGGGCGGACCTCCACGTTGTTGTCCCGTTTAAGCTTTTCGGCCACTGCCTCACGCAGCTGGGGAAAGCCCGCTGCGGGCGTGTAGCGGGTGCAGCCTTCGTCCATAGCCCGCCTGGCAGCGGCGATGATATGTTCCGGAGTGGGAAAGTCCGGCTCGCCTGCCAGGAGGCTTAGGACTTCCACCCCAGTGGCACGCAACTCGGCGGCCCTGTTGGTCATTTGAAGGGTGGTCGAGCTCTGAATACGGGCTACTCTATCGGCAAAAGTCATTACTACGGCGGTATTTCAGGGGCCAAATTTCGACCATGGCGGGGCGGGAAGCAAATCGCCGTCCGGTCACAGGATGCCGCCCGGCTAGGACGGTATCTGGACGATAGTGCCTAACCCCTTGGTGATTCCGTTCCCCAGACCCATATAATCGGGCAGGATCATATTGCAGGTGAAACAACCCTTGAAGGAGCCGCTGCCCTGTTCTTCCACCACTCGAGGGGTCAGGGACTGGAGCTTCACCTTGACACTGACACTAAAGCTAACGTCATACTTCAGTTCCCGGGCGATAAACAACAGGTTCTGGACCACGAGGCGGTTAAGGTAGACGACCCGTTCATTGGGCAACAGGGATTTATACAGGGCCAGAGAGCGCGGGTTAAGGGCTACCCAGGGGGTAATAAACTTATAGCGGAGAAAGTGGTCGGCATACTGATCGAGCTGGAGCTCGCTTTCCGGCGCATCCATACCCTCCACTTTGTAGATCTGATCGTCAATTTGAAATGATACCAGCTGCTGGCGAAAAGACTGAACCACATCGTATCCCTCGCCCAGGCCGAAGATACACAGCTGGTTACGCAGCACCTTAACCTGAACCCGCGGGTAGCGCATCTCGCCGCGATATTCCCCACTGATAAATGGTACGATGGGATGGCCGGGAAAATCATGGATGATGATTCCCTTCAACCGATAAGGGGTGGTCAATACCGGCTGGTCGGTATGAAACCTTACACAGATCGCACGGGCCGTGACTTGCAATGGGAAGGCCATGGTGCAGCTCTTTTCATTTTCAATCCCCTGGTCAAGCCTAAGTACTCATGGTATCGAGGAATTCTCGATTCGATTTGGTGCGTTGGAGACGGTCCAGCAGGAACTCCATAGCCTCCACCACGCTCATATTGTTGAGCAGCCGCCGCAGGATCCAGATACGTGAGAGGTCTTTCCGGCTGAGGAGCTTCTCTTCCTTCCGGGTCCCGGTACGGTTAACATCAATGGACGGGTAGACCCGCCGTTCGCTCAAATTGCGGTCCAGGACCAGCTCCATATTCCCGGTGCCTTTGAATTCCTCGAAGATAACGTCGTCCATGCGGCTGCCGGTATCGATCAGCGCGGTGGCGATAATGGAGAGGCTGCCGCCCTCTTCAATGCTGCGGGCAGCGCCGAAGAAACGCTTGGGTTTCTGAAGGGCGTTGGCATCGACGCCGCCGGAGAGAATCTTGCCGCTGTGAGGGATCACGGTGTTGTGGGCCCGGGCCAGCCGGGTAATGGAGTCCAGCAGGATCATGACATCCTGCCCGACTTCCACCATCCGGCGGGCACGCTGCAGTACCATCTCCGCCACCTGCACGTGCCGCTCGGCCGGCTCATCGAAAGTGGAGGAGATCACCTCCGCATTAACATTCCGTTTCATTTCCGTCACTTCCTCCGGGCGCTCATCGATGAGCAGGATGATCAGGTAGATATCGGGATGGTTCTGAGTAACGGCGTTGGCGATCTTCTGCAGCAGAATGGTTTTCCCCGTCTTGGGCTGGGCCGGTATGAGACCCCTCTGACCCTTGCCGATGGGCGCCACCAGATCAATGATGCGGGTGGAGAGTTCCTTCGGGGTAGTTTCCAACACCAGGTGCTCCTCGGGGAACTGTGGCGTCAGGTCCACAAAGTGGGGAAATGCCTTGATCTCTTCCGGTCCGATGTCGTTCACCGCGTCCACCCTGAGGAGGGCAAAGAAGCGCTCGTTGTCCTTGGGGGGACGAATCTGACCGCTGATAAGGTGCCCGGTGCGCAGACCGAAGCGCTTGATCTGCGAGGGCGAGACGTAGATATCTTCGGGCCCGGGAAGATAGTTAAAATCGGGTGAACGCAGGAACCCGTAGCCATCCGGCATGATCTCCAGTACCCCGCGGGCATACACGTTGCCCTGTTTCTCGGCCTGGGTCTCCAGGATTTTCAAGATGAGGTCATGCTTCCTCAGGCCGGAGTAATCGCTGACTTCCAGCTCCTGAGCCAATCTGGTGAGGTCCTTCACCCGCAGTGACTGCAGATCGCTGATGTCCATGATAGGTTCCTCTGTCATGATACTTCCAAAGCTAAAGTTGATAGTGAGTAATTAGCGGCAACAGAATAAGCTCCTTACCTGTCAACCGGATGTTCCAAACGAAAGATTATCCAAAGACCTGAAAGCGGGATCATATAGTTGATCCTGCAGGTAATAATGGTTCGTTTTATTAGTTCCCGACTCTAATTGCATTACATCGGGCCTACTCGCGCCGTGGTCTGATTGTGCAGCTTGGCTGATAAAGAATGTAAGGTCAATTATGGGTGCTGCTAATCGCTACCCAATATACGCAACGCCTGCTCCGAAGAGTTGAAATGCGAATCCGGCTCCGAAGTTCCCCACCAGGCGTCACATTAGTTTATAATACCGGCTAAACTCCCACCCCCCTGAAATCTCAGCCTTGATACGTCAATTAATGGTTCGATGGAGAAAGTTTAGCAAATTGATCGGAAAATCGTATCAGGGGGTCAAAACTCTCGCCTGTAAATTGATAGAATTATTAAAGTATGTCAAATGAAATTTTAAATACTTTCGCAACCGCCGGCCCTAGGTAATGAGAGCCTAATATAACCACCAGGTCCTCCCTCCCTGCCTCGCCAGCCGCGCCTTCAATAGCCACCACCGGGTCCCGCTCAACCCGTATTCGGGGATGGGAGGTTCCCGCCAGTTCAGCAAGGTCAGCGGCTGGAAGAAAGTCGCGGATGCCGGTCTGGGTGAGTATTACCGCATCAAACCTGGGCAGCAGCATATCCAGCATCTGATCGGCTTTCCGGCCCTTCTGGAGCGCCAGAACCAGCCGCTTGCGGCCCTTAACGGACTCTCCGGCCAGGGTGTCCAGGAAAGCAGCCATTCCGTGCGGGTTGTGCGCCACGTCGTAGACGACCCTGGGATGATCCCCAAGTCGTTGATACCTGCCAGGCCAGGCGGTGGTTTCGACGGCTTCACGGGCAACTTCCCGGTTAAAGTCATTGCCCAGGATCGCCCTGGCCAGCCTCCAGGCCAAGGCGGCGTTGGTGTGCTGGTGGCGTCCGGGCAGTAGGAGGGGAAGGGGTGCCGCCGCCTCTTCGCGCAGGAACGTGACCGGCGCACCGACCCGGTCAGCTTCAGACTGTATTACCTCGCGTACCTTTGAGGGCTGTGGGACCGAAAAGCACGGCACTCCCGGCTTGAGGATGCCGGCCTTCTCCCTGGCAACGGCGCAAACCGTGTCCCCCAGCATATCCATATGATCCAGGTCAATGGGAGTAAGGGCGGTCCAGGAGGGGCTGGCAGCGGTAGTGGCATCCAGACGCCCGCCCAACCCTGTCTCCAGAACGGCCACGTCTACCCGGTGATCCATAAAATAACTCAACGCTATGACTGTGGTGGCCTCAAAGAAAGTGGCAGAGACATCCTCAAGGTTGCTTTTGTGTTCCTCCAGCCATCGGATGAGGTAGCTGTCGTCAACCGGGATGCCGTTGATGCGGATGCGCTCGTTAAAGCGGCACAGGTGGGGGGAGGTGAATAATCCCACCTTCAGACTATGATTCTGTAGGATTCGGGCTGTTATGGCAGCGGTCGAGCCCTTTCCATTGGTGCCCGCAATCTGGACGATGGGAATATCCTGATGGGGGTTCCCACACCTTTTCAACAGTTGTTGGGTAGGGGCAAGCCCCAGTTTAACGCCCTTGCGCTCCAGGCTGTACAGATATTCCAGGAGGTGGTGCATGTCAATAGCTGTTCTGACATATGGGGTGATTGACCGCGAAAAGGGGCTCAATTCCGTCAAGTAATCCGGGACAAGTCAGCAGGATTCCCCGCACCTGTAGAGGGGAATAGGCAATCGAGGCGTAAGTCAGCAGCGGTGAATACAGCAAGCCGGCAGCGGATCACTTTCCCTGCTCAGCCAGCATGGTCCCTTCGTATTTCTGCTTGAACTCAACAATGGCGTTGAAAATTCCTTCGGCTATGCGCTGGCGGTATTCGTTCTGAGCGAGTTTCTGTTCCTCGATGCGATTGCTGATAAATCCGAGTTCCACTAATACATTGGGCATGGTTGCCCCGATGAGCACCAGAAATCCGGCCTGTTTGACACCTCGGTTCGGGGCGTCGAGATGCCGGCTTAAATGTTCCTGAATGAGGGCGGCCAGGGCTTCGCTCTCTTTCATCCAGGTGCTTTGCGCCATGGTGGAGAGGATCAGAGCCTCATCAGAAAATTCCTCATAGGGATGATTCGATTCTTCCAGGGCGATTACACTATTCTCCAGCCTGGCTACCTCTATTGCTTCTTGCGTGTTGGCGGGGGCCAGGAGCCAGGTCTCGAAGCCGTGTGCGGCGCGGTTTTTCACCCCGTTTACGTGAATGGAGATAAAAAGTTTTCCCCCGGATTCATTGGCGATTTTGGTCCTTTGCCAGAGGGGAATGAACACATCCTCATCCCTGGTATAGATGACCTTCATATTCGTCTTGCGCTTGAGCAGCCGTCCCAGGCGCAGGGCTACGTCAAGGGTCACGGTCTTCTCCATCAAATCGCTTCTGCCAACCGTCCCGCCGTCAATCCCGCCGTGACCGGCGTCAATGACGATCGTATCCAGGTACCACTGCTCACGCATCTCTTTGGTCCGGTCATTATTGCTGCGGGTCGGATTGCGGATGGCGATATGGAGCTCGGCCGCCCCATCCTCCTGAGAAACTTCAGGTAAGCTCACCTTGTCGGTCAGCTTGAACCACAGCTCGGCGGATTTTTCCAGCTGCCGGCCCCGTGCTCTCCGGATAATGCCTCCCAGGATGGAACGGTCCAACGTCAGAGTATCCACCCGTCCCCCAGGCACCTGAATTACCAGCCACCCGTTATCGGTGATATACCGGACGATATTACGGGTGTCGAATTCCTGGCTGGTTTTTACCCGGATGAGGGTGCCGTTTTGCTTGGATTCGATACGGGCAGCATAGATATTGAAGGCGGCATCCGTGGCTGGGCCAATGAAGGTTCTCCTGGCCTCGTCATACCGCGCCCCGGGCAGGACCGTGGCACCCATCACGGAAAAAATGGCCCGGGCCGGTAAATAGTACTCCTTACCGTCAAAATATGTGGGTAGCGGCAGCTGAAAAGCCCGCTCATCCACTACCACGAAAGACGAGAACGCGGTAATCTTCACCTCCCCATCGCGGAAATGGAGTACCAGTTTGTTCACTTCTTCGTTAACAT
>CAZQOY010000020.1:0-9919 GCA_964595095.1 uncultured bacterium | reverse complement strand
ATAAGTGTTTGCCGAGAAAACGGCGGCCAGCTCCCGGCCGTTCAGGTACTCGACGTTGCCCCGGAAGAACGTTCGCAGTGCTTCCCGGCGCTGCGGTTGGTTGGGGAATACCACCCGGATCTCGCCGGCCGCGAGGATAACGGGCAGAAGTGCCAGGGCGAATACCCACCACCTCCGCCGGGGGAGTATAAGTTTTGCAAATCTATCGTGTTTCAAGAAATGGTCCCCGTATCTCTTATCCGACAATATTCTGCTGCAATCATCGTGCCTGGAGAAAACTTAGAGGGCGAGCCGCTCAGAGTGCAACATCCATCTGGAGACCCGCCTGATAACTTTCCCGCAACACTGTCCCGGCGGAGTTGGCGTACCACCACTGCCGGGCTAGCCGGAATGAGATCAACCCTCTACCGACCGGTAGCGCCACCCGTCCATAAACCCGCACGCCTCGTCCGGAGAGTGTCCGGAAGTTGAATTCACCCGGCAGACCCTCCTCGTAGACATAGAGGCGCTGGTCCCATCCATCGGTCGCGAAGCCATAAGCCCCAGCGGTAAGGGAAATGTCCGATCCAAAACGGTAACGCAGACTCCCTCCGATTGTTTCACCGCTTCCCTGTTCGCTACCGGTGCCGGAAGCCCTCAATACCATCGTAAATCGGGCCGTGAGATTACGGAGGCCGTCATAAGCCAGCGCAAACCTCACGTAGCGGGTGGCGGTTATCTTCTGCTGTATAATGGACAGGCTCTCGCTGTTAAGTGACCCAGCGCCGGCAATTTCTTCCCGGTAGCGGTAAAAAAGCGAGGCCTTCACCTGCCGCTTGCCGGCTCTGACAGCCAGGCCCGACTCCCATCCCTCACGGGGCCAGGAGCCGGCAGATTGAGGCTCAATCTGATGGAAGCTGTCCAGGTATCCGCTGAGCTGCCAGGCGCGTAGGTCCCCCCGCCAACCGAAAAACCACCCTGACTCGTTTCCCCGGCTTACCCGGTCTCCTACCAGGCGGCCTCGCAGGGGGATCCAGCCCGGGGGATAATTACGATACAGCAGGGTCAGGCGCAGCCGATTTCTTTGCAAGTCCCGATTGGTGACATAACTCAACCGGGTTTGTCGGGCACTCTGTCGGGCTTGCCATGCTGTATCATGCTCACCCTGATGAATAGCTTCTTCGTGGCAGAAGGACCATTCGCCCACCCGGGTCTGAAACGAGCGCATTGCTACCAATGACCCTATCCGACGCTGCGAATCCGGTATCCCGGAAGCGGCCTGGAGCTGGTACCGGGTGGCCAATCCACCCACATTCCAGCCCAGGAAGGAAGCGGTTCCCGCCAGGTAGCAGAGGATTTCGCTGGCGGTTTCAGCCGGTCCGGTATGCGTGCGGTAGGTTATTACCCGGGATGTGCCGTCCGGGTCGGTGGTAATGTCCGCCTGCTGGACACTGGTACCGGCTAAGAGATTGAACCGGCGCCAATGGTGGTGAACACTGGCTCCCCGCAGTACGCCGGTGTTGGTGTTACTGTAACCCGGTCGCAGGTGGAGAATCCGGGAGACAGGCCGCAGGAGGGTTTCTCCCCGTGGAGCGGCGAAGTCATCGGCCAGCACCAGGCCCAAACCCCAGGTCATCCGGTGAGCGCCAAGAGCCAGATGAGTAGAATTCCCGCGAACGGTTACACTCAGATCGGAAAGGTCGGCGAGATGATACTCACCGGGATCGCGCTGTACCACCCATTGGGCTGCCCATTGCCTGCCATCAAGGTTCAGGCGGGTGCGAATACGCTCATCCGCTCCGGTGGCCACCAGACGGGTGGACAGATTGGCACGAATAGTCCGCTCCGGCGGCAGGATTACAAACTGCTGGAGGGAATGGATACGTTCCGGTGACAGGAGCGTGCGCCGGGCCAGGTCGGCCCAATCGCTGAAAGGTCCGGACCGCCTGGCCGCCAGCACCACCGACACCAGAGAGTCGTCCAGGAACCAGAGGTCCGCCGGGGCCGCTCGGTTCAAGTTAACCGGATTGTCGAGCAGTGATTCCAGAACCGTTATATCCTCGTCGGAAAGTAGCCGCAGGTTGAGCAGATCTGAGTTGAGGTGCCGGGGCGACTGAGCCTGACCGGCAGTCGCCCATAGGGACAGCATCGCAAACAGGAGGCCGGGAAAGAATTTATTTAAACGCGAACCCAAAAGCGGTGGATAGCCCGAAAATGGGATGGTAATTCAGCCTTACCGAAAGTAGCAGCCGTCGGAGAGGCACCTGGGCGCCTGCGTAGGGTATGCCGGGCGCAGTACGGTAGCCGATCTGGAAGGTCAACTTCTTTCGGGAAACAAAACAGACTTCCACCAGCTGCCGCAGGGCGAACGGCGGGGTTTTTTCTACTGCCAAAGTCCAGGTGGTGTGCTCGCCGACACGGGATATCACCGCCAGTTGGTACAGCTGTCGGGTCAGGCTCTCATAAGCCCGTTTGCGGCCCGGAGTCTGGCCGCTGTACCAGACAGCTACGTCAAGGCTCTCGGTGAGGGGAGCGCTGAGGGCAATGCCGACGAGCAGTTCGCCCTCGACAGGGTCGTAGTCGCTGATGCTAACCTCATGCCATGCCAGGCTCAGACCGGCGGTGAGGCGTTTGCGCAGCTCTACGGCTGCGGCAGCGCTGAGGCTTGTCTCCCGGTACAGTTTATCGCCGGAACACCAGATACCGGCGGCGGCGCGCCAGCTGCCGGCCTGACCGCCGATGGAGGCGCTGTTGTATGCCGCCCACTTGCAACCCAGCGGCTGCCCGAGGCCGAGAGATAGCCAGACAGGTTGATCAGGAAGCCGGGCAGGGTTGTTCATGGCCGGTGGGAATATGCCATCTACACCGTAAAAGGCTGTCCGAAACAGATCGGTTCCCTCGAAAGCGCCGGATAGGGTACTGGCCAGAATACAGAACAGGCCCAGGATTCCGGTGCGGGCCAGTGGCTTACGGTGGAGGCTGCGGCAGGCGCTGTTCTTCCCGTGAGACAGGCTGTTATATCTATCTAGGGTTTTTTTCCCCTTCATTCTGTTCAGGTTGCCGACGGTCCGGCATGACCCGGAACACCTTCTCGCCGCGCTTGACCATACGGTATTTTTCCCGCGCCAGGCGTTCGATGTACATCAGATCATCCTCCAGGCTGGCCATTTCCTGACGCAGCTCGGCAGCCCGCTCCTGAAGTAATGCAATTTCCGCATCAAGGTGCCTTTGCTCGGATCGCAGCCGGTACAGACGGAGCAGGCCGTGACGATTAAAGATGAGAATCAGAAGGAGCACCAACATTACCAGGACCGCCAACCAGCGCCCCGGGCGTATTGAACCGCTCTTGCGCCCCGGCCGGAGCTGTCCTCGGGTGGAGACGGGGGTCATCGACCGGGACGACCCTCTTCCGACATGGGAAATACTTCCCGGCCCGGGAAACGCGCTCTCTCGCCTAATTCTTCCTCGATGCGGAGCAGCTGATTATATTTGGCAATACGGTCAGTCCGGCTGGCCGAGCCGGTCTTGATCTGCCCTACACCCGTGGCCACAGCCAGGTCGGCAATGGAGACGTCCTCGGTCTCACCTGAGCGGTGTGAAACAATAGCCCCGAAACCGGCCTTCTGAGCCTGGGCTATGGCACCCAGCGTCTCAGTCACCGTGCCGATCTGGTTCAGCTTGATGAGGATAGCATTCATGGCCTGCATATCGATGGCTCGCTGGAGTAGCTCCAGGTTTGTGACGGTAAGGTCGTCACCCACGTTTTGAACCAAGCCGCCCAGACGGCTTTGCAGGATTTGCCAGTTGTCCCAGTCGTTTTCGTCCAGGCCATCCTCCAGGGATATTATCGGGTAGGCTTTTACCAGCTGTTCGTAGAAATCTATCAGCTCTTCCGCATCAAGCATCCGGTTTTCGGAGGCCAGGTGGTAGCGTTGGGTGGTTTTATCATAGAAGGAGCTGGCGGCGGCATCCAGTGCCAGGAACAGCTGCTGGCCGGGACGGTATCCCGTGCGCTGGACGGCCTCCAGGATCACCTCGATGGCCTCCTCGTTGGACCTAAGGTCCGGTGCAAAGCCGCCCTCGTCGCCGACGGCGGTGGTCAGCCCCTTGCCCTTGAGAACAGCTTTCAGCTGGTGGAAGGTTTCCACCCCCATCTGCAGCGCTTCCGAGAACGAGCCGGCCCCCACCGGGAAGATCATAAACTCCTGGATATCCACGTTGTTGTCGGCGTGCTGCCCGCCGTTGAGGATATTCATCATGGGAATAGGCAGTGTGTATTGTTCCTGCTCTCCGAACAGGTAGGAGTAGAGGGGTTGGTCGGAGGCATTGGCGGCGGCGTGAGCGACAGCCAGTGAGACCCCCAGGATGGCATTGGCCCCCAGGCGGCCCTTGTTGGGTGTTCCATCCAGGTCAATCATGGCCTCGTCCAGGCCGGCCTGATCCAGGGCGTCGCGGCCGGCGAGCGCTGCGGCCAGCTCCCCGTTCACGTGGCCCACGGCCTTACGTACTCCTTTTCCCAGGTAGCGGCTCTTATCGCCGTCGCGCAGCTCCACCGCTTCGTGTTCGCCGGTAGACGCCCCCGAAGGAACGATGCCCCGACCCAGGCTACCGTCGCTCAGGCGGGCTGCTACCTCAACAGTAGGATTGCCGCGGGAATCCAGTACCTCGCGGCCGTGAATAGAAGCTATAGTAATCAAAATCCCTCCTAATCAGTTACTCATTCTGGTTGCTGCAGGCTGAAAAAATCATTGAGTCAGAAACCAACCGGTTGCTGCCACAAAAATCCGCCCGATCTTATTTGCCCTTTCTGACGATCTCTTCCGCTGATCTCTGCAATGTGTCAAGGATCTTCTTGGTGCTCTGGATATTTTTGATTGCCCCGGCCGCTGCGGCATCATCGGGATTAAGGGCCAGGGTGCTATCCATGAAATAGAGCGATTCGGAATACGCCTTCTGGGTCTGCTTGAAATAATCTATGGCTGATTCCAGTTTATCAATGAGGATTTCCTCGCCGGCGATAGCTTCCCGATATAGTTCCTGACCCTTCTCCAGAGCGCCGTTGCCGATGTTGGCATACACCGCGCCGAGGTTGTAGTAAACGTCGGAATCCCGCGGAGCATTGCTGCGGGCCTGTTCTAGGGTCTCAAGAGCCGCCTGAGAGTCCCCGATTTCCAGATAGGCGGTGGTGAGCCTTTTCATCACATCAATATTATCCGGAAGGGCCTGCTGGGCTTGCTTATAAATTTCTATTGCCTGGTCATAATTGCCTTCGTCCCAGGCCGATTCACCTGCCAGGAGTAGTACATTGCCGTCCCCGGGATTATTTTGCAGGGCATTTTCAATGGCCGCCCGCTCCCCTTCCTTATCTCCCAACTGGCGGTAGCAGGAGATAAGGCTGGTATAACTTTGACTTTCTTCCGGCCAGATGAGCACAGCGGTTTCAAAATGGGTCTTGGCTCGCAGCAGCTGTTCGCGTTGCTCTTCGTTGGGTGGCTCGCCCCCGGTGGCTTGAGTCACCATGTTGTACAGGTCAACGCCCATCTTGTATACCATCGTCCACTCCACCCGCCGCAGGTTCTGCACCTGCTCCGTTATGGTGTAATTATCGAACTTCTGGGAAGGATTACGCCGCAAGGCCTCCTCCAGCATCTGGTTCATCTCCTCGTACCGGCGCTGCCGGGCATAAACGTCCCTGGCAAGCATGAAAGGCACCCTGGCGTTGCCCTTTTCGGATTCCAATTCCAGGGTTCTCAAGAAAAACTCTTCCGCCTTCCCCAGGTTGTCCTGCTGCACATACATCTTGGCGGAAACAAATTCCGAACTCTCACAGCCCTGATCCACTATGAGTACCAGACCGACAATGGTCATTAAAATAATTTGCCTTTTCACGGTGTTCCCTTTTTTGTTTTATGTTCTGTATTTCTGGTTTTATCACCCAGTAAAATTAACATAAAGTCAATCCATCTGGGAAAAAGCCCTAGTCCATCAACCTGCGTATTATTTCCATCCGGTGTTCGATGCCTTCCGCTGCGGCCTGAAGCAGGCCTTCCAGTCCGAAGCCCTCCACTGTGAATGAGGCCGTTGCCGCCCCCCGGATAACTGCTTCCTCGAGATGAGACTCATCATGGTTGGCTATGTGACCGATGAATCCTCCGGCAAAGCTGTCCCCGGCGCCGGTAGGGTCCACTAACCGGGTGTGAGGGTAAACGGGGATGTGCTTGTACGCACTATCTGTTGCGAGAGAAGCTCCCCGGTGCCCGCGCTTGATGATCACCGTTGACGGCCCCGCCTCCAGCAGCCAGCGGGCAGCCGCCTCCAGGTCGTCATTACCGGTCAGCTGGGCGGCCTCTTCGTCGTTAATCAGGAAGATGTGCGTCTTCTCCAGCACCACCTCCAGCTCCTCCTGGTTTATATCGATCCAGAGGTTCATCGTATCGCTGATGACCCGGCGGGCAGCGGGTATATGCTCGCAGACGGCCAGCTGCAGACTGGGCTGGATGTTTCCCAGGTAGATGATCTCCGTGCGGCGGTTCTGTTCGCTGATAGAGGGCCGGAAGTCCTCGAACACGCCCAGGTGGGTAAACAGGGTCTCCCGCCCGGAAAGGTCCCGGGAGTAGCGCCCCCCCCACCTGAAAGTGCTTCCAGCGACCTGCTGCACGTCGCTCACATCAATGCCGCGCTCCCGAAACAGCCGCCACCCCTCTTCGGGGTAGTCCGTTCCGACCACGCCTACCAGGCGGACAGGGGCGAAAAGGGACGCGGCTACTGCAAAAAAAGTGGCCGAGCCGCCCAGAATCTCATCCCGTTGCCCCTGGGAGGTTTCAATCGTGTCCAGCGCGATAGAGCCGACAGCCAGGATGGGCGTTGCATTCATAACGGGACCAGTTTAGGACGGAGCAGGCTCATTGTCAACTGATCCTTACTCTAGGTCCAGCCCGTAGTGGTCGCTGATGTCCAGCGGCGGCATCTCACCCTTGAAGGATTTCTTATCCTTAACGTACCAGTCGTACCACTGGAGTGTGCGATACAGCACGTCCACGCGTCCCGGAAGCATCCGGTTACCGTGCCCCTCGCCGGGATACTGAACCAGCCGGACGGCGGGGTGGTTGTTCATTTTAAGCCGCCGATAGTATTCCAGGCTCTGGGAGGGGGGGACGCGGGTGTCCGCCGCGCCGCCGATGATGAGCGTGGCTGTCCGGCTCTGGTGGGCGTAATAGATCGGGCTGCGCTCGAGGCAGAGCTGCCAGATCTCTTCCAGTTGCTTCTCGTAGTGTACGAACAACATCTCATAGGGGATATCCGTGGTGCCGAGCTTGCTGATCAGGTCGCTGATCCCAACGAACATTACCACCGCCTTAACTTTTTCCGTGTAGTAGGAAGAGAACCAGGCCGCGGCGAACCCGCCGTACGAGCCGCCGCCGAGACCTACCCGCTCGGGATCGGCCAGGCCGATGTTTATCAGGTGCTCAATACCATCGGCAATATCGTCAAATTCCACTCCGGCCGGATCGCCCAGGTGCTGCTTAATATGCTCCAGTCCGTACCCCGTACTGGCCCGGTAGTTAGGCAGAAACACGGCGTAGCCCCTGCCTGTCAGCACCTGCACCGGCCTGGAATAGCCGGTCTGCCAGCTGTACGAGTAGTGCGATTCCGGCCCGCCGTGCACAACCACGACCAGCGGGTACTTGCGGCGCTTGTTGTAATTGACCGGATAGTGCAGCAGGCCCTCCACCTCCCAGCCATCGCGGGCTTTGTAGGCGATTACATCCTGCCGGCCCAGCTGGCGCTCGGCTATCCAGGGATTCAGATTGGTAACTCGCTTAAGCGGTTTCCCCGGCGACCAGTAATACACATCACGGGGGACGTCGGACCAGGTCCCGGTGAAGGCGAAATGCTTGAAGTCGCTGGTGTACGTCGGCGAACCGAAAACCACTCCCTCCTTCTCGGAGTGGAGGATAACCTCCCGGTCTCCGCCGGACGCGGACACGGTACTAAGTGTATTCCACACGCCCTCAGCCGCCTGGTAGACGACCGTGCCGTTGTCGCGCCAGCCCGCCCACTGCACATGACCTCTAAACGCTGGAGGTGTGAGGTTCCTGGCCTTGCCTTTGCTTACCGGCTTAACCAGGACCTGGCTCACGGCGTGGTCCTCCTGACTCAGGGCGGCAGTATAGACAATCTGCTTGCTGTCAGGACTGAAGGCGAAATTGCCCAGTTTGCCCGGGTTGTCGGAAAAGTCGGTCAACTTCGAAGTCTTCAGGTTAAGCAGGTGGATCTTGTTGAAGGCGTAGCGGTGATCCACCAGGTTCTGCGGGGAAGCGCTGGAGGCGATCCACTTCGCATCAGGACTGAATTCAAAGGTCCAGATGGTAATATCCCTGGTGAGCTGCTCCGCATCCGCCTTGTCCTCGTCTGCGCCGACATCGACAATATACAGGTTGCGATGTTTGAGATTTTCTTCGTAAAAGATGAATCCGTAACCCTTTTCGTCCAGTGTTTCCTCACGTTCACTGCGGGGCGCAGTGGCACTGTAGGCGACCCGGTCCCCGGAGGGATGCCACCGGAACACCAGTACACTGGTCTTGGAGTGCGTGATGGGCGCGGCCTCGCCGCCTTCAATGGGGATCGCCCATACCTGGGTCTTTGCTTTTTCACCCCGGCGGGTGAGGAATGCTATTTTCCGGCCGTCGGGGCTCCAACGCGGCGAGCTGACATTTACTTTGCCGGTGATAAACGGCCGGCTGGCCCCCGTTTCAGTAGAGATTACGTGTAACTCGCTATAGCTCTCGCCCACCTTGTCAGCAGCCTTGCGCGGGACGGACACGGTAGCGGCGATCCATTTCCCGTCTGGACTGATCTGTGCCGCCGTGGCATGCTTGAGCCTGAATATATCCTCCGGTTTGAAAGCATCTTTAGCCAGTGCGCTGCCCGTTATTGCGCCGGAAAAAAGCAGCGCTGCCAGTCCAAGGCAGGCTGCAGCAATGGTATTCGATTCATTTTTTCGCATGACCAGTATTCCTTTATTGGTGTATTATGCCAATCGCAGGTTGACCGCGGCCGTGGCCCGGCACCGGATATCTACGCCGAAAATGAAGCAGATGGGACCTGTAGGCGGGATACTTACGGCTCTCATTACAGCACAGCTTATTATTAAGATGGAGCAAAAAGCAAGTTTGAAAGCGTACTGATTAGAGTCTAATTTGAATTATGGGCTACCTGGAATACTGTTCGAGCTGCGGCTCCCGCAATGAGACCCGCGAGCTGGAAGGGCGCAAGCGGCTTATCTGTTCTCAGTGCGGGACGGTGCACTATGAAAATCCCCGTCCGGCGGTGACGGTCGTAGCGGTGCGGGATGGGCAAACAATTATACTCTACGGATCAGCGGCGGGATTTGGTTGAGCCAGTCCTATAGCGGGGCTAAATTGAAAAATATAGGGACCATAATGAGTAAGTAGGCGCGAAATGAAATGGTATGAATGCAATTGATGTTACGGATTTAGAGGCTGCACTGGAGCGGGTACATGCTCAGGCCTGTTTTGAAAACGTTCGCATCACCGAACACGCGCACCAGGAAATGGTTGAGGAGAGCATCACATTCGATGAGATTCTTGAAGCCGTTGATACGGGGCAGATTTTGGAAAATTATCCCAAGCATCGCCGGGGAGCGTGCTGTTTGCTCAACGGCCTGACCGATGCCGGTCGTCCCCTGCACATCGTTTGTACGACTGCACGGGCAGTTCTTATTATCATTACCGTTTATGAACCCAAACCACCCAGGTGGCAGACACCAACCCAACGGAGGCCAAGGCTATGAAATGCAGTATTGAAGGGTGCCCCGGAGAATATGAGGAGCGTAAGATCGTACACACCGTACGCCATCAAGGACAGGTAACCGTTATTGATCACGTACCGGCGGAGGTTTGTCCGGTCTGTGGTGATG
>CAZQOY010000019.1:0-23455 GCA_964595095.1 uncultured bacterium | reverse complement strand
AGGAGCAGCGGGATTCGCCTTTCTGGGGGCCGTGGATGCCAAACTGCCTGAAACAGGCGCCGATCTGAAATCATCAGAAAGAAAGTTTATCTATCGAACCCTTGGGAAAACGGGCATAAAACTGCCTGTTATCAGTATGGGCGTGATGAATGCGAACAACCCCAATCTTGTACGTGCCGCATTGGACGCCGGAATTGTGCATTTGGATACCGCCCACGGCTATCAAAGGGGCCGAAATGAGGAGATGATCGGGAGCGTTATCAAAGGACGGCCCCGAGATTCATTTGTGATCGCCACAAAAATTCCGGGCAATCGATTGCGGACAACAGCGGCGACCGTGAAGGCTTTTCACGAAAAATTTGACCTCAGCCTTAAACGGTTGGGGCTGGAATATGTGGACATCCTATACCTCCATGGTCCAAGTAGACGGGAAAATATGCTGCATGAACCTTTTATGCAAGCCCTTAAGAAATTGAAGGAAGCGGGGAAAACACGCTTTGTGGGTGCTTCCCTCCACGGCGATCAGCCTAAGCTCATTCAGGCAGCGATTGACAGCGAATTTTACGAGGTGGTCCTCATGGCCTGCAACTTCAAAACCGTCTACCTTCGGCAGTTTCAAGTCGAGGAAGACTACTTTCAGGGTAATTACCTTGAAGTCAGAAAGGCGACCGCAAAAGCCGCCGCTGCCGGTTTGGGGGTGGTGGCCATGAAAACCCTGGCCGGTGGCTACTTGGATAGGGAAAGAACACAACCGGTGAATGCGAAAGCGGCCTTAAAATGGGTGCTGCAGGACCCAAATGTTCACACCACCATTCCCGGTTTCAACACTTTTGATCAGATGAACACGGATCTTTCGGTAATGGAAGATTTGACACTTACGGGAACCGAAAAAAAAGACCTCCAGCTGCAAAGTTCCGTCGAAGGGCTCTATTGTCAGGGCTGTGAGAAGTGCTTACCCCAGTGTCCCCACCGGCTTCCCATACCCGATATTATACGGGCCTATATGTATACCTATGGTTATCAGAACCTTGGCGCCGCCCAGGATCTCTTATTCTCCCTGAATCTACCCGCCAATGTGTGCGGTGATTGTGAGCAATGTTCCGTTCGGTGTGCGATAGGATTTGATATATCCGCAAGGATTCGTGACGTTGTTCGTCTCCAGGATGTCCCTCCCGAGTTTATCACGTAACCACGTAGAAATGAAAAGGCAGCGGATTTATATGAAAAACAGCGATCACTGCGTCGGTTGTTCATGAGCTGGCTTCGTGTGTGCTCAACGCACGCCGCTCACGAAGCGTACTATACTTAGTTGCGACTTTCCGCGTCATTCAAGTTCCAAGACCACCACCGACATTGCCGGCAGGGTGGCGATTAGCTCATCACCCTTCACCTCGACAGCCTCGAAGACTGAGGGCCGGATTGCGTCCGGGTTCTCAAAAGTATTATGGGCATTCATGGCGGCTGCCGTCAACACCCGACCCGAGACTTGCTCATAGTCGGCACCTCGGATTTCACACACCAGTTCAGCGGGATTGTTCGGATCCAGGTTGCACAGGGATACGTGAATCCGGCCCTCTTCATCCCTGGAGGCGGACACACTCAGTCCCGGCAACGCTTCATCATTGTACCGATAGTCGCTGCACTGCAGATCAGTGGGCAGCAGGATGGCATCCTGGTGGACCTTGTACATCTCGAAGACATGATATGTTGGAGTCAGGACTATCTTCTCGCCCTCGGTTAATATCACGGACTGTAACACATTAACGGTCTGGGCGATGTTTGCCATCTTCACCCGGTCACAGTGGCTGTTGAAAATATTCAGATTAACCGCCGCCACCATGGCGTCACGCAACGTATTCTGCTGATACAGGAAGCCGGGATTCGTTCCGGGTTCCACATCGAACCAGTTTCCCCACTCATCGATAATCAGGCCGGTCCTCTTTTCAGGGTCATATTCGTCAATGATAGACGCATGTTTCGCAATCAGGTCTTCCATCCGAAGGGTGGTTTTCAAAGTACCATGCCAGCGGTACTCATCAAACTCGGTCGCCGAACCTTTATTTCCCCAGTCTTCGAAGACGGTGTAATAGTGCAGCGAAAGCCCCTGCATCGCCCGTGTGGAGACCTTCTTCATCAACACTTCGGTCCATTCATAGTTTTCCCCGTAGGCGCCACAAGCAATTTTATAGGGCCTATTGCCCGGGTATCTCCGAACGTACGTCTGATAACGGCGATAGAGGTCGGCATAATATTCCGGGAGCATGTTCCCGCCACAGCCCCAATTTTCGTTGCCGATGCCCCAGAATCTGACCTGCCAGGGTTCGTCCCGGCCGTTTTTCCGGCGCAGGTCCGCCATCGGGCTTTTCCCGTCGAAGGTGATGTATTCCACCCAGTCCGACAGCTCCTCTACCGTCCCGCTGCCGACGTTACCGCAGATACAGGGCTCGCAACCGATTTGCTCGCAGAGATCGAGAAACTCATGGGTGCCGAAGTGGTTGTTCTCGGTAACCCCGCCCCAGTGGGTGTTGATCATGGTGGGGCGTTCCTCACGGGGACCGATGCCGTCTTTCCAGTGGTACTCATCGGCGAAGCACCCCCCCGGCCATCGCAGGACCGGCACCTTGATCTGCTTCAGGGCCTCCACCACGTCGTTGCGAATACCCCGCGTATTCGGGATCGGGCTGTCCTCGCCGACCCAGATCCCGCCGTAGATGCACCGACCCAGGTGTTCGGCGAAGTGGCCGTAGATAAACCGGCTGATGGTCTCTTCTCCCTGGTCGGCATAGATAACCAGCTTGTTTGCATCGGCAGATCGCCCGGATGGGGTACAGGACATCCACCAGAAGGAAGTTAGAACAACTAGCCATAAAGGCGTGGTTTGTATACTTCTCACGATACCCTCACGATGTTATTTAAACAGCGTTCATACGCCCCCGAAAGGGGTCATACGAACCAATGATTGAATAGAATTACCGCAGGTAATGTATAGACACGGCAGCACCCCGCAAAGCTAAATCTCCCGGCGGGTGAAGGGTAGTCCGGCGATAGCTCCATTCCATTGTCCATCCCCCCTCCCCCTGTTGACAGCACGCAGTACTGCCTGCCCGGCTGGCCTGGTGGTCAGATGGGCCGGTCCCGGAGTAGGCGGCTGAGCCCTGCAGGTGGTGTGGGAGACCCTTGATCAATAGGCCATAATCAAGCCGGAGCTGCCCAACGTAAGGCGAACTGAAAACCTATGAGGGCCGGTGTAGCATAAAGCAGCCTTTTGCCCCTTTGGAAAACACAAAATATCGCTTAATTTTATTACAAGCCCGTTCAAGGTTTTCCTGTTACTTACCGTTGCGATTTAACAGAATAAAGGAGGGAACAAAATGGACACACCCAACATCTCGATAGGAAGCTGGGCCTTTTCTTTCGGCCCGTTTGAAAATGACCCCTGGCCGTTCTTCAAGGTAGTAAAGTATGCTGCCGATGCCGGCTATGACGGTATCGAACTGAATGGATTTCGCCCACATCCTCATCCCGATGATTACAACACGGCTTCCAAGTGCAATGAGCTCAAGCAGGAAATTGAAGGGTACGGCCTGGGAATTTCCGGCTATGCGCCGGATTTTACCGAGGTTCCTCCAGCCCTGGTTGAGACGGATGCCTATCTCAAGACTCTGTCGAAGTGTTTATTTTTATGCGAGCAACTTGGCATCAAAACCCTCCGGGTGGATACGGCCAGCCCGCCGGAAGAACTGCCGGATGCAGAGTATGAGAGACGTTTCGCTCAATTGGTTAAAACCTGGCACGCGGCCGCTGAAGAAGCCGCCAGGAGCGGGGCGCTGATGGTCTGGGAATTCGAACCGGGCTTCTGGCTCAACAAACCCAGCGAGGTTAAACGCCTAGTCGAAGCTGTCGAAAGTGATAATTTCAAACTCCTGTTCGACACGAGCCACGCCTACATGGGCGCGGTGATCGGGGCACGCCAGACCGGCGAAAAAGAGCTGTTGCCAGGGGGAGTGCCCGAGTATGCCCAGTTCCTGGGCAACGCAATCGGTCATCTGCACCTTATTGATTCGGACGGGACCCTTCACAACGACGAAACCAGCACCCATACCCCCTTTGGCGAAGGATATATTGACTTCAAAGCTGCCCTGGCTCCGATCAGGCCGCTGGTAAACCGCATGGAGTGGTGGTGCGCCGACTTCTGTTTCTGTGCCGAGACGGAAACAGCCGCCAAAACCGCCGTTGCATTTCTAAGAAATCTGGCAAAGGAGGTTGCATAATGAAGAAGAAACTCAATGTCGGGCTGATTGGATGTGGTTTCATGGGTCGCCTGCATTCGAACGCCTATCGCACTTTGGGCCAGTTTTTCGATCACGAACACGAAATGGTCCTCAAGGCCGTATGCGATTCCAATGAAAAGAAAGTCAAGGCATTCGCGGCTAACTGGGGCTGGGAAAGCTTCGATACCGATTGGCGTAAGCTCGTTGACAGGGACGATATTGACCTTGTCGACATTTGCACCCCCAACAACAGTCATCATGAAATCGTCCTGGCGGCCGCGCAAGCCGGCAAAATAATTGCCTGCGAGAAACCGTTGGCGATGAATGCCGGCGAAGGTCAGGAGATGACGGACGCGGTCGAAAAAGCCGGTAAGCCAAACATGGTCTGGTTCAACTACCGCCGGGTTCCCGCCATCGCCCTGGCCAAAAATATCGTCGATGAGGGCCGCATTGGCCGGGTCTTCCATTACCGGGCAAAATACCTACAAGACTACACCATCAGCCCAGACGTTCCCCAGGGCGGCGATGCCCTCTGGCGCCTGGACGCGAACGTGGCCGGAAGCGGGGTTACCGGCGACCTCCTGGCTCACTCGATCGATACGGCCATGTGGCTGATCGGGAATATCTCCTCGGTCAGCGCGATGACCGAAACATTTATCAAGGAGAGGAAGATGCAGGACGAACCGGGCAAGATCATGCCCGTGAAGATCGACGATGCGTGCGCCTTTCTGGCCCGTTTTGAAAACGGCGCTTTGGCGACATTCGAATCCACCCGTTATGCCCGCGGCCGGAAGAATCAGAGCACCTTTGAGATCAACGGCGAGAAGGGTTCGGTTGCCTTCGATCTCGAAAATGCCCACGAACTGGACTATTTCGAGTACGGCGGCGAGGGCCAACTGCGCGGCTGGCGCAAGATCCAGGTTTGGGACAGCGACCATCCATACATGAAACACTGGTGGGTGCCCGGATGTGTGATTGGCTACGAGCACTTCCATATCAATGCTCTGGCCGATTTTATTTCGGGAATTGAGAAGAACGAAAAGACGTGTCCCGACTTCAGGGACGGGTTGGTCACCCAGATCGTGTGCGATGCAGTGCTTGCGTCGGCCCGAAACCAGCAGTGGACGAACATCCAGTATTAAGGAGTAGTAAAGTTGGAATACCGTACCTTAGGCAAAACGGGGATGAACGTGTCGATTGTCAGCTACGGTGCCGCATCGCTGGGGAATGTTTTCGGTGAAACTGATGCAACCGAAGGTATGAACGCCGTTCACTATGCAATCGACCACGGCATCAACTACTTCGACGTGGCGCCGATGTATGGCGAGACCCTGGCGGAAGAACGCCTGGGCCAGGCGCTGAAAGGCAAACGGGACAAGATATTTCTGGCAACCAAGTGCTGCCGGTACAGCGAAACCGAATTTGATTTCTCGGCCAGACGGGTTGCGGAAAGTATCGATGAGTCATTGAAACGGCTTCAGACCGATTATGTGGACCTTTTCCAGGTTCATGATATTGAGTTTGGTGATCGGGAACAAGTGCTCCACGAAGCTATCCCTGCCGCCAGGAAGGTAAAGGAATCGGGTAAGGCGCGGTTTATTGGAATTACCGGGCTGCCGGTGCGATACCTTCATCATATCGCCAGCCAGGTGGAGGTGGACACCATCCTCTCATGGGCCCACTACAACCTCGTCGAGGATGAGATGGACCTTTATCTTACTCCCTTTGCCCGGGAAAAGGGCATCGGTCTGATTAATGCTTCACCCCTGCATCAACGGCTGCTGACCGAGAAAGGCCCGCCGGAATGGCATCGTTCTCCCAAAGAAGTCCTGGAGGCCGGGTTAAAAATCGCCGCCCTGTGCCGGGAATATGCTGTTGACATCGCGGATGTGGCGATGCGCTTCAGCCTGGACCATCCCCACGTCGCCACCACGATTGTGGGTATGTCAAAAGTGCGTCACGCCGAACGGAACGTCAAGGTTCTGGACTTCAAGATCGATCCCCAACTGATGGAAAAAATTGAAAAGCTGGTCGCGCCCGTGAAGAACAAGATGTGGTTTGAAGGCCGGCCTGAGAATAATCTGTAAGTGCCCCGAATCGGGTGAGCACCACACTCTGACCGGTGTCCGATAGGAGTAGTTCTTTGATTAAATCATCCACCACTATTTCGCTGGTTCCCTCACTCGCAGGTGGTCCCTGGATCTATTGGGACGATCTGGAGACCAGTATTTCCAAAGCCAGAGCGGTCGGTTTCGATGCGGTGGAATTGTTCACGGCGTCAGCCGAAGCAGTTAATCCGGACACCTTGTCGAAACTGCTTGCCGAAAATGACATGCAGCTCTCGGCTTTGGGAACCGGCGCCGGCAAGGCCCTGTACCGATTGCACTTGACTCATCCCGACCAGGGAGTTCGCCGGAATGCCCGTGATTTTATCGCCGCCATGATCGATTTCGGGGGCCGGTTCGGGGCGCCGGCCATAATTGGTTCAATGCAAGGCCGTCAAGAGGAAGGCGTCGAGCGGGAACAGGCCATTACCTGGCTGGCTGAAAGCCTGAACGAGCTGGGTCGGAAAGCGGCCGTTTATGGCGTCAAACTGCTCTATGAACCACTCAACCGCTACGAAACCGATTTGATCAACCGATTGGGTGATGGTGTCGATCTGATCCGGTCGCTGGAGATCGACAACGTTGCTTTACTGGCCGACCTCTTCCACATGAATATTGAAGAAGAGTCTATCCCGGCCGCCATCCGTGCGGCTGGGGACTATATCGGGCATATCCATTTTGCCGACAGCAACCGCCGGGCCGCCGGGATGGGACATACGGACCTGAAAGCGGTGGCCAAGGCTCTGAGCGAAATTAACTATAAGGGTTACGTTTCCGCTGAGGTTCTGTCGTACCCGGACTCCGATACCGCCGCCGCCAAGACCATGGCTGCATTCAAACAGTTCATGGTCCCCGCTTTTAAATAGCGTCCGGGGGTTTACAGGCAGCTAAGTCGAATACTTCTTCCACATCTTCGTGATGTGTGCATATCCTTCCCGGTAGATTTCCTCCTGAGTGGGGGCAAAATCCCGCCAGATATGAATATCCGAGGCAAATTGAGGCACGGCGGTACTGAAAGCTTCGATCACCAGCCAGCCTTCATAACCGATTGCATGCAGGGCCTTGTAGGTCTCATCCCAGTCGACAAGTCCTGAACCCGGTGTGCCCCGGTCGTTTTCACTGATATGCACGTGTTTTATTCTGGAAGCCGCCCGGCCTATGGCGCCGGATATGCTTTTCTCCTCAATATGGGCGTGGTGGGTATCGTAATGAACGCCCAGGTTGGGATGGTCCACCCGTCCAACCAGGTCCAGGGCACTGGCAACCGTATTACAAAGGTAGCACTCAAAACGATTGATGAACTCTATGGCTAAGGTAACATTTCTTTGTTTAGCATATTCAGCCGCCTTACGCAACACCTCCGCGGACCATTTTTTCTCATCTTCGGTAGGCCCCTTGCCGGTAAAGTACTTGTAGGCGGAGTGAAAGGGTCCCCCAATGACCGGGGAATTCAATTCGGCAGCCATATCTATGGCCCATTTGAGTTGATCGACAGCCGCCCGCCGGATAGCAGGATCGGGGCTGGCTGGGTTCGTCTCTTCGGTTACCGAGGTGATGGTGGTACACTCAAGGCCTTCGGCATCAAGTCCCTTTCGGACGGTACGATAATGTTTCGCATCACCTTCGCCAAGGGGGATCTCCACACCATCAAAGCCGGTTTTCTTTATATCGGCCATAAGTGGAAACTGCTCTTCACTGACATGCGTCGTCCATAACAGTAGGTTCATTCCGACTTTCATTTTTAAGTCTTCCTTTCTTTCAAGTATTGCGCCAAAGGTGGTGTGGGGTGCCAGAGCGGTTACACCCACTATACCTGCTGCAACTTTAGTTCCTCGGGACAGGAACTCACGCCGAGATATTTCTTTACCTTTCAAGGACATTTGACTACCCCCTTATATGTGAAGAGAACTGGTTTTCAATCGGGCTCTGTCTGGTCTGGCATTAAGATGCATTCGCGAACCGGCCCTAATTCAATAATATAATTCTAGTCAATATTCCCGGCATAGTCAAAGACATTTTTGTCCCGCCAATTGCCGTTTGTATCCGTATTGGACTTAGGTCGGGTCCATACTACCAGTTGATCCGATACCGGCTAATCTGCAGTTATATGAGCTCCTGCCAGGTTTCGATGGTTACTCATGCAACCGGCCGCAGACTGCACTTACGGAAAGGGCGGATGGGGACGGCAGCAAGCTTATAAAAGAAATGCGAGAGTACCCGCTTTATCGCTTAAATTTACTACATCAGTATCCGATATCTATAAACTATAGAAAGGAAACAAATATGCGTAAGATGACCCAAGTCCTGCCGTTCTGGATGTTGCTGATCGGAGGGTTGACTCTTGTTGGCTGCCAGGGGCAGGGAAATGAATGGATCGTTTACGACGGGTTCGACGGCCCGGGTAAAGGGAAGCACATCGTTTTTGTGTCCGGTGATGAGGAATATCGCTCAGAAGAGGTGATTCCCCAGCTAGCCAAAATCCTGGCGAAACAACACGGGTTCAAGTGTACGATGCTTTTTGCGATCAATAAAGAGACCGGCGAGATCGACCCTGAAACGCTTGATAACATCCCCGGTTTAGCAGCTCTTGAGACGGCGGATCTGATGGTGATGTTCCTCCGTTTCCGTGAACTTCCCGATGAGCAGATGAAATACATTATCGACTACACTAACTCCGGGAAGCCGATAGTGGGATTGAGAACCTCGAGTCATGCGTTCAATTACCGGAAAAACAGGGATAGTCCCTACGCCAAGTACAGTTCCAGGGACAAGGAATTCGAAGGCGGGTATGGCCGTCAGGTTCTGGGTGAAACCTGGGTCCGCCACTACGGCAGGCACCAGCGCGAAAGTACCCGGGGACTAATCGCGGAAGGCATGGAGGACCACCCCATCGTCCAAGGTTGTGAAGATATCTGGGGTGCGTCCGATGTTTATGCCATTACCACGCTGAGCGGTGACAGCAAGCCACTGATCATGGGACAGTGCCTTAAGGGCATGGATCCGAGCGATGAACCGAACCTGGAGAAGGAGCCGGTGCCCGTAGCATGGCTCAAGACGTATACCGGCACCGAGGGGAAAGCCTCTCGAGTCTTCATGACCACAATGGGTCACTCGGTTGATATGACGAGCGAAGGCTTCCGCCGCCTGATGGTCAATGGCTGCTATTGGGCCATGGGCATGGAAGGTAACATCCCGCCCAGAAGCAACGTTGATATCGTCGGCGAGTACATACCGTCACAGATCGGCGTTGGGGCCCATGTAAAAGGCCTGAAACCTTCGGACCATAAGCTCTGATCGACGGCTGATCACCGGGGTCCTGTCTGTTGGGCCCCGGAGGGCAGCGTGCCAATTTAGTCTGGCGCGCCCGGCAGCAGCGGGTATCGATATCACCTTAAGGGGAACTTGAGCCGGAGCCGAGGTTCCTGGCGTAATGATCCGCGCCTTTTTCCTCAACCAGCGTGATTTCGCCAGAGGTGTAAGACCCATACCTGCGCTGCCTGGTGCCAGACACCAGACAGTAATAGCACGCTATTTTAGCCCCGGCAGGAACTCATCAGGACCTGCCGGCACTCTTTTGGCTGGGTGGTATTTCGCGTACTGCGGCTCTTTAGTGATACCGGAAGAGGCCGGGTATATTCCGCCACGAACTCATTGCGGGGCTTAGCCGCAGGCGAGCATCTCGCGCAGTTTTTGTGGGAGGTAGCACTATCCGGCACTGCACCGACTGACGACGCCGTGGCGGTAGTCCCTCCTCCCGATGCAGGGTTAGGATCTAGCTACTTTTACTCTGTTTTATACAGAGCCGCTATTTCTTCATCCGACAGAGCACGGTCGTAGATACGGAGGTCATCGATGAGGCCCGTGTAATTCCTCCCTATCCTGACATCCAGATCGCTGCCGGTATCGATCGGCCAAAGGTCCAAAAGGCCAATGTCCTGGACTTCCGCCAGTGTACCATCATAGTAAAGATTGACATTATCATGAAGATTCGGCAACTCGGCATCTTCTACCACCGCTGCCACGTGATGCCACGTATCGTCGTCGACGCGGGGGTTCATATAGTAATACCCGCCGTTGGGCGTTATGCCTAATCCCCGCGACCTGTTGAAGATGAAATTAAACATTTTGCCGAAATCATCTAAGCCCCAGGATATAATTTCCCCCCTGTTGCTGGCTGTTTTAATCCAGGCCACCACGGTTCGAGCTTGCGTGCCGGCAATACCCTTGTAACCGGTTACCTCGACGTAATCACCTTCACTGCCGTCGCATTTCAGCGCATTGCCAATCCGGCCGGAGACAAACGACACGCTGCCTTTGAGCGTGCCCTTACGGCCATGTTTGGAAGATCCGGCAGCGGTTGTCCCGGAAGTCTCATCAAACTTCCACCAGCAGACAAGATTAGGATCCTTGTCAAGATTGCCCTGGTTTGCCGCCGCCGTCTTCCCTGAGATGCTAACAGACAGACCCAGTAGCAAAACAACAGCGAAGAAACAAAGCAGATTTCGATACATAAGGTTTCTCCTTATTTCTTAGTTTACCTTTGAAAACACTCAGCTGTAGCTGAACCGACTGACACGATTACCTACATTCATATGAGAAATCCAGGGGTGAATCGGCGATCCTATTTCCATTTGCATCTGCGTTGGGGCAAGCGGTGGTCACCATGACAATCAGTACAATAATTTTCTTCATCCGTGTCGGCGAAGAGAGGCTCGTGTTCCTCGGTGTCGATTGTCTCCTTGGTGTGACAGCTCATACAGAACGGATTAATCTCCGCCAGGGGATACATGATATCGGGCGCAGTGCCGTTCTCGCCCCAGGTCCAGGATTCATCGGCAATGTGGGCATCACTTTCGCCGTGGCAGTCCGCGCAGCTGATGTCGGCCCTGGCGTGGAAAACGGCGATATCCTCTTGCAAGTAATTCACGTGGCAAACGTGGCAGCGACCGTTATCGGCCCCGGATTCGGTCAGGGGAAGCGAGTCTTCCCCTTCATCGTACTCTTCGAGTAGCAGTAACGGTTCCAGTAGCGGTTCTTCTTGAGGTACCTGTTCCTGCCCTCGCTCTTCTGAAAACACCACACAGGCGGCTATGACTGCCAGCACAATCATTCCTAAGCAATATTTCCAATATCGCACTTACAACCTCTTCAAGTTTTATCAGGTTGGGGAACCCTGCCGACTCCCCAACCACGTCAATTATCCCGTAATTCTATCGGCCCGGAATTTTCTATACGTATTCCCAGTCCTTCAGCCACTGGTATTTCGGCGGCAGATTGGCCCACGCCTCTTTAGTAGCGCTCTCCAGCTCGCTCCGCTCGGCTAGGTCGAGTTCGCGGCGTTCCATCACGGCCTTCGCTGCGTTATCGATCTGATCAACCGAGTTTAGGCCCGGGATGGGTATTACGGTATTGCTGAGCAGAATGAATCGGATAGCCAGACGCGCACGGCGGTTGTCTTCTTCCGGATCACCTTTGAACAGCGAGGCGCCCGCAAAAGGCTTGATACCGAATGCGCCCACATCCTGCTTCTTGAGAGCTTCGAAGAGGCTGTCTTTCGGAGCAGCCTTGCTCATGGTGGTGAAAGGAAAGCAGACCACGTCAATCTGGGGGAAGTATTCGATCATGAACTGGATCCAGCGGCGGTCGTGCACCGAGAAGCCCCCGAACCGGGCCTTGCCCTGCTTCTTGGCCGTCTCCAGCGCCAGAGCAACTTCACAGGAGGTGTTGAACGAATGCCTGCCGCCCGGCTCCAGCATGGTGATGCGCCACAAATCGGTGTACTCCTGTTTTGACAGCATCAGGAGCTCGTCGAGGCTTTGCAGCAGCTTCTTGGCGGTGCGGTATTCCGGCTGCCGCGGCTCCTTGGCACCATGGGAAAGGGCCAGGTACATCTTGTCGCGGCGCCCCTCCAGGGCCTTGGCATCCCTGATCACCTCGCCATCCCAGCACGCGTCGATGTAGTTGATCCCCAGGTCGATGGCGCGGCTGACGATTTCAGTACGCTCTTTCTGTCTGCTCCTCGTATGTCCACCCAGGCAAACGGCTGAGACCATGAGATCGGTCTTGCCTTGCCGGCGATACTCCATATTCTCGTTGTAGTTGAGAATCTTGGAGGTGTCGACCGGCGGGGTGGCCTTGGCGGAGGGTAACTTTTTGCCGGCCAATGCACGGGCGCCAGCGATGGTACCCACGGCCGCCAGAGAGGTGGTGCGGATGAAAGTACCTCGTGAAAGTGATTTGTTCTTCAATGTTTCTTTCCTTATTCTTATCTGGTTGATTTCATCGTCGGTCATCATATCTACTCATAAAGCACAAGACCTTATAAGTTGAATATATCTCATCGAGCAGAAACCGCATTTGCTCATCATTGCAGCTCCCACTCGCCCGAACCCCTATATCCCCGGAAGTATATTAATAAATTTACCTCTCCGGGTGATACCATTTCCTGACGTTAGCAGCCAATGCTCTTAAATCACCGGGGCTCTCGTCACGGAATTTATTGATACTACTACTTGTAGTCTACCTTTTTAACAGTCCTGTTTTTGTCAACAGACGTGCCGGCTGCTCCAGTGGAGCAAGTTTTCTCCTCATAACTCGACCAGGTTTCGATATCAAAATATCCTATCCAACCGCTAGTAACGTGCTCAGTTCCGCTGAGAGTCACGTCCCTGCAAACAGAACAGCGAGCAGTAACAGTAAAATACACTCATACAAGTGAGTAGATCGGCTTTTTATTTTCATTTCTTTCTCTTTCTGAAATAAAAAAGCACGAATGAGAATTGCGGTGTGCCCCATATGACTCTTATTATTCGAACCTTTCGTCATTCATCAAAACGCATTATACGCACGCCGTCATCCAGGATCAGTTCGCCGGTTTTCTTATCCCAGCGCCGCGTACGATGTCCCAGGCGATGGTTGCCATGGCAGTCGAAACATTCCTGTTCCCCGGCAGTGCCGGTAAGGATAGGCTTATGCGATTTGTTATCGATCTTTCCCTTGGTATGACATCCCAGGCAGAACGGGGCGATCTTCTCCGCAGGATACATAATATCAACCGGAGTGATACTGTCTTCGTCTGAACGGTGGGCATAAGAGGCGCCATGGCAGTCCTGGCAGCCGATGTTGATCCACGCGTGCGCGGTGGCAAACTCCTCGTTTTCGTAGTTCACATGGCACTCGTAACAGTAGTAATTATTTTCCGCGGATCCAATCGATGGAAAGCGATCATCCCCTCCATTGTCATCCTCAAGCAGCAGCAGAGGTTCCTCGCTGGACCGGGATGCTTTCTTTATCTGAGCCGTACACCCAGCCCAAACGACTGCTGCTCCCAGGATTATCAACACTGACCAATATCTAAGGAACTGCACTCGGAACACCTTCAAGTTGAGACAGATCGGGAAACACCGTTGGCTTCTCAATCCGGGTCATATTTCTTTACCAGGAAGATTTACTCCTTGCCGGACCACAATAAAAAGCCTTTTATCTTATAATAATAAACGTTTATAAGCAAGATTCGATACGTAAGATCCCTGCTTTTATCATGATTCAAGATCATGACAGGCTCACAATGGCACTGAGGCAGCGCCACTTCCTTGAGGATAATTGTTTTTATTTTTTCCGGTTTAGTCTGTGATTCCGATTCTATTCTGGCGCCCCCCGATACCGGCTTTTGTGACCAGGGGCTTGAAGGGGTCGAAGGATTCGTTCATCGTCCAGGCCATGGCCCTTAAGAGGATGATTCTATAGTACGGATCGTTAAATAAAAAATAGTTATGACCGATGATTGAGACAAACACCTTACCTTTACCTTTCTCCATGGTAAAGAAGACCGGCCATTCTTTCCCATCGAGTTCTTCGGGTTTGGGCGGACCTTCGGAGCCACCGGTCGGGCCGCCTTGGGAGGTTACCAGCACATCGATTTTACTTTGATCGCCGGTGAGGTTCCAGTAAAGCTCTTCGACGAAATCGATCTTTGCGGGGAAGCCTCTAAGTATGGGATGCCTCCGGCCCTTGCTGGTGACATTCACCGGAGACGGCATATTTCCCCATTTAGATTGTCCTCTAGGAGCTTCGGGAGTCCCCCAGGCCAGGCCTATACGCTTGGCCAGCTCGTCTCCGGGACGCTGAATCACGGATTCATGGATAAAAATGAGGCCTCCACCACGAGCTTGAAAGGCATCTACCAGGTCGTACTGTGGTTTTTCCCAGAGGTTAAAAGCGTGATGATAGAATACGACCAAATCAGCCTTTTCCCACTGCTGTTTGGAGGGGAAGTACATGGCAGATGTTACGGTGACCCTGGGAACTGTATTCAGCAGATTATTGACATAAAGATCCATGACCCAGTCGTGTTCATGATAAGTCCATCTGTGATTAAAATCGACACCCCAAACCCAAACGATATTGAGGTCCCGGGACGGTTCTTTTTGTTTAACTGGCCCCATAATTTTTTCAACGTCCGTTCGGCTCCTGAGTATAGGCTTTTGCCAAGGGGCCTGGGCATTGACAACACCAGAGATGTACAGAATCAGAAATAGTGCATATAGCGGCCTGAATTTGACATTACCTGAGGAAAACATAATCCATCCTTTTTAATTTTATTTGTTATGAATTGTAGGATACAATATATAAGGCAGAATTTGCTTGATACAAGCATAAATTTTGATACTAGTGATCAAGTCCAAAAAGTTCTGCGAAAAGGGCCTCGCCCGGCCTCCCCGGACTCGCCGTAGACGGCACGTCGAGGCTGCCGGCTCACCCGTTGGGCTATGACCGGGCTTACTCGATCCCCAGGTGCTTCTGGACCTGCTCCAGTGGTACGCCTTTGGTTTCGGGCATGACCAGCAGCACCCAGAACAGTTGCAGCACCATCATCACACCATAGAACGCGAAGGTGTGGCCGCCCGACACCTCAGAGATCATCGGGAAGGTCCACGAGATCAGCGCGGCCATGAACCAGTGCGTGAAACTGCCCAGCGCTTGGCCGCGGGCGCGGACACGGTTGGGAAAGATCTCGCTTATAAACACCCAGATCACTGCCCCCTGGCCGAACGCGTGTGAAGCGATGAACACCAACAGACTTGCCAGCACCACGACACTACCGGCGGCTGTGAACTCGGTCCCGTAGACGTAAAAGGCCCAAGCGGTGGTGCCGAGGCTCAGGATGTAGCCGATTGAGCCGACCAGCATGAGCCTGCGCCGGCCGAAATGGTCGATGATGGCCAGTGCCGCTATCGTGAAGATGAGATTCGTTCCACCCACCGCGACGGTCTGCAGCATAGCATCGCTCTCCCCCGCCCCGGCCATCTTGAAGATGTGCGGCGCATAATACATCAGGGCGTTGATGCCCGAAAGCTGATTGAACATCGCAATCGCCACCGCGAGCAGGATCGGCTTCCGGTACGCTCGGCGGAAAAAGGGCTCTTTCAGGCTGTGGTGTTCGAGATCGAGCGAGGCCTGGATTTCCTTGACCTGGTCATCGGCGCTGGCGGTATCAGTGCCCAGCATCGCCAGCACGGCGCGGGCCTCGTCGGACCGGCCCTGCGTCACCAGCCAACGCGGGCTGAAGGGCGTCAAGAACAGGAGGAAGAAGAACGCCGCTGCGGGGAATGCTTCGACCCCGAACATCCAGCGCCACTCTATTGCGCCAAGGTCGAGCTGCGCGATTACGAAGTTTGAGAAAAACGCCAGGAGGATGCCGAATACGATATTGAACTGCGTGATCGCCACGAGGCGGCCCCGGTACCGAGCCGGCGATATCTCGGCGATGTACATCGGTGAGACCACCGAAGCCCCGCCGACAGCAATGCCGCCGATGAAGCGGAAGAACATGAACGAATACCAGTCCCAAGCCAATCCGCTGCCGACAGCGGAGACAAAGTAGAGCACTGCGATGACGAACAGTGTCGTTCGACGTCCAAACAGGTCCGCTGGCTTGCCCGCGACGATGGCTCCGAGAATCGTACCGATCAGGGCGATGGCGACGGTAAACCCGAGCCAGGCGGGGCTGAGCTGGTACACGACCTTAAGCCATTCCGTAGTTCCAGAGATCACCGCAGTATCAAAACCGAACAGCAGGCCACCAAGAGCGGCGATGACGGCGGCGCTGAGAAGAGATTGGTTCACGATGTGCTCCTTACATAGCTTATTGCTATATCCATAACAACTCCTTATAACTCACTGCATGTACGTCATCAAAGGGATGTGCATAAGTTGGGGTATAAACTAAGGGAGACATTCTGCTCGTCCAAGGTTTATCTAGCACCCCATCATCAGTATTCCAGGTTCAGCTGCAAATTATTGTACAGCTTCCCCCCTCCCCCCTTCGTCGATCCCGCCAACGACGACTTCCGCCTGAAATCCGAATCCCCAGCGCGGCAGCTGGATTTTCAAAGTTTTTCCATGCGAATATTATTTGTATTCGTAGTTGACATATTTGCTGCGACCGTCTAAATTGCTCAAAGAAAAATATCAGGAGCAGGTGAACTTGATATTGTTTTGAAGCTTGTAGTAGACAGTCTACAAGACATTCCCCAACTAAAAAAAGGAGAGGTATATCATGTTAAAAAAAATGAATCGCCGTGGTTTTCTGAAAAAGTCCGCCCTTGCGTCGGCAGCTACTGCGGTTGGTCTAAGTGTAGGGATGCCAAGCAGTACAGCTGCACAGCGGAGACAAAAGCCGCCAGCGCCCAAGTTCGATGGTGTAAAAATGCCAATGGGCAAGATTAAACATGTGAACATCGGCAGGGTGATCATCGGTAGTAATTCACTCGGGTCTCACGCCCGGGATTTAATCTATATTAGCACGCTATTCAGGCACTATGCTACGAGCGACGTATGGATGAACACCTATCAGCTATGTGAGGAAATGGGAATAAATACCAACGTAGGTGGTGGTAGACGGGCGCGTGAATACAATAAAGAACGGGGCGGAAAGATACAGGTTATCGGGCAACTGGGTCCGAGTGCCGAAGACCCGTTAAGTGCCGCCCAAAAGTCTATTGACCAGGGCGATGTGGGAGCGTTCATATGGGGTAAAAGAGCGGAGGATTTGGTCCAGGCCAACCGGCTGGATGTGATCGAGAAGTTCGTCTCTTTCCTTAAGAAGAACGGTGCGATCGCCGGTGTGGGCGGCCATGACTGGCGGGTGCCCGCGGCCTGTGAGAAAGCCGGCATAGATGTCGACTTCTACTTCAAAACATTACACCATGACAACTACCAGTCCGCTTATCCCAAGGAAACAAGAAGGCCTTTCCGGGTGGATAGTATGGGTCCCGACGACCATGACTGCATGTGGGAACAGTACCCCGAAGAGACAATCAAACTCATGAAAACGGTGAAGAAGCCCTGGATCAGCTATAAGGTGCTGGCTGCGGGGGCGATCCATCCACGAGTCGGTTTCAAATATGCATTTGAGAATGGCGCCGATTTTGTCTGTGTGGGAATGACGGACTATCAGATCGAAGAGAACGTGATGATCGCAAAAGATATATTGGCAGGAATAGAGAAAAACGGCAGAGAGCGTCCCTGGAGAGGATAAGAAGAACCCGTACTCTGAAAATAAGATGCGATAGCCAATGGCTTCGGTGTAGCCCGGCCTCGACGTAGCCCTCGGGCGGTAGCCCTACGGACAAGGCCGTCTACGGCGAGTCCGGGCAGCGTCATCGGCACTCTTGATGTCAACTGCCACTAGCATTTGCTGCAATCGGGACTCACGAATGAAGCGCCTTTTTTACCGAGGGGAATAACTCCATATCGGTATGCGGTAGGAACAGAGCACCGGTATATTCATTCATATAACTCGGCTCTGTATTCAATTCAATATAGGTCATTTTTGTTGTGATTTCGTTTACTATTTCTCTATTTTTTCCAGAGATCAAGATAAGATGGGCACCGAGAAGTGAACTATTCCCCAGATAGTGAAATTTGTTTCGCTCAATATCCGGAAGAAGGCCAATACGGATTGCATTTTCTATAGTCAAATATCTGCCGAATCCACCGGCGATGTAAAAGGCATCAATCTCATCGAAAGTAATTCCCACATTCTTGAGTAGTAATGAACAGGCTGAAAATATCGCTCCTTTCGTGCGGATAAGGGTTGAAATATCATTTTCAGTGAGTAGGATATCTTTGCCCCAATAACAATTCTTTCCCTTTTCAACAAGAAATCCCCTACTACTTTCACCTTCAATGATTCTTGGATCTTCTTTCACTGTATTGAACTTTCCATTACGATCGATATAATCATTTATGAATAGTTCCGCTAAAAGATCAACGAGTCCTGATCCACACAATCCTTTCGGCTTGCTATCATTAATAACCTTATACTCCACCTCACCGTTATCCTTTATTTTGAACCGTTCAATAGCACCTTCAGATGCCGGCAAGCCGCATTTGGTTCCACTGCCTTCAAAAGCAGGACCCGCAGAGCATGCGCATGTCATAAGCCACTCTTGATTTCCTAAAACAATCTCACCATTGGTACCCACATCGATAAATAGAGAAATCTTCTCTGTGCTCTTTAGAATAGGTGTGCAGAGTAATCCTGCTGTAATGTCACCTCCCACATAGCTTCCAACAGCCGGAGCACAGTACACTCTCCCGTCAGGATTTGTTTTTAATCCTAGATCACGAGATAATATAATTGGAACCTGATTCATCGTAGGAACATACGGTTCTTCACGGATATAGTGAGGTTCGAGACCCAGGAATAGGTGGATCATTGTCGTGTTACCAGATATTGAGATGTAATATATATCAGTAGTTGATATCAGGGCAGTTTCGGCGACTTTTATAATGAGATTGTTGATCGTTCTGATAATGAGTTCATGAAGTTCTTGTAGTCGTCTAGGTCTTTAAGAATAATTGATTCTTGAAATAATATCTTCACCACATTTTATTTGCTGATTATAATCAGACGCCGTACTTAGTATTTTTCCATTTTTTAAATCGACCAAATTCAAAGCCACGGTGGTTGTTCCGATATCACAAGAAATCCCGTAGACACTTTTCTTTGTAATGTTTGGCTCGACACTAATTACTGTCCAATACTCTTCATTTTCGAATACTACAGCATTAATATGGCCCCGTTTTTCACGAACGGTATTAGCCAGTATTTTCAACACTGAATAATCACAATTCACATTTTTTGTTTGTAGTATTTTTTGAATTTCCTGCAGAAGTCTTTTTAAATCACTGTAGTTATCATCTATGGTAGAAGGAGGAATTTTCAGATCTAGTATTTTTATCGGAGGATTAATTTCATAAATACCTGAAATGTTATCTTTGTTATTTTCAAAATATTGGGAATCTACAATTCCCCTGATTGAGAGTTGTTGGTATTGAGGTAACTGAACTGTAAGACTGTCGTTAACTTCAGTGAGACAGGCTAATGCATATCCTTTCTTAAGAAGTTGTTGTGGAAGTGCTGCTGATGGTTTGCTCTGATAAGTTCCTTCTAAGATTTGAATAATACAGTCGCCACAGGTACCTTTTCCACCACAGGTAGTATTTAGAGGAAGGTCAGCTTTTCTAATAGCATCCAGGGCATTTGTGCCAGATTCAATATCAATATCTATCTCAAAGGGCAGGAATCTAATGGTAAATATTTCTTTTTGTTTTCCGTTACTCACTCAATTGCTCACGGTATGGATTAATAAGTTTGTTTCGTTACTGCACTTAAAAAAAGCATTTTAAATTTTATGTCAAATCCATGCTTTTTACAAAGGTTGGTATATCGGATGCTTCTTGACATCCTACAATAACATCCCAGCCAGGCAGGTTTTCCTCTAATTCCCCGCTTATCTGTGAAACATAACCTGGGATAATAAGTTTTCTGGTTTTTACTTGTTGTTCTAAATTAATTTCTTTGATAAAGTTAGAAACTGTTTCCCCATCAAATTTTCCCGCTGCCCATGCTGTAAGCACAGACTGTCCTTCACAATCTGTTATAACAAGATGGGCTGAAATCCCTGAATTCTCAATTTCTCCAGAAACCATGAAATAAGTCAAAGAATAATTGGTAGTAACGAACACTGGAGACTCTGGAGTTGGATATCCAATTGAATAAACTTTAGGTTCAACTTGAATGGGCTTTTGTGGATCGGTAAAAATATTTTGCCGCAGGGTAAATAAGGTATACAATATCGCTTTATCATATTTCGGCAATACGATAATGGAGCTATACTTGCATATTCCCAGGGAGGAGTTTGCTAACAAATCATATTCGTTTTCATTATGAATGTAGGTAAAGATTGGATAACCAAAGGGTTTAAAATATTTCCTCAGTGCTGATCGCCGTAAAATCGTGCTGTATTGTAATTGATGGCCAATATTATTGGATTCCATATTCAAGATTACATTCTTCACTCCTCCAGCTTTCGCTTTTTCTGATTGCTTCGATAAATCGCCAAGAGAATAAGCGGATATTATAAGACTTGCATCGTATGAATTAGCCAATTCAACGTCATTGTCAGTAAGTTCATTTCGCAACAGGATGGCGGGGCGATCTTCTTTGAGTAATTCTAAACCATATCTTAAAAGATCTTGGTCAGAACAATCCAATATAATTCCTTTGGTCGAATGTTGTTTCACTAGAGTAATTGTTTTTAAGAAATTATCCTTATCGTCCGAATCATGAGATATGAAGAACAGATCAATTGTTAAGTCTTCTCCAACCCGAGTTACACTATGAGTATCAATTACTTTTATTTTATTGAGAAGTTGTTCTTCATCTTCTGTTGTAGATAATTGAATAGCAATTCCTGTTTGATGGCAGAATGTTTTTTCATGGCGGAACAGAACCGTCTCCTCACCCAGCTCTAATGGACTTGCTCCCCCAATTTTTACCAGCCGAATAGGTGGTTCACTTGCCGCACCTAAGGTTTCCTTGGCTTCTTCGGAAGCATGGGGACATTCGCTCAGCTCAGTAATTTTCTGGGCCAGCCTCATGGCGAACGCCATACAGGTTGGAACGCCGCAATCACCGCAGTTGGTTTTTGGCAGCAGCTTAAATATATCTAATCCGGTTAATGCCATCATTGCTCCAAATTACTGGAATCATACATTTCATTAATCTTCTGTTTTACAACCTGGATTGCTTTAGGATGATACATAATGAGCAAATCAGCTCCGGTCACTAACAGGCTCATCGCGGTAGCGATTTCCCAATACGCAACACGCATTTCCTGATCGCCCCACTCAGGATATTCCTGTTCCGGTGCGATGGCCTCTTTTACGGCAATACTTTCATATCCGGGATTAATCAGCATCGGGAAAGCCAGCATATTGTCCCCGGCCAGGCCATCATTCCGGATTCGCTCCATGATGGAGTAAGTATATTCCAGGCCGTATCCCAGGGTACTTGTCAAAGGGTCCATCACGATTTTTTCCGGAGGATAGTTCATGTCTGTCAGCAGAATATTCAGCTGTTTGGCAAGATTGACATCGATTGGTGATTGAGCCACGAGGGTGTGTCCATAAGCGATTGCGGCAGCTGCGATAGTTTTGTAATTATCCGTTTCAACGTAATTAATCAGACAATTTTCACCCGCCGCTGTTTCACATACTTTTTTCATGACTTCATTAATTGTTTTAAAATGGCTATGGCCGGTGATGATGAGAGGTACAGCTACGCTTCCCAGCACTTCCTTGACTGTCTCCGCTGCTTCATCCGCGCTCTTATTCCCCTTTTCGGGATGGGTACCTTCAAGTCGCACGCTGATCAGCTCCGCGCCATATTCCTCGACGCAGCGCTTTGCCATATCCCCTGGACTGTCGATCACCTCCCGATAATATTCCATCAGGGAGTCTGGATATTTGTTCGGAACTTTGTCAAATACCTCCATCGCCACCACCTGCCGATGAGGATGCTCACCTTCAAAATAATGAAAGGGCAGAGCACTGCTGCCGCCGATAGTAATGGTTTGAGACCTAGTACCTCCCTGATCAGGGGTAGCGCCAATGGTGACCTCGACGATCTTTCCGGCAAAGGTCTCTTTGGGAATTTCGATATTCATGATGCTGATAGCTCTTTGCTGGTCCCAGCCACATCAAGTTTCATCATTAACTGTTCAATAGCATGATAGACAGAAGCATTGGAAATATTGGGCCAGATATAATCCCCTCTCTGATCCATTTTCAGGAGACCTTCATCTTCCGGAATTGAACATAAAAGCGTCAACCTTTCATCTTCGATAGCACTTTGCATCGGCTCGGAAGGCGAACTGCGTAAACGGTTCAGTATCAGATATTGCTCTTTCACTCTGGTTCTAAGCTCCTGCAAAAGCCTGCTGATTCTTCCCGCCGTTTTAATCCCTCTTATGGACGGATCGGAGAGCACCAGCAGATAATCAATATCCTGTACCGTACGTCGACTTAAATGCTCCATTCCCGCTTCATTATCGATTATCACAAAGTCATAACTTTCGCTCAGGCTATTCAGTATATCCCGAAGCAGATTATTGGCATAGCAATAGCACCCCGGCCCCTCGGAACGCCCCATTGCAATAAGATCAAAATCCGGTGTTTCTACGAGACTGGATTGAATTTTATACTCCAGAAACTGCTGCTTGGTCATCCCCCCTGGCAGATCGTTGACCTTGGACTTCATCTCTTCCCTGATTCCACCAATAGTCTCTTTCGACTCAACGCCGAGCAAGTCGTTTAGATTGACATTTGAATCGGCATCGACCGCCAGTATCGATTTCGACACATTCTCGCTCAACCAGCGGATGATAAGTGCGGCAATCGTAGTTTTGCCGGTGCCGCCTTTGCCAGTAATTGCTATAGTTTTCATAGCGGATGGCTAAAACAGGGGCGGCATCGAAAGGGCGGGATGGCTCATTTTTGTAATGTGCGCTAAGACTTCCTCTTCGGTTTCGGCCACTGTTTCGTCGGCGACCATTGAGAAGAAGTCTTCAATGCCTTCCTTTTCGCCGATGTCTCGAAGCATCGGCTCCATTACTTCTTTCAGGTCGCGATTCATCCACACAATGCGTTTAGGGCCGCCCTCAGCCCTGATAAATTTAGGTAATTGATTAAGGTCTGGCACCAGCATTAGATTGGTGTCATGAATATAAG
>CAZQOY010000018.1:0-23517 GCA_964595095.1 uncultured bacterium | reverse complement strand
GGTCCACGGTAAGGACACGCTCCAGGCGCTCGGCACGTTCGGCAGTGCCGTCAGCGACAATTACCATGCCCGCGTGGAGGGCATTACCGATGCCCACGCCGCCCCCGTGGTGGAAGGAGACCCACGAGGCCCCGGCGGCGGTGTTCAGGGCGAAGTTGAGCAGGGGCCAGTCGGCTACGGCGTCAGAGCCGTCCAGCAGGCCTTCGGTCTCGCGGTCGGGGGAGGCCACCGAGCCGGTGTCCAGGTGGTCCCGGCCGATGACGATTGGGGCCGAGACCCTGCCGTTGGCGACAAGGCTGTTGATGGCCTGGCCGAACCTGGCCCGGTCGCCGCAGCCCAGCCAGCAGATGCGGGTGGGCAGTCCCAGGAAAGGCACCTTTTCCGAGGCCAGGCGAATCCACCGCGCCAGCCCCTCGTTATCGGGGAAAAGTTGCAGGAGCTCCCGGTCAATGGTGTGGATGTCTTTAGGATCGCCGGAGATGGCAGCCCAGCGGAAGGGGCCCATCCCGCGGCAGAACAGGGGCCGGATGTAGGCCGGAACAAAGCCGGGGTACTTATACGCACCGTCAGACTGGCGTACTTCCACGCCGGCTCTCTCCGCCTGGGCGCGCAGGTTGTTGCCATAGTCAAAGGCTATGGCCCCCTGGCGCTGCATCTCCAGGATGGCCTCCGCGTGCCGGGCGATGGAGGCCAGGGACCGGCGGTGGTACTCGGCCGGGTCACTGACGCGCAGCTCGTCCAGCTCGGCCAGGTCGCCGACGGGGACGTAAGCTCCCAGGTCGTGGGCCGGGGTCTGGTCGGATACCATATCGGGGATGACGCCCCGCTGCACCAGGGCCGGGTACACCTCGGCGGCGTTGCCCGCCAGCCCGATGGACAGCGCTTCGCCCCTGCCGCGGGCCTCGTCGGCCCAGGCCAGGGCCTCATCCAGGTCGGCGGTCAGGCGGTCGCAGTAACCTTCTTTCACTTTGCGCTGGATGCGCTCGACGCGCACTTCTACGTCAAGGATCACTCCTTCGTTCATGGTCACCGCCATGGGCTGGGCGCCGCTCATGCCCCTCATGCCGGCGGTGAGAACCAGTTTGCCCTTAAGTGAGGGCACCCGGTAATGCTTCTCGGCGGCTGCCAGGTAGGTCTGGTAGGTGCCCTGCAGGATACCCTGGGTGCCGATATAGATCCACGAGCCGGCGGTCATCTGGCCGTACATCATTAGACCCATGCGGTCGAGTTGGTCGAAGTATTCCTGGTTAGCCCACCGGGGCACCAGGTTGGAGTTGGCAATAATCACCCGGGGGGCGTGGGGGAAGGTCCGGGCTACATACACCGCCTGCCCGGACTGGACGCAGAGGGTCTCATCCTCAGCCAACCCATCGAGTGCGGCGGTGATTTTCTGCACCTCGTGCCAGTTGCGGGCCGCCCTGCCGGTGCCGCCATAGACGATGAGCTGCTCCCAGTCGATGGCATTGGCCGGGTCCAGGTTGTTATGCAGCATCCGCTTGGCTGCTTCGGCGTCCTAGGTGGCGGCGGTCCTGGTGATGCCAGTGGGGGCGCGGGGTGGCTGGGCGGGCTTGGCGGCCATGTGCATGGGTCGGCCGTAGCGGGCCAGTTCGGCGCCGATGTCGCAATGGCAGCCGTATTTCTTCTGCTCGTTGGTGATAATCTCCTGCTCGTTCATCAAGTCTCCATTTACCGGGTTTGTGGTGCGGCCTTGCGAGTAGCCAGACCGGTCAGGAAGGCGCACAGCAGCATCACCGCCAGCCGGCTGGTGCGATCATCTACATCGAAAAGAGGGTTGAGCTCCATCAGTTCAAACAGATGGACGCCGGGATGACGGCCCGCCGCGAGGGCCAGTTGGCGGCCCTCCTCAGGTGTCAGACCTTCCGCGCCGGGTGCCGAGACACCCGGCGCGTAGGCGACAGCGAAAGCGTCCAGGTCAATCGATACGAAGAGCGTATTGGCCCGGCCCGACAGCAGCCGGAGCTGGTCGGTGAAGGCGGCGTCGATCCCCTGCTGCCTGACCTGTCCCAGGGAGAAACAGGGGACACCCCGCTCCTGCGCATACCGCATATGCTCCCGGGAATTGACATTGCCGTGCACTCCGAACTCCACCAGGTTCTGGCCGGGCAGGCTCAGCTCTTCCAGGATGCGGCGGTAGGGGGTGCCACTGGTAATGCGGTCATCCAATACCTCCCGCAGGTCCAGGTGGGCGTCCACATTGATGCCCGCTACTTGGGAATACTTATCCATTAGCGCCTTGACGGAACCGAAGGTGGCGTCGTGCCCCCCGCCTACTACCACCGGGACGGCCCCGGCGTTCAGCATGGCAGTCACCGCTTCAGCCAGGCGTTCGTGGGTAGCGGCGACATTATCGGCTACTACCTCAAGGTCTCCGGCGTCGGCCAGCCTCAGATGGTCGAAATCGATGTCTTGCTCGGCGTCGTAGGTAGTGCCGTATCGCAGCATTGCCTTCCGCAGAGCGGCAGGCCCTCCGGCCGCCCCCGGCCGCCCGCCGCCCAGCGCTACACCCTCATCAAAAGGCACCCCGATAAGTACCACATCGGCCTCCGGGCCTTCCCACGGCTGGAAGCGGTGCTTCAGGCGGGGATCGGCGTGGTTGGTCAGCGGATGGGGAAAGATGATTTCCGGCGGGACGGTGTAGGGAACACGGTTGGTCATGACGGCTCTTGCTGTTTGTCGGTTGAACTGCCCGGTTGGAATTTAACTATCCACAACGATTCGGCTGCAGCTTCCCCATGGCTTCCGGCTATTAATCAGCCATTTATTCAGAACTGAAAACCACACTGGCGCCTGGGAAGCCATCGGCCCTGGCGGTTATCCTGACCACGCCCGGTTCCCTGGCCACTTGTACAATCGCCGCCGGCTCATCGGCGGTCCGAAGCTTGTAGGTGGCTGCCACTTGGCCGTCGTTATAGCCGATGGCCTCTCTTTTGGGACATCTTGAGCTAAGAGAGACATAATTGGCCTAACAGGAATTTATTGCTGAAACTGCCAACATGATATAGCCAGTGCAGTAGTGACAAAGGAGATTGAGTACGTCAGGAAGGTGCTGCTGGTGTAAGGGGGGATGTATGACGACCAAGAAGAAAGCCCCGGCAGGGCTATCGCTTTCATCTTTGCCTGTGTCGTGTTCTATGCGGGCGTTATGGACCTGATAGAATTGGCTCAGGGCTGAGTGAGGATTTATTAATATCAGATTAAATCTGTTTACCTGGAGGGCTTAAATTATGGTATCGAAGGGAAAGGTGGTCCTGATCACCGGCGGGCTCAGCGGCATCGGGGCGGAACCATCCGCAGGCCTGACGAAATTGAAGCCGTGATAATGGATTAAAGGAAAAGATTGAACAGCAGGCTATGAAAGCACTCGTCTTAACCGAATACAACCATTTTGAATACCGGGACATACCGGCGCCAGATTTCGGGCCGGATGAGGTGCTGATCCGGGTGAAGGCCTGCGGCATCTGCGGCAGCGACGTGCACGGGATGGACGGCAGCACGGGCCGGCGCCGGCCGCCGATCGTGATGGGGCACGAGGCCGCCGGTGTCATCGCGGAGACAGGCGACAAGGTCACCGCCTGGAGGAAAGGCGACCGGGTAACCTTCGACTCCACGGTATACTGCGGGAAATGCTGGTTCTGCCGCCGCGGTGAGATCAACCTGTGCGACAGCCGCCGGGTACTGGGTGTGTCCTGCGACGATTATCGCCTGGACGGGGCCTTCGCCCAGTACGTTGCTGTGCCCCAGCACATCCTGTATAGCCTGCCAGAGGAGTTCAGCTTCGCCCAGGCTACGCTGGTAGAGACGCTGTCCATCGCCCTTCACGCGGTGTCGCGCACACCATTATCCCCGGATGACACTGCCCTGGTGGTGGGGGCGGGCATGGTGGGCCTGTTGGTGGTGCAGGGGCTCCGGCTGGCTGGATGCGGGCAGATCATTGCCGTTGACTTGGAGCAAGGCCGCCTGGACCTGGCCTGCCGGCTGGGCGCCGATGTGGGCCTGAAAGCTGATAGCGTCGATGTTCCAGCGGAAGTTTTCAGGATGACCGGCGGCCGGGGCGCGGACGTGGCCGTGGAGGCGGTGGGCATCACCCCTGCCATCAACTCCGCCGTCGCTTCTCTGCGGAAAGGGGGATACCTCACGCTGGTCGGTAACCTCTCGCCAACGGTTGAGCTGCCGCTGCAGGCGGTAGTAACCGGGGAGGTCACGGTATACGGCTCCTGCGCCTCCCGGGGCGAGTATCCCGCCGCAATAGAGGCGATTGCCGGCGGCAAGGTGAACGTGGACACCCTCATTTCGGCCACAGCTCCCTTATCCGAAGGGGCTTCCTGGTTCGAGCGGCTGCAGAAGTGGGAGCCGGGACTGATGAAGGTGATCCTTGAGCCGTAGGTCGCTGCCGTTGCGTGGTGGTACCAATCTTTAAACAGCCTTTCTGATGATAAGTGTTGAATAACATAACATATGTAGCAATATCGTTGCAGAGTACGTGTCTCCTATCAAATTTAAAGGAGATATTAAACCGCTAAAGCGGTTCTATAATGTATTATTTAACAGAATGTTAGCCCACGACTTAAGTCGTGGGCTGATAGGCTAAGCAATCCCGAAGTAAACCGTTTCCCCGCCGATGGCGGGGTTCCAACGGTTTGATGATAGGCACTACAAAAAATAATAGTCGCTGTAGCAGATATTCTTCTACAAAACAGACAGGGACCAATATGAAAAAGGTTAAAGTAGGTATTATTGGCTGCGGGAAGGTGGCCCACCTGCACGCAGCCGCGCTTGAGAAGCTGCCGGAGGTCAACCTCACTGCCGCCATGAGCAGGACCCCGGAAAGGGTGCAGGCTTTTGCCGAGACCTACGGCGTCAGGGCCTATAGGGATATTGACAAGATGCTGGCAGATGCCGGACTCGACGCGGTGATTATCTGTACGCCCCATCCCGCCCACGCCGATCCCGCTATCAGGGCCGCAAGGGCCGGTGCGCACATTCTCGTAGAAAAGCCCCTGGCCGCAACCCTGGCCGACTGCGACGCAATGATCAAAGCGGCTGATAAGGCTGGGGTGAAGATCGGCGTGATCTCCCAGCGGCGGCTGTATGAACCCGTTCAGCGGGTGAAGCGGGCCATCGATGCCGGCAGGATCGGCCGGCCGGTTCTGGGAAGCGTCCACGTGCTGGGCTGGCGGGATGAGGCCTACTACCGCAGCGACCCCTGGCGGGGCAGCTGGGAAGGCGAGGGGGGCGGCGTACTGGTCAACCAGGCGCCCCACCAGCTGGACCTGTTGCAGTGGTTCATGGGGCCCATTGACGAGCTGTTCGGCTACTGGGATAACCTCAATCACCCCTATATAGAGGTAGATGATACCGCCGTTGCGGTCATCCGTTTTAAAAACGGTGCCATTGGAAGCATCATTGTCAGCAACTCCCAGAAGCCGGGCATCTTCGGCAAGGTGCACGTACACGGCCATAACGGCGCTTCGGTGGGAGTGCAGACCGACGGCGGGGCCATGTTCATCGCCGGCATGTCGGAGATTGCCGAGCCGCCCATTAATGACCTGTGGACGGTGCCGGGTGAGGAGGAGCTGCTCCCCCGCTGGCAGGCAGAAGACCGGGCGCTCTTTGAGAGAATCAACGCTACCGAGTACTACCACGAGCTGCAGCTGCGTGATTTTGTCCAGGCCGTTCTGGAAGACCGGGAGCCGCTGATCATCGGGGGGGAAGGGCGCAAGACGGTAGAGCTCTTCACGGCGATCTATCGCTCACAGCGGACGAACGGGCCGGTTAAGTTTCCGCTGGAACCTGAGGATACAGACAGGCAGCCGGGGCGGTGAGCAATAGTGTCATGCCTGCTGATTTGCCGGCATGAGGTCTCAGGCAGCGATGTTGACAAGGCCTTGGTGAGGCAGGATCTGGGGTGAATAATGGACCCGCGGACGGATTAAGCGAGAAATGGTTTTGAAATACAAAAACGTGAAATGGTCTTGATATACCAAAAATTACCTACTATATTCCAGCGTGAGTCTTGGTCATACTAAGTGGATATTAAGCACATTAAGGCGGCTGAAATATTCTACCCGGCGATAAAGCGAGAAATGGTCTTGATATATCAAAAAATACCTAATTATATTCTGGCACAAATCCTAGACGTGCTAAAGTAGGTATTAACATTCAAAGGCGGCTGAAATAATTGTTTTTCTTGAGAATCTATACTTTCATCGCGATGATAATAGAGAAACACCTATCCTTCCCGAGAATGAGGAAGTCTCATGCGCAGGGTGCCACACCTGGCGGCAAGTTGATGCTGTCTGTGGCTGGGCGGGGACCTTCCTCTATTCATATAACTCTATGTATATAGAGGGATGTAAGTAAAATTAATGAACCCAAAACCGTGAAAGATTTAATCTGGAGGAGTTGAAAATGAAAAAGCAGATTCTAATTCTAATTTCCTTCCTATTCTGCATCGCCTCATTCGCCATGGCGGGTGTTACGGGTAAAATCTCCGGTAGGGTTACGGATGCTGCTACAGGCGACCCGTTGCCAGGTGCCAACGTGATCGTTGTCGGCACCAATTTGGGAGCGGCAACTGATCTTGAAGGGGACTACTATGTCATAAACTTACCCCCTGGAAGATATGCTGTCCAAGCATCTATGATTGGCTATCGGACTCTGGCGCAGACTGAAGCCTTAGTTACAGTTGACCACACGACGCGCGTCGATTTTGGCCTGAGTTCGACGGTATTGGAGATGGGCACCGTCGAGGTGGTGGCTGAGAGACAGGTAGTTAAGATGGATCAAACCGCCAGCGTTATCAGCGCCACTGTCGAGGAAATAATGAACGTGCCGATGGTGGCCGATGTGATGGAGTATGTGCAGTTACAGGCCGGAGTCGAAGGCGACTTAATTCGCGGTGGCGGCCTGGATCAAACCCAGTTTATGGTGGATGGTTTGGTTATGGTGGATAACGCAGCGAACAGACCTCTGTGGGTGGTTAATCTCAGCGCTGTACAGGAGTTGAGCATCATCTTGGGCGGCTTCAATGCGGAGTATGGTAATGTTCGTTCGGGACTCATTAATATCGTTACCAAAGCGGGTGATCCGAACCGGTATCACGGATCGGTTGATTTCCGGTATGTCGTGCCCCGCCTGAAACATAACGGTCCGTCTCTCTATGATCATGACAATTACTTTTTGCGGCCGTATCTTGACCCTGATGTTAGTATGACCGGTACTTCGAATCCGGTGGCGGGTTCTCCTTGGGACCCAACTAACACAGACTATAATTACGACGGAGCGGACGCCCACCACCCAGTATACTTCAGAGACCAATATACGGATTTCGGAGGATGGACGGCATTCACTGAGGAGAATCCCGGTATGGACCCGGAAGATGCCCGGAATCTATTTATCTGGCGGCATGCGGCTGAAGGATCCGAAGAGCTTGGCCACCCCTATCCGGGAAGCTACGGTGACAAACCAGACTTGAATATTGATTTAAGTTTGTCTGGCCCGGTACCAGTGATTAGTCGGTTTTTAGGAAACATGACCTTTTTCGCCTCTTTTAGGGATAATAAGGAAATGTTCGCCCTCCCCGAAAATATAGATTTCTTTCATGATCGAAGTGGACAAGTAAAGCTGACCTCCCGTGTATCCCAATCTATGAAACTCACCCTCGAAGGATTGTGGGGCCAGATTACCTCCCTGGGGTGGGGTGGAGGTGTCCCTTCAGGCGTTTATGGCGGTGAATCTACATTTTCTATTAGCAGTTATCTCACCGGTCCTTCTAATTGGAACTCCGGTAGAACCGTGTATGCCCCATTTCTCCAGTATCCAATGGATGTCACGCGGTCCATGATGGGACTATCTTTCGATCATATTTTAAGTCCTAGCACATTCTATAATTTTAGAATCTCGCGGGTGTACGTCGAAAATCTGTCCGATGGTTGGGACGTTACCCGAGATACAACTAAACTTGCACAGTTTGGCAGTTTTAAGATCGATGAGTCACCATATGGCTTTCCCTCCTTTGGGGGATATCTATATATGTATGACCAGATGATATATGGCCCGGGTAGCGGACGTTATGATTATACGAATGTGAACACTGTCGCGATTAAATTTGATCTGACCAGTCAGATCAATAAGTACCACCAGCTAAAAACCGGTTTTGAGTATACCATAGATGATCATGATACGTACTATTTCCAGGAAGCCTTTGATTTGGCTCATAATTGGCGTGTCGAGTGGGCCGCGACTCCGAGACGTGGCGGCGCTTATATTCAGGACAAATTCGAGTTCGAGGGAATAATTGCTAATCTTGGTGTGAGGGTGGATTTCAATGACCCCAATACTGAATGGTATACAGTGGACGTGTATTCGAAATACTTTTCAAGAACATGGAAAGGTGATTTTCTTGAAAAAACGCCAAAAGAAGAAGCAAAAGGCAACGTGAATGTGTCCCCGCGTCTGGGGATATCGCATCCAATTTCGGATGTTTCTAAACTCTACTTTAATTACGGGCATTTTTATTCAATGCCTAACACCAGAAGTATGTACCAAATTGGCTACGGACGTAAAGATCAGGGGATGGTTTTTATAGGCAATCCCTCCCAGGATTTGGCCAGAACGATAGCATATGAGCTTGGTTATGAACATGATGTCGGGCTATTCAGGATTCATTTAGCGGGTTATTATAAGGATGTAAGTGATCAACCGGGTCCCATAAGGTACGTGAATTATGAGGGAACCGTTGATTACGAGATAACCGCAAATAACAACTATGCTGATGTCCGGGGTTTTGAGATGCGAATTGATAAGCGTTTTGGGCGCTGGATTACGGGATGGTTTAATTATGACTATCGGGTATCGACAGAGGGCAATATTGGACGAAGAGTCTACTATCAGGACCCGAGAGATCAATTAATCTACGGAATGCAAAATCCCGAACAGGAGAGGCCTCTGGCGCGGCCTGTGGCTCGGGGCAGTCTCCGTCTCGCGATTCCTGGTGATTGGGGACCCACGGTGGCTGGCATAAAGCCGCTGGGCGGCCTGGAGACGGTCCTGCTCTGGACCTGGAAGGCCGGCCGCTATCAGACGTGGGAACCCGTGGAACCTTTAACATTAGAAAACAATCTGCAGTGGAATGCAGAACAATATTTTGACCTAAGGCTGAGTAAGAGAACCAGCGTGGGGGGCTACAGCTTTACCATCTTCGCGGATATCAAAAACGTGTTTGATCTGAGATTTATGAGCAATAGTGGTTTCTCAAGCGGGTCTGATCGCGACTATTATCTGCAATCCCTACACCTGCCCATGTACAAGGACGAGAAATATCAGCAGGAGGGCTTTATTTCCGGGGACGATAAACCGGGAGATACAGGCGGTCCGGGGACCGATAAGCCCTATATCGACATGCCCGATCTTAATTACATGACATACTTGAATCCGCGCACTACTCTGATTGGAATGCAGTTCAATTTTTAGTTAAAGAAAATATTGTAGATAAAAACTAGATAACAAATAAAGGTAAAGGAAGCATAATGGCTACGAAACGATCATACTATTTAAAAGGGCTTTTGGGTCTGATAATTGTTCTGTTAACTGTCCAGCCAGCTGAATCCATTGTCTATAAATGGATAAGGGTAGGGAATTATCACAATAAAGTGGTGGATTCTGGTGACGAAGGTAAAGGCGGCATTCAACCCGGGACGGGGCATAGGTATTACTATGATAAGTTTAACTTTGCCTTTTTTAACACCAAGTCCACTTTCATCGGCACTCAGAACTGGAAGGATACATCGGGCGCTATAGTTCCCTACAAGTTGGCCGGCCATGGACAGTGGCAAAGCGATGACACCAAGATCCTGATGCCCGTTCCTGATGAAAATGCAATTACGATACACCGGTACATGCGTTATACGCCCCCCACCATTATTGTTGATGGTTTTCAGTTGAGTGAGCCCTGGCCCTTTAATCCAGATGCCGATCATTTAGATGCCACAGGCGAAAAAATACCGGGGACGGCCGATATAATGATGGAATCATATATTAACAGCAACTTCGGGCTTTCGATTCATCAAAAAGTGTACGCCTTCAGTCAAAAGAACCACGATGATTATATTGTATACGATTGGACCTTCATAAACACGGGGAATATAGATCTTGATCCGGAGATCGAACTGCCAGATCAGTACTTGGATAGTGTTTACTATCACAAACAAACAAGACCCAGAACTAAGGGCCACTTTATGAATTCGTATGGGGAAATGCCGGGAGATTCCTTGAGGCTCATGTACGGGTATATTGCTAGAGGTAGGAAGGACGAATACGATCGGACTGGATATATGCGTACAGCGACTGGACAGCTGCGGCGGCCCTGGTTCTGTGCTGAGGCTGTAGTTTTTTCCAGCCTGACTACATCTGCAGATCCAGTGGGATTCGCTACTGACGACTGGAATCAACCCACGATGACGGGTTACCAAGATTGTGACCTACCTGTCGTGGTCGTACATTCCGATAATCTTTCTGAAGATCTCACACGACAGGGCTACCTGTTGATGAAGAAAGGGTTTTTGTGGTATGATGGACAGTTTGGAATGAGCACACCGGAGATAGTGGGTTCAAGACCAGGGCACCACAGCCTAAGATTTGAGGATCGAGGCTATAAAAATGTCGAAGATGCGCCTTGGTTAGGTTACACGATATCTGGGGACATTGCCATCGGGCCTTACAATGTAGCATATCAAGATTCTTTTAGAATTGTGTGGCTTACTATAGGGGGATGTATTTCGCCGGAGAAAGGCTGGGAAGTAGGTAAGGCGTGGAAAAGTAAGGTTCCAATCGAACCGCCACCAGGCATGTCATTTACCGGTGGACCAGGTGGAACACCCATCGATAACCTGCCCAAGCAATTTCAAAATTTCCCGGAACTTTATGAAGCAGACGTTTACTCGTCTGCGGAGAACAACTGGGCCAAAGATTGCTGGATCTTTACTGGCAAGGATTCACTTTTCATGAATACAGCGGCCGGCCAATGGGCCTTTGATAACGATTTCGAGGTGCCCGCCGCACCGCCGCCGCCATCCATTACGGTGACCTCAGGGGTTGATGCCATAAATATTTCGTGGGGAAGTGAGTCTGAAGCTGCATCTGATTTTGCCGGTTACAGGATTTACCGGGCGTTGGGGGATCCGGATACCACTTATGTGTTGATTAAAGATTCTCCCGGAAGTGCGACCCACAGCTATGACGATGGTGATTTGACGCCAGCGGGCGGTCCCGTACGCGGTATGAATTATTATTACTATGTCAGCGCTTATGATGATGGAACGAATGACCCGGGCTTTAGGGATGTTTCGGAGGTACTTGAAAGCGGCAAATATCTTAATCGCACCACTCTGCCGGCCAGTTTGACGCGAGAACCGTCGGCGTCGCTGGATGAGATCAGGGTCGTTCCAAACCCGTTCAGTCTTGGGGCTACCGAGCTGCAGTACCTTGGAACGCCCAATAAGATCATGTTCATGAATTTGCCGCCGCTCTGTACCATCAAGATTTACACCGAAGGTGGTGACCTGATAAAGACGATTGAACACACCAGCGGCTCGGGCGATGAATCGTGGGGACCCTTGGGGGTATCCGAAACACATTCTGCCACCGACGTCGGACAGATTATCGTAAGCGGGATTTACCTTGCCTACTTTGAGACGCCTGAAGGTGAGAGTACTTATGTAAAATTCGTCGTCGTAAGATAAAATATTTAAACACCAGATAGCAGAGGCAATCTGAAGCTCTAAAAAAAGGATGGTGAAAAGAATGAAAAAAATAACCAGTTTCGTGACAAGTGTTATACTTGGATTTATCTTGACAGTGCCAGCCTACGCGATGGATAAAGTGGCTCAAACGGGGCTTCAATTCTTGAGGGTTGGTATGTCCGCTCGCTCGGCGGCTATGGGTGGCGCCTTCGTAATGGTAGCCGATGACGCCAATGCCATGTTCTATAATCCTGCGGGCATGGTGGGCGTCTCCGGTTTCGATGCTTTTGGTACGTACATCGGCTGGATAGGGGATATCAACTATAACGCTGGCGCCTTGGCAGTAGGTCTGGGAAACTGGGGTACTGTGGGGATTAACGCTATCTTCGCTGATTACGGTGATATATATGGGACGCGCATCGCGCTACCTGGAGATAATCCGACGGACCTTGAAAAAGGTTTTGTCGAAACGGGACTACTTGATGTGAGTGCGTATACGGTAGGCCTGGCCTATGCACGGGCTTTGAACACCCAATTCATGGTGGGTGGACAGGTGAGATTAGCATCCCAGACCCTTGGTGAAAATCGCGCGTTGTCCGGGTCAGACACAGTGATGGTGGATAACAAGGTTACCGGCATGGCTTATGACTTCGGAACTATCTTCTATCCCGGAATAGTAAACAGTCTTCGAATAGGCATGAATGTTAAGAATTTTTCGCCGCAGTTCAAGTACGAGAAAGAACCATTTCAATTGCCGCTCACGTTTGTGATGGGTGTAGCAGTGGATGTGTTCGATTTTATGGGTGGCGGCAGTAATAACTCCCTGACGCTGGCACTGGATGCCATTCATCCCCGCGACTACAGCGAAAGGATTCATGTTGGGGCCGAATATTGGTACGCGGGTATGGTTTCCCTCCGTGGTGGTTATAAGTTCAATTATAGTGAGGAAAGTTTCAGTCTGGGTGGTGGCATTAAATATTCTGTGGGCGGAATTGCCTTGAAGATTGATTACGCCTACTCGGCTTTTGGCGTATGGAATAGTGTAAACAGATTCTCAATCGGTGCCTCATTCTAGAGCGTTCGGGTGCTCCGTTTGCCCTGGTAAATTAAAGCAGAGCATCTAAAGTTTCTCCACAAATGCTGTCCCAAGGGGCGCTAGGGTCCGGTGATTGAGTAAAAATATGTTCGCCGGATGCTGGTAAAGCAGAATTGGATATGGGCCTCGTCCCCACCAATACATCGTGCCCTCCCTATATCAATGTCGTGGCGGGGCGTATCCTCATATTTTTACATTTTAATGGCCCAATAAGGATGATTCAATCATTGTTCCGGGTGTGTATGGCGGACTCGTAGCCGAACTACTGGTCAAAAAGTATTTTCTTTTTGAGCAATGTCCGAGGCTTATGCGTTCATCGATGAACGCGGCGACAAGAGCCTTAGAGTAATGACGGATTTATAACTGAAGGAGGATAGGTAATGGATAGGCGTAATTTTGTTAAAACCATGGGCCTGGGCGCAGCAGTGCTGGCGGCTGATTCGCAGATGCTGTTTGCAAGCAAGTCGTCGGCCCCCAAAAAGCCCAACGTTATTCTGATTATGACTGACGACCAGGGCTACGGTGACCTGTCCTGTCACGGAAATCCCGTCCTTAAAACGCCCAACCTGGACCAGCTTCACGCCCAGAGCACTCGGCTGACGGACTTTCACGTTAGCCCGACCTGCTCGCCCACGCGGGCAGCACTAATGACGGGCCGCTACTGCAACCGGACGGGCGTCTGGCATACGATTATGGGCAGGTCGCTCTTACGCAAGGACGAAGTAACGATGGCGGATGTCTTTGCCGACAGCGGCTATCGCACGGGCTTTTTCGGCAAATGGCACCTGGGCGACAACTACCCCTTCAGGCCCCAGGATCGGGGGTTCCAGGAAGTGCTGATGTTCCATGGTGGTGCCATCACGCAAGGTATGGACTACTTTGGCAACGACTATTTTGATGATACGTATTATCGCAACGGTAAGCCGGAGAAGTTTAAGGGGTACTGCACGGATGTCTGGTTCACTGAGGCGATGAAGTTTATTGAAACCAATAAGGATCGGCCGTTCTTCGTCTACCTGCCGACCAACGTCCCGCACGGCCCGAACAATGTTGCCGAGGCATATAGTAAGCCGTACATCGACAAGACAGTATCAGATAATCAGGCCAGGTTCTACGGTATGATAGCCAATTTCGACGACAATATGGCCCGGCTGATGCGCCGATTGAAGGAACTGGACCTGGAGGAAAATACCATTCTGATCTATTTGACTGACAACGGAACAGCAGGCGGCGATAGAGCCGGGATGCGCGGCCAAAAGGGCTCAGAATACGAAGGCGGTCATCGCGTACCGTGTTTTATCCGCTGGCCGTCAGGTGCTATCCAAGGCGGTCGTGATATCGACCGGCTTGCGGCGCACATAGATCTGCTGCCGACCCTGATCGACCTGTGCGGACTGCAGCGACCCGCTCGCGTAAAATTCGACGGGAAAAGTCTGAAACCGCTCCTTGCAGCCGGAACGATGGCCGCGTGGCCGGAGCGTACCATCGTCACCGACTCGCAACGCGTCGACCATCCGATCAAGTGGCGTAAAAGCGCGGCCATGAACGACCGCTGGCGCCTGGTCAACGGCGAAGAACTTTACGATATCAAAGCGGATCCGGGGCAAGAAAAGGACGTTGCGGCAGATCATCCCAAGATCGTGAAACGGCTGCGCAAGGCATACGAAGACTGGTGGGACGACGTCTCCGAACGTTTCGACGAATATTGCGAGATCATTATTGGAGCGCCGGAGGAGAATCCCACGTGTCTGATGAGCCACGATATCCATGGAGAGGTTGTGTTCAGCCACCGCCAGGTTAACCGAGCCACGCAATCTGACGGGTTCTGGGCCGTGGAAGTGGCGCGCAATGGGACGTATGAATTTGCCGTGCGGCGCTGGCCGCGGGAAATGGACCTGCCTATCACGGAAACTGTATCGCCGTCTGCAAGCCGAGCCGAGCCGAACGAGGATGAATCGGGTAGGACAATTATCCAGGTCACGGACGCGCGGCTGAAGATTGCCGATGTGGACGAAACAAAACCGATTCCCCCCGGCGCGACCGAAGTTGTGTTTCGGGTTAAACTCAGGGCTGGCAAGACGCGTTGCCAGGCATGGTTAGTAAACGGTCTCGGCAATGGCAAGGTTCACGGGGCCTACTATGTTTATGCAAAGCGCTTGTGACCTGAGGGAACAGTGTTCTAACGAATAACCTTCAGAATCGTCGGGAGTTCTTGAGAACGACAGTCCTTGGCGTGACGGCGCTCTGCTTTTGAAGTGGCAGTAGAATCAACTCATGCCAGATTGAAGCGAATTCCCCCTCGGGCCTGCACCTGGCAGAGTGACGTGGAGCGTAGCAACGGCATCATCGAGTATGAACTGCTGGAGGTCGACCAGTGGCAGTCCAAGTCCGAACTGGTGGGTAAAAGCACCGCCTGGGAGTATTACTTCAACCGCATACGGCCTAACTCCTACCAGCAAAACCGGACCCCTTACCAGCGGATGAAGAGAGCGGGAATATCATCCAAAACAGCTGAGCAAGCCTGCTTCTGGACGGTGACCATCCTGGATGATCCCAAGTACAAGAACCTCAACTTTATTTTACCCCAAAGTGTAAACCATGTCTGTAAGCTTGACAGATAAAGCGAGAAATGATCTTGATATATCAAAAAATACCTATTATATTCTGGCATCCTAGACGTGCTAAAATAGGTATTAAACATTACAAAGGTGGCTGAAACAATTGTTTTTTCTGAGAATCGATACTTTCATCGCGATGATAATAGAGAAACACCTATCCTTCCTGAAAGGGAGGAAGTCTCACGCGCAGGGTGCCACACCTGGCGGCAAGTTGATGCTGTCTGTGGCTGGTCGGGGACCTTCCTCTATTCATGTAACTCTATTATATAGGGCGATGTAAGTAAAACTAATGAACCCAGAATCGTAAAGAATTAATCCGGAGGAGTTGAAAATGAAAAAGCAGATTCTAATTCTAATTTCCTTCCTATTCTGCATCGCCTCATTCGCCATGGCGGGTGTTACGGGTAAGATCTCGGGCAGAATTACCGATGCAACTACCGGGGACCCACTGGCTGGTGCCAATGTAGTTATTGAGGGTACCATACAGGGGGCTGCCTGTGATGCAGAGGGGGATTACTATATCATAAACGTACCGCCGGGGACCTATGTTGTGACGGCCTCGATGATAGGATACGAAACCGTTAGAACGACCGGGGTGCTGGTAAGTGTCGACCGCACCATCACGGTTAATTATCCCCTGAGTACCACCGTTATTGAACTCGCGGCGGTAACGGCGGAAGCCGAGCGGCGAGAAATTAAACTGGATGTGGCGCAAAGCCAGATAGCTGCCACCGCTGAGCAAATTTATGATGTGCCCCTGGTGCAGGATATCGAAGGGTTTATTAATCTGCAAGCTGGAATTGAAGACCAAGTAATTAGAGGCGGAGAATTAGATCAAACGCAGATGTGGGTGGATGGACTGCCGGTGGTCAATAACGTGACGAACAGACCGATGAATATCGTTAATCTCAGCGCTATACAGGAAATCACCATTATCAAGGGTGGGTTCCAGGCTGAGTATGGCAACCTTCGTTCCGGTATGATTAACATCGTTACCAAAGAAGGTCGAAGGGACTATCACGGTTCAATTGATTACCGGTATACTGTACCTCAACAAAAGCACAGGGGCGCCGGCATCTTTGATTGGGATAATTACTGGATACGCTCATTTCTCGATCCTGATGTTGCTTTCGTCGGGACCGAAAATGGTACCTGGGATGAAGATATGCAGGACCAGTATATTAGCTTTGATGGATGGAATGATTATGCAGACGGAAAGCCCCTGACTCCGGAAGATTACCGGAAACAGTATATCTGGCAGCACAGGGCCAAGGGAAACAGTGCGCTTGGAATTCCTTCCGCCGAAGAGCTTGGTCATCCACATCCGGGAGAATATGGCAACAAACCGGATGTTAATATAGATTTAAGTCTTAGCGGCCCGGTACCGGTGATTGGCGGATTCTTAGGTGATATGACTTTCCTTCTTTCTCACAGAGATTTTAAGGAACAATATGTTTATCCTGAGGCTGGTGATTTTATGTATAACCGGAATACGTTTGTGAAGTTGACCTCGAGATTATCACCCTCTATGAAACTGGGTATCATAGGGTCGTTTGGAATAGAAGAAAGTGCGGGAAGTGACCCCCTTAATATAGGGGGAGTAGGTGGTAGAGGAACGTATTTTGTTCATGGCGCATCACCCATGGATATTGAACAGACAATGATTGGCTTGACCTTTGATCACGTTTTGAGCCCCAGCACATTCTATAACCTCAGAATTTCACAGCTTAGTGTTGAAAATGATATGCATGGCGCCAGACTATATCGAGATGCTGCTGAAGAATACAAAGATGCGAATGATAACGGGGTATGGGATGCCGGCGAAAAATACACTGACGCCAACGGCGATGGTGAGTATAATAAAGGTACAATGTATGAGATTGGAGATACAGGTATAAAGATTGATGAGCGGCCGTGGGGCTGGTACTGGGTGTCGGGATATCAATATGCGTTAGTGGATAGGCAGGTCATCGGCGGTGTCGGTGGCGGCAGCCTGAATTCTAATGCGATAAACACCCTCAACGTGAAATTTGATCTTACCAGCCAGATTACCAAGCGCAATCAGATAAAGACCGGTTTTGAATTTGTTCGTGATAGTTATGATGTGTACAGCGGACAGAAAGGATTAGATCCCACTGACGATTCTATAACTGATTGGGAGCAAGGCCCGATACGTGGTGGCTTCTATATCCAGGACAAACTCGAGTACGAGGGAATGATTGCTAATATTGGTTTAAGAGCTGATTTTAATGATCCGAACACCGGCTGGTATACGGGAGCGCCGTATTCACCAAATTTAGGAAAAGTATTTCTGGGAGGTGATATTTATGCGAGAAAAGATAAGTTCCTGGATACTGTGGATGAAACACCTGTTGAAGGTAATTTGACAATCTCGCCGCGTTTAGGGATATCTCACCCGATCTCTGACGTTTCGAAGATCTTTTTCAGTTACGGGCATTATTATTCAATGCCTCAGTCCGCGGATCAGTTTCAAATCAACTGGGGTAGCTCAGCCAGAGGGATCACCGACCTGGGCAATCCGGGTCTCGAAATGCCCCGGACCATTGCCTACGAGCTGGGATATGAGCACGAACTCGCTAATCTGTTCCTGCTCAGCTTGACAGGTTATTATAAGGACGTGAGTGATCAGATCGGCGAGACATCTTACGAAAATTACGATGGAGACGTGGATTACGATATAGCCGATAACATTCACTATGCGGATATCAGGGGCTTCGAAATCGAATTGCGTAAGAATTATGGAAGGTGGATCACTGGATGGGCTAATTATACCTATATGGTAGAAACAGAGGGTCTTATTGGACGCGAAGCTAACTTTGAGGACCCGAGAATGCAGCTCCTGGAAGGCATATCGAATCCCACCCAGGAAAGGCCCCTGGCCCGGCCTCTTGCAGATGCCATGATCATCGTCCGGACGCCCTTACAGTGGGGGCCGAGTGTTGGCGGCATATATCTTATTGATCAGTTAAGCGCCAGCCTGCTGTTCCATTACCGTTCGGGTAGTTATATGACCTGGGAACCCGTGGAACCATATACACTGGAGGATAACCTGCAATGGCAGAGCGAGTTTTATTTTGATGCCAGGTTAAAGAAAACCCTCAGTATCGGCAGAAATGACTTTGAATTCTTTGTCGATGTTGTGAATCTGTTTGACGTTAAATATATGAGGGACTGGGGTTTCAGAAATTCCACTGATCGTAGGCGTTATATGGAATCACTGCATCTGCCCATGTATTCAGAGACAAAATATGTGGATGCAGGAGGGTACACGGCCGGTGATGATAAACTGGGAGACGTTCGGAGCAGTGACAAGGACTACATCGACATGCCGAACAGGGATTTTGGGGCCTGGAATGCGCCCCGGAGCATCACGTTAGGATTTCTTTACAGTTTTTAACAAGAGTGAGTAAAGCATTACATTTAACAAAGAGGCTAAAAAGATGATGAAACGTACCAATATTAACATTCTTAATACGTTGATATGTCTGCTGGTTCTCCTGTTTACGTGTCAATATGCACATGCGCAGGGAGTCAAGAAGAACATAAGGGTAGGGGCTATTCAAGGAAGGGTTGTGGATAGTGGTGATGAAGGTGAAGGAACCATGGGCTGGGCTGGAGGCGCCCGGGTGTACTATTCCGGTTATCTTCGAGGTGGTTTATTTTCCAGTAAAGCCATATACCTGGGCACTAAAAGCTTCACGGATACACTCGGTGAGACTTTCACGCCCAAGCTGAGCGGTCATGGACAGTGGATGAACGATGATGCGCGCATTTTAATGCCCGTGCCGGACGCGGATGGTTTCACTATTCACAGATATATGAAGCAGGAACCGGTGACGATTGAAGTTGATGGATATCCACTGGAAGAACCGTGGCCCATGAATCCCTCCGATCATGTTGGTGGTACCGTGGGCACGGCAGATGCGATGGTTGAATCATGGATTAACTCTGACATGGGGATTACGATTCATCAAAGGGTTTTTGGCTATAGTAATGTATACCATGATGATTATATGATATATGAATGGACATTCAAGAATACGGGTAGCGTAGATAAATATCCGGGTGCTAATTTTGAAGTAGTCCAAACCCTGGATAGCGTTTACTTCCTGAAACAATTACGGCCGTTCGAGTCGCGGAAACCATGGATGAGCTATTACGGGGAAATGCCCACAGATACATTGAGAATTATGTATGGCTATCCTATGAGACAATCGAACGCGGATTATGATGCGTTGGGATATATGAATAAGACCGGCAGCTACAATAGATGGATCAGGTACCCGTGGTTTACCGCTGAAGGCATCCTGTTTGCCAGCGCAGCTGTAAATGACATGGATACTAATGACCCGAACCAGCCCCACATGACCGGTTACTACGATTGTGACCTGGAAATGGTTACCCTCCATTCCCTGGAGCTGAATGAGTCTCAAACCGAAAACCTTTATGGGGTAATGAAGTATGGCTTCGGCAGAGGCTACACCCGCGAGGATAACGACCGAAATTTAGCTGCCAGGCCGGGGTATCATGACGTGGATCCGGACGAAAAAGGAAATAAGTTTGCCGATTATGAAATCTGGTGGGGATATACCTTGTCGGGTCTATTTTCCGTTGGACCTTACACTTTGGCGCCTGGTGATTCTTTTAAGGTAGTCTGGGCGCAGGTAGGAGGAATGATATCGTCTGAAAAAGGATGGGAAATTGGAAACCAATGGGCTGATGACAACGTTACACCGCCGCCGGGTATGGTATACAATGCAGACCGTACCCTCTGCGTCGACAACTTAACTCCTATCTATGATTTATATCCGGAGCTGTATGCGGCGGATGCCATGGCATCCGCGGAAAGCAACTGGGCTAAGGACTGCTGGGTCTACACCGGCAAGGATTCCCTGTTCCAGAATGTCGCGGCTGCTCAGTGGGCTTATGATAACAATTACATAGTCCCTGAGGCGCCGCCCGCGCCGTCTCTCAAGGTTACGTCAACCCCGGGCGAAATAACAGTTGAGTGGGGTAACCAAGCCGAAGGTGCTTCTGATTTAGCCGGCTATAGAGTATACCGTGCAGCAGGACAATGGTGGCCTGGTAAGAGAAGTGGTTCGGCGCCCTTTCTAGGCGGTTGGGAACTTCAAGAAACGTTTGCTCCGGGTACTTTCATTTATCATGATGTTAGTCCCGCTCGCGGTGAAGCATATTATTATTATGTGACCGCGTTTGACGATGGCAACACGCCAGATTTTGACGGGGTATCCCGAAGTCTTGAAAGCAATATGATGGCGAACGTGACGCAATTGAGGCCCGCATATCTCTCCAAACCGGCCAGTACACTTTTAGACAGTATCCGTATTGTTCCGAATCCGTTTAATCTTTCCGCAGAAGAGCTGCAATATTCTGGTGAGCCTAATAAGATCATGTTTCTGAATTTACCCATGACGGTTACCATCAAGATCTATACTGAAAGCGGCGATTTAATACAGACGATTGAACATTCCGGTTCCGGTGATGAACCCTGGGGAGTGTTAACAGAGGAACATTCGGCCACACTCTCCGGCCAACGCGTTGTGAGTGGGATATATATTGCTCACTTTAAAACTGCTGACGATGAAATCATCAAGAAATTTGTAGTGGTAAGGTGATAATATCGGACTTTGCACAGGACTCAGTCTATAATACTTGAGCTAAAATTAGAGGAATAATAAAATGAAAAAACTGGCTTTGATCTTAACGGTAGTCTTATTCTCAACGGTGTTTGTAACGCCGGCCCATTCAGCCATGAAAAAACTAGCTCAGACCGGATTTGGGTTTTTAAAGGTTGATCAAAGTGCCCGGGCTGCTGCAATGGGCGGAGCACTCATGTTGGTCGGGGAAGGCGCCGATGCCTTGTTTTACAACCCCGCTGGAATGGCTGTGATGCCTAAAAAGGTTGACTTTTTTGGCAACATGACCCAATGGATTGCTGATATAAGCTATAATTCAGTGGGAGTTGTAGTCAACCTGGGAACAATTGGTACCGTGGGCATTAGTGCCATCATGGCTGATTATGGCACGATCGAAGGTACTCGAGTTGCGGACACTGACATCGGCTACGTAGATACTGGAAATCTTGAGGTTGGAGCTTATGCAGTAGGCATAGGCTATGCCAGACGTTTGACAAACAAATTTCTAGTCGGCGCCCATGTGAAGTATGTGGGACAGCAGCTGGGCGAGAGTCTTATGGCTGATGGGACAACTCATGATAACACAGTTGCTGACCTGGCTTATGATTTTGGCACGATATTTTATCCTGGATTTCAGAGTTTAAGGTTCGGCATGAGTGTCAGGAATTTTTCCAAAGAGCTAAAATATGAGCAGGAAGGGTTTCAATTACCCCTGACATTCACGATCGGCGCAGCGATGGATATTCTGGATATTGTTGGTGAGCATGGCAGTCCATTACTTATCGCCATTGATGCGATACATCCACGCGACTACTCTGAGAGGATTCATGTGGGAGCCGAATACGTGTTAATGGATATGATTGCGCTCCGGGGCGGTTATAAGTTCAATTACGACGAAGAAGGGCTGACGTTCGGGGTAGGTTTTAATCCCAGTGTGGCCGGAATAGATCTCAAAGTGGATTATGCCTACTCATCTTTTGGTATATTTGACCTGGTGAACAGATTCTCAATCGGCCTTTCATTTTAATTAAACTCAGCTGATTGAGGGCGGCAGGTTACGACTAGGAGTTTGTTTAAAATGTGAACTCTGGCTTATGAGTTGATTCGTGTAGCGGGAACTAATAAAATATTAAATCATACAATCACCAGTGATTGAAGGGAACTCATCGCTGGTGATTTTTTCTTAAAAAATGACGGAGATCAGAAGAATGAAAAAAATCCTTGCGTTATTATGTCTCTCTTATCTTACGGTATTTCTGAGTTGTGTAGGATTGTCAGAGGGATTAAAGGTCCTTCCCGATCCGGAGCCTGATACCGTAATGGTAATCGGGTGTGTGCTGATAGAAAACATTGACCGAAATTTGGTATTCAGGTATTGGGATACACCTATGAAGGTTGTTATCGTGGGGAAGGGAGAAGAAGGCACAGTCGAGCATTATACTGTGAATACGGACTATGGTGGTTATTATTGTCTATCTAATGTACCGAAAGGAGTCTATATAATAAAGGCGGTTATTTTTCAGGAGTCGGGAGAAATACCCAATATAATAGTTAACGATTGGGACTATTACTATTCAAAGTTTTACTTGATGAAACATCCTGAAAGGGGGGTAGAATACACAGCTAACTGGTTCCCACCCGGAGAAACCGGCCGAATTATTAATCAAGATATTCTCTGGTTTGGCTTAAAACTTGCGTTAGATGAAGACAGGTCGGAGACTTTTATTGGTGAAGTACTTACCAGTATACATACGAGAGACTTGAAAACAGAACGATTGATGACGGATGGTAATCCTTACACCAGAGATGAACCCTTAACGTACTTGAAGAAAAAATTCCCGGATTCACAATGGTGGGAATAAATCCTATCACGTTTGCGTTAAACTGAACCTTCCCCCGGCAGGGGTCCATTCGGGGAAGTCCCGTCTACCCGTCCGGCGGTCAGGATTTTGAAACTTTAAACGAAACCGGATCGGTTGCCGTGGTCCTCGCCCAGATCACCAGGGTTCAGGTGCCGTCGGTGTCCCGGATGATCCCCTGCCGAAGACCCTCGCCGGGAGCGATCACTTTCCCGTTGACCGCCAATCGGGCCTTGCGGAACAAGCCAGCAATACTTGGGATCAGGGAGCTGGTGTGGAAGGATAGCTGGCCGGTTGTGACGAATAAGGTGCCGGAGCGGTTCAGCCCTCCCGATGGATCGTGATTATGACCTGAAGCCGCGCCGGGACGCTAGTGGTTGGGGGTCGTACGGATTCCGTCAGTCGCCCAGGGTGGCCGTGATCCTCACCTTCGAGACGCTTTCGCGCTTGTCCGGGTTCTCCACCATGACCTTTATAAAGCGAACCGTGCTGGCCAGCTCAAAGGTC
>CAZQOY010000017.1:7946-24020 GCA_964595095.1 uncultured bacterium | reverse complement strand
GGGCGATATGGCGGGGGCATCATCATAGCGCCGGAATATAAGCCAGCGGCTGGGGCTTGTCGTTCGCCTGGTGCGCGAAATGCGCCCCGCCTGTGGCCCCGCCGATGGCCCCGCTTCTAGCGGGACTAGGAGCGGGATTAAAGACGGGACTAGGAGCGGGATTCAGTCCCGCCCCCGGCACACTTCATTTCTCGTCGAGAAATAGTCTAGGATTGACACTCTCCAAAGCTTCAAGCAAAATTGGCCGATCACCAAACTCATCCAAAGAATAGCAGACATTTACACCAAAACGCGGATACGGGGTGGATACGGGCTAATCATAGGTTATTAAGAAAGGATTATGTGGTTACGGTATTGAGACTTTAGCTTTGGGATGCATTTTGGGACATCTACACAGGCTTCTGGACAGGGATTTGAGACCGGGTGCGAGGAGTCTCAATAGGGAAGGTATTTGAGACAGACCGCGTATTATGAAAATATGACGAACGATTAGTGCCAAGAGGTAATTCCATACCGATGATGGTTTTAAAGAATTTCAACGTAACATTAAGACGCACAGGAAAGCACCTGCGAAGCAGACTAATCTTGGCTAGTAATCGGTTCCGAATCTTGGTTCAAGTAAGGAGATCCGGTTTTTCTATTAAAATTACGGTCCATGAAAAATATCGGTGGATTATAAAAAGCTTTAAGTACATTTTCACAGTTCTTGGATTATCCTCCGCATTCATTTCGCTTGGTTCAGTACTTGTTGCGTTCATCTTTGGATTAGGCATTTACCTACTGGTTTTCTCTCTAGAAAAGATAATTTTCTCATATACGAGCCTATTCATCCACCCTTTACCTAACTTCGATATCGAAGATGATAAGTGGCTTGGATGCTTTTTTGGCTATATGGAAGACCCTGAAGCAAGAATACAAATCCCATTAGTTGGGATGTATTTCTCATCAGAAGAATACGCAAAAAACATTCATAGTTTGATTCTTTCGTGGAATTACGGCGGCCAAGTTGATAAGAGCCACAATATCTGTCTTAGCGTAGTTGAGAAGGGTCCACGCGAATACGTTTTCTGCTGTTATCCAAACTACGACAGGCTCGGGGCGAAGGAATTTGCAGGAAAACTGGAGAGCGAGAGGAAGAAACAATCGCTGACCGAGGAGCACATGAGGCATTTTATATTTCAGTTTCTTGGCAAGACCTGTGACATAACCCCAGACTCATATTTTCCAACCTTCAAGAAACGTTATCAGGACGGAGCACCTTATCGCTTTCAAATATGCTTTTTGGATCAGAACCAGACTCCCAAGCCATTGGAAGATGGTAGAGTAGATTTCATTTTGGATCATTTAAAGATTGTGTCTGAAAATAATCTTACAAGAAAAGACCTGGAATATGATGTTTTACGAATTCTAGATTCTTAAAATCCCCCGGCCCAATAAGGTTGCGCTCTGCTTGCCAGCCGTATTAGTATTACTGGAGAGAATACAGTTGAAAACATCAAATACCTTAATGTCTTTGATAACTCTTGGAGAGTTCAAGGAGCAACTGCTATCTCGTCCAGTAGACGAGATAGTTCAGGAATGTATCTTTGGTGATGATTCGTATGTATTTACGGCATGGCCCGATGGGCTTTCTGTCCTGAGGCAGCATTTGAGCAGCGCCCTGAATGTCTCGGAAGATGCTGTGACGGTCGTTGGCAGCGCGAAAGTTGGATTTAGCCTAAATCCTGCAAATTTCCCACGGCAGTTTTCCGAATCGTCCGACATTGACATTATCATTATTGACGAGAAACATTTTGATAAAGTGTGGGCAACAATCCTTAAGTGGCACTACCCTCGTCGTTACATTGGTTTATATGGTGAGGATCGTGGCTGGGCTGGGTCAAGGAAAAAGAATACTTATTGGGGCTGGTTCGAGCCTGATCAGATTCATTTTGAAGGCCTCACGTTTCCGGCAGTTCTAAAACCACTCAGAGACTTATCGACGGCATGGTTTAATGCCTTTCGTAGTCTCTCTCTCTCGGAAGGATTTGCAGGCCGTGACGTGAGAGGACGGCTTTACCGTACCTGGGAGCATGCGTTGATGTACCACGTAGAAGGTTTGAGACAGGTTAAAAAAATAATTCAAGAGAATTAAGAGAGGGAATAAGTGATAGATTTTAATTCGACGGAGCACCCGATCACTTGGTTTCGAGATAGGTACAGAGAGGGCAGCCTAGTCATCAGACCTCCATTCCAAAGGAAGCCAGTTTGGACAGCCCGCCAAAAATGCTCGCTAATAGAGTCAATTCTTATGCGTCTTCCAGTACCGGAGATATTTGTCCAACATACAACGACATCCGAAGGTGATACTAAGTATATCATAGTTGATGGACAACAGCGTATAAGAACAGTTCTTCAGTTTATCGGTGCCGAGCAAGACACCAATGAACTTGAATATAATAAGTTTACCCTTGATAAACTTGAAGCCGAATCACAATGGTGCAATCTTACTTTCGAGGAGCTAGTGGATGGAAGTAAAACGGAGTTCTATGGATATAGATTCGCTGTAAGATACCTGAATACTGACAATGAAGAAGATGTCCGAGATATGTTTCGGAGGCTAAATAAATATCTAACGCCACTAAACGGCCAGGAACTACGGAATTCAACTTACAGAGGACCGTTTGTTAAATTGGTTGAACGTCTTGCTGATCTTGATTACTGGTCCATTCATCATATGTTTACCCCTGCCCAAATCAGACGGATGCAAGACCTCCAGTATATGAGTGAGCTCCTGATCGGCGTGCTGCATGGCTCCCAAGGTGGAAGTGGTAAAGTCATTGATTCCTACTACGAGCAGTATGAGGATTATGAAGATGTATTTCCAGACCAGGTACGCACGAGGAAACATTTTGACTTGGTCTTAGATTCCGTGCAAAAATTTCTACCTGATATTGACGATTCAAGGTGGAATAATAGGACAGACTTTTATACTCTCTTCGTTACGCTAGCAGGGATACTCAGAATGGGCAAGATACTCGATGAAAGGATTCCAGAGGTTGGGAGAGCGTTGCATGAATTTGCGAACGCCGTGGATCGTCGATTAGGAGATGAGAACGCTGATGTTAGTGCAGATGTGAAGAAATATGTGCGTGCTGTTGAGAAGGGGGCAAACGATAAGAAGCGGCGTGCTGATCGACAAAGTGTGCTAACAAATGTGATCGGTTCCTTCCTCCAGGTTTAAGGAATAAGAAAATTGACAAGCCAATCTAAGTGTCGTCTTTACAGTACAGATGCGTTCACATGGCTCCAAGAGCATGAGGCCAACAGTATACATGCCATCGTTACCTAGAAAAATTAAGAGCCTATGAACGACATCCTCTCGATCATCGGTTCAAATGTCCGTCGTTATCGACTTGCACGCGGCCTAAGCCAAGAATTACTCGCCGCACACTCCGGTCTTCATCGTACGTATGTCGGCGCGGTTGAACGAGGAGAGAGAAATATATCTTCTAAAAATATAGAAAGAATTGCAAAAGAACTAGGCGTTGAGCCACATGTTCTTTTACGACCGTATAAGGGAATAAGAGAAGACTGATCTTGAAGAACTTGCTCAAACGCCTATTCCTACTGATAAAACAAAGTTTAATAATCAAGATAACTAATCTTGAAGAACTTGCTCAAAGGCCTATTTCTATTGAAAAGGCAAAGTTCAATAATCAATGCGAACTACCTTATGGTCTAGAGATACCTCATATTGCTCTGGCCATGGAAGAGTTCATTGATTTTCTTAAGTTTCTTAATCAGCAACTCCGTAAGAAAGGATTGCCACGACTCGAAAGTTTTTTAATGCCCGCAAACTTTAGTAGCATTGTCGGTGAGTTCATGAATCTGAGGATACCCGAGCATTGTCCAACCTTGGCAAAGAACCAGTACCATAACGGTCATCCAGACTTAATACCCAATGGGCATTTCCCCGATAACGCAGTTCAGCACTCAAATGAAGGAATAGAGGTTAAGGGTTCGCGTCATAGCAGTGGGTGGCAAGGTCACAACCCAGAAGCAGTTTGGTTAATGGTGTTTCACTTTGACAGTAATACATCAAATGACCAGAGGAATGAGGTCGCGGCAAAACCGTTCGAGTTCAAAGGTGTATATGCCGCCAAGCTTGAGGTGGAGGACTGGTCCTTTTCAGGTCGTTCCCCGACTAGCCGTCGGACTATCACCGCGAGCGTGATACGTAGCGGTGTTATGAAAATGAAAAAGAACTGGGTGTATGGCGTCTAAGTCGGTGATAAATGTGGATACGATTCCAACACATTCAGTTTTGCCAGCTTGGGAATTGCGTCTGCGGCAAGTTCATAGTACTCACGGTATCTTTCAACGCCAATACACGAATAGCCAACCGCTTCAGCAGCTGCCACTGTAGACCCTGAACCCATAAACGGATCAACGATTATTCCTTCCCCCAGCGGGAGCGATGCATATACCAGTTGTCGAAGAAAAGACTGCGGTTTGAGGCTGGGATGGTCTGCAATTTTGCGTTCCATTTTGGGAGTGCGTTCACTATGAATAACATCCTTAAAGGGATTGCCATCTGGTTTTCTACGAAGCCCGCCTGTCTGATACATGTCGAGGCAGTCACTTACCTTCATACGTTGAAGTAGTGGTTTGCGGAAAATACCCCAGGGCTCGTAGCATCCGCGTGGCATTGAACAAACATCCGAATATTGTTCTTCAGCATTTTTTGGTCGGTTGCCACCACGTAGTGTTCTCACAACGCGAATTATATTACCACGATACTCCAAGCCAGCATCTGAGATTGCCGAAAAGATAAGTTGCGAAAGAATCGAGTTAGATGCCAGGAACACGTGCCCGCCAGGACGAAGGGCATGTAGTACAATCTTGCCCCATTCAAAGAAGAATCTATTCAGCGAAGAGCGTTCCTGCTCATTGAGTACCGTAAATCGCGGTAGCGGTGACCGGACATTTCCATCGAATGAAGGCGGTATGCGCCAAATACCACCATTGCCATTAGCTCGTTTTTCCAACTGGTCGAATTCATATTCTTTGGCCCCATATGGAGGATCCGTGACCATCCCGTGGATGCTATTTTCTGGGATTCTGCCTAGCCACTCTAGGCAGTCTGCCTGTATAATGAGGGAATTGCCAAACATCTTTGATTGGTAGTCAAATGAGAAATTTCTATATTGGAGGTCCATCATTGACTCGTTGTGTTGCGGGTGTAAGAAATGATGACTAAAAGTAGCGCCATTTAGACTAGGAAGCAACCAATTTGTAATAGGTTTGCTCGCTTATTGCCACCTGAAAAGGCCCTAGCTTACGCACCCCTCCAGCCAACCCCGCAGCTCCTTTAGCTGATGCTCCACCGAAGCCCTATTGCTCCCCCCCATGACCCCCTCAGCGGGGATTGTCCATGCTTCGGCCAGGACTGCCCGGATGTCCTCCTCGAAGGCCGCTGAAGCCTTCTGAAGCGTCTCCAGGGGCAAATCCTCCAGGGCTACGCCTTTGGACTCGGCCTCCCTGACAAGAGCACCGGCCAGGCCGTAGGCCTCACGGAAGGGTATGCCCCGCTCGGTAAGGTACTGGACAATGCGCTCGGCCTTCAGATAGGGCGAGAGCTGCGCGGCGATACGCTCAGCGTTGAACGTAACTCCCCGCAAGGTTACCTCCAGGGCCGGCAGCAGCTGCAGGACGGTATCCACCGAATCAAACAGCGGTTCCTTGTCTTCCTGCAGGTCCTTGTTATAGCCCGAAGGCAGGCCCTTGACGGTGGCCAGGAAGCCGGTATGGTTGCCTACCAGCCGCCCGCTCTTGCCGCGGACCAGTTCGAAGACGTCGGGATTCTTCTTGTGGGCCAGGAGGCTGCTCCCCGTGGCCACGCTGTCGTCGAGGGTGATAAAGCCGAACTCCTGGCTGTTCCACAGGATGAAGTCTTCGGCCAGGCGGCTGAGGTGGATTCCCAGCCGGGACAGTCCGTAGAGCAGGTCCATGACGAAGTCGCGGGAGGCAACCGCCTCGACGCTGTTATCCGAGGGCGCGTCGAAGCCCAGCTCATGGGCGATCCACTCGCGGTCCACCGGGGCCGTCGAACCCCCCAGCGCCGCCGACCCCAGGGAACAGACCGAAGCGTCGGCCTGCACCTGGGCCAGGAATTCATCATCCGACTTGAGGCTCCAGGCGTGGGCCAGCAGCAGGTGTCCCAGTGAGATTACCTGGGCCTGCTGCAGGTGGGTGTGTCCCGGAAAGGGCGTCCCGGCGTGCTCCCCGGCCAGATCCACCAGCGCCCGGACTGCCTGGCGCAGGGCATCACGGATTTTACCGGACTGGTCCATGGCGTAAAGTCGCAGGTCGGTGGCTACCTGGTCGTTGCGGCTACGGCCGTGGTGCAGCCGCTGGGCCGGTTCACCGATGAGCTCGCCCAGCCGCCGCTCGATGGCCATGTGGATGTCCTCGTCTTCCTCATGGAGCTCGAACTCCCCCTGCTCAAACTCCGCTCCGATGTCCTCCAGCCCCTGCAGGATAGCTGCCAGGTCCTCCCGTCCCAGTAAACCGCACCGATTCAGGGCTTGTGCCCATACTTTTGAAACCTGCAGGTCATACGGGGCCAGCCAGTTATCGAAGCTCAAGGAGCGATTCAGGGCATGGACGCGGGGGTCCAGGGGTTGTGAGAAGCGTTTCTGCCAGACCTTATCAGCCATTGTTTAATCCCTCTTGAAAGTACGGAAGTAATCGGGCGCCCGGTACTTGCCCTTTTTCACGCCGAACTCGGCCAGGAGCGCCTCCACCTTCAGCGGCAGGCCAACCAGGTTGATGAACCCTTCGGCGTCACTCTGGTCGTAGACGTCGTCCTTGCCGAAAGTGGCGAAATCCTCCCGGTAAAGGGAGTAGGGGGACTTCCGGCCGGCGATCAGGCAATGCCCTTTGAACAGCTTCAACCGCACCGTTCCGGTAACGCAGCTCTGGAAGGAGTCCACGAAGGCGTCCAGACTCTCCCGCAGGGGGGTAAACCACTCCCCGTTGTATACCATGACGGCGTACTTCTCCGCGATCACATCCTTGTAATGCAGGGATGACTTGTCCAGGGTCAGGGCCTCCAACTCCCGATGGGCGGTATAGATGATGGTGCCGCCGGGCGTCTCGTAGATGCCCCGGGACTTCATCCCCACCATCCGGTTTTCCACCATATCCACTACGCCGATGCCGTGTTTTGCGCCCAGAGCGTTGAGAGCCTCCACCAGGGCGACCGGGCCCAGCGCCTCCCCGTTGACCGATACCGGAATGCCCCGCTCAAAACCGAGTTCCACGTACTCGGGCTGGTCGGGGGTCTGGCTGATGGGTTTGATCCATTTAAGCAGGTCCTCGTCCATTTCGTTCCACGGATCTTCCAGCGGGCCGCCCTCGTGGCTGAGGTGCCAGATGTTCTCATCATGGCTGTAGATCTTCTCAACGGTGGCATCAATGGGCACGTCATGTTCCCGGGCATAGTCAATGGCGTCTTCACGGGAGGTGATATCCCACTCGCGCCACGGGGCGACGACTTTAAGCTTGGGGTTGAGGGCCATGTAGGTCAGCTCGAAACGCACCTGGTCGTTGCCCTTGCCGGTACACCCGTGGGCCACGGCGTCGGCGCCCATTTCTTCGGCCACTTTTACCTGCTGCTGGGCGATCAGGGGCCGGGCCATGCTGGTACCCAGCAGGTACTTGCGTTCATAGATGGCTCCCGCCCGCAGGGTTGGAAAGACAAAGTCCGTCAGGAAGGCCTCCCGCAGGTCCTCCACAATCGCGTGGGAAGCGCCGGTAGCCAGGGCCTTTTGCTTGACGGCGGCGAAGTCCTCCTGCTGGCCGAGGTCAGCCGCATAGGCGATAATCTCACAGCCGTAGTTCTCTTTAAGCCAGGGAATAATAACCGAGGTATCCAACCCACCTGAGTAGGCCAGGACTACTTTCTTAACCTGCTGCTTCATGAACGCCACCTCCTTTGTTGCCTGATGGTGCAGAAATTCGGTTAATTAAAAAGGCCCCAAGCGAGTCGCTCAGGGCCTTGTCAGTCTTTATCTGGTGAGACCAGCTAGACGCGGTCTGGCCGTGAGCGACTATGAGCTGAAGTCGCACGGAACCGGCGGTTGCTGCGTCGAAGTGCTGATCTCATCACCGGCAAGTTAAAAACTCTTTATACCGGAATCAAACAAGATGTTATCTGGTAAACGGGCTTGAAAACCGTCAAAATCATCCTTAACCTTCACCGCTTTACAATAAGCCAGCGATATTGTGCAATATTGACCTTTATTTCTGCCCAGCAGTCCGTTGCGCATATGACCCTGAAAGCTTGTAGAGTGATTGGGCCTTATACAAGGGGCCCCGCAACAAATCTGATAATTTGAATAACACTTTAGAAGTAAGGCAGGAGTGCCTATGAGTTCTAATAAGAGAAAATTGCCAGCCTATACAGACTACACCTACGACATGTTCATGACCAGTGCCGGCAAGGACCACTCTGAGATTACTCAGTTTAATCAATGGCGCAAGGAAGTCATCGCGGCTGATATGTACACTTTCCAGATTCCCCACCTGGGGCCCCAGCGTCCGAACGTCAGCGTTCAACGGGTTTCCGGTGAGGAACTCGACCTGATCAGCTTTGCCAACTATAACTACCTGGGCTATTCCAATCACCCTGAGGTAATCGCTGCGGCCAAACAGGCCCTGGACATGTATGGCCTGGGGGCTACCGGCTCACCCGTTCTAAATGGCACCTTCCAAATCCACGAACTCCTGGAAGAAAAAATTATCGAATTCTTCGGCATGCCCGGTTATGGTGTCAGTCTCTTTTCGTCCGGATATGGCGCCAACCTGGGGGTGGTTTCGTCCTTCGTACACAAAGGTGATTACGTGGTGCTTGACAGACTCTCCCACGCTTCACTGGTTGACGGAGCTATCCTTTCCCAGGCAAAGATCAAGCTTTTCAAGCACAATGACGTGGATCACCTGGACCGGGTCCTCAGCCGGCTGGATTATAGGAATTCACGTATTCTTGTCTGCACCGAGGGAATTTACAGTGCCGATGGCGACACCGGGCCCGTCAGGGATATTATCCGGGTGGCAAAGAAGTACGGCGCTACAGTGCTGGATGATGAGGCCCATTCCCTCCTGATCGCGGGGGAAAACGGCAGGGGGGTCGCCGAAGAGCAGGGAGTGCTGGAGGAGGTGGACATGATCATCGCCACCTTCAGCAAGTCCTTTGGCGGCGTCGGCGGCTGCCTTTTTGCTCGGGAACCGTTTACCAACTACGTTAACTGGTACGCCCGTTCACGCATGTTCTCCTGCGCCCTCGATCCCGCCGTCACCGGGGGGCTGATCAAGGTGCTGGAGCTCGCCGCCGGGCCGGACGGAAAGGCCAAACGGGAGCGGATACGCAAGAATGCTGACTACATGCGATCCAAGCTGCAAGGCCACGTGGATATTGGCAGCAGCCACAGTTGGATCATCCCTGTTATTTACGGTGATGAACATATCACCATCCCTATGAGCGACTACCTCCAGCGCGAGGGACTGGATACCTCTTTAATGGCCTTCCCCGCCGTGCCGAAGAACCAGTCACGCATCCGACTTTTTGTTACTTCCGAGCACACTAAAGAGCAATTGGACAGGGGAGCGGAAGCTATTATCAAGGCCGCCGAACACTTCGGCTTCCTACTCAAAGATAGAAAAACATAAAAGGAGCTATGACCATTGACTAATCACAATAATCAAGAAGGCTTAATCGTCTGGAACTTCGATTTCGCTTTTACCACCTTTTGCGAAGTCGAGACCGATGCTGTTGAACACTTGGTGCCAAAGCCACTGGGTACTGTCGAGGTAGCCCCCGGCGTCTCACTATTAAGCCTCATCGCCCTCAACTTCCCTGAGGGAGCACTTGGCACCTTACCGGAGTTCCAGGAGCTCATCCTCAGCCTGATCGTGACCCCGGACCTTTCCCGCGGTGTGCCCAAGTCAGCCATGTATATACTTTCGCTCGGCAGCACCAACCAGGAACACCTTGACCACTGCGTCAGCTACTACAGGCTCCCGGTTTATGGATTATTTACCAAGGTCAATATCCAGCACAATCCTCAGTTCGTTGAATATGAAGATCATCAAGGCCCGATAATAACAATGAAGAATGTCCATCCTCGTCCGGAATACAGCGAGGGCGAGCGATATTTCCAGGCCTTCGTGGAAGACGCCGGCGATATCTATGTGGCCGACGTATTGATGAAGGGAAGCCTGTTTGAGCACCAGCAGGCCGGTGAAGCGGGCAAATTATGGCCCCACCCGTTTTTCCGAGGGATTGATGTGGATGGTGTCGAACCGGTGGCATATATGCAAATGCTGAATGAGCCCGGTGCACCGGGACAGCAGCTCTACCCCCGACCAGAGAAGTTCACCTGACCGCTTCTCCACACCGGCGCTCGAGCCACTCTACAATTTGAGGTCCAAGGGGGCGTCCCTCTCTGGACAATCCCTCAGGTGAGATCCACCTTCCCGCGGGCAAAGTAGTCGATAATACCCGGGAAAAAGGGCTTGAGCATAACGGCTGCCTTAAGTTCAAGCGACATGATCACTTCTCGCTTCCCTTTCATGGCGGCCCGAATGATGATCCTGGCGGCCTGTTCGGGGGTCATGGACCTGGATTTTGAATCATCGTAAGGATCTACAGACGGATGGCTGCCGTCTGCCTCGAAGCGGTGGAGACGAATACCAGTTTTCACGTACATGGGCGCCACGAGGGTTATCCTGATCCCCGTTCCCACCAGCTCCGTCCGCAGGGAGTCAAAAAAGCCGTGGAGGGCATGTTTACTGGCGGCATAGCCGGAGTGCATGGGAGCCCCTACCTTCCCCGCGGAGCTGGTAACCACAACAATCCTCCCCCGGCTCTCCCTCAGGCAGGGCAGAGCGTAATATGTGCAATAAAGGGGCCCGAAATAGTTTACCGCCATCAGCTGTTCGAAGAAGGAAATGTCGGTTACGTCTTCAAAGCGGGCCCACATGGAGACCCCGGCATATGAGAATAGGGCGTCAATCCCTCCCCAGGTCTCGACCGCTCCGGCGATCAGGGCCCGGCACTGCTCCCGGTCGGTCACGTCGGTCGGAATCTCAAGGACCTCGCTGCCCAACGCCCGGCACGCCTCCCCCACCAACCCCAGCCCCTCGGCGTTCAGATCGGCCAGTGCCAGGTGCGCGCCTTCGGCTGCCAGCCGCCTGGCCAGGGCTTCACCGATACCACCGGCGGCCCCGGTAAGGATAATCCGCTTGTCTTTGAACGTCATGGTCTCCCCCATTTGCTTCAGATAATGCAGGTCTGAATCTACGAAGGAATCGGGGGCGTGTCCGGGTCTGGTTCGGCACACCCGGCCATAAATATTATAACAATAGCCTCGTTCGTATTCCTAAAATAGGGGTTAAATAAAGGAACAGGAATCTTTATGATGATTGCTCTCCAGATTGTGCGCGTAAAAAACACACGGGAAGTGTCTGGCTATGTCTACTAAACAGGTACACGTAATTCTCAATCCCACCGCCGGCGGAGGGCGGGCAGCCAAGCTGCGCCCCAGGCTCCTGTCGGGAATCGTTGAACGGTTCGGGGACGACTACTCATTGGATGTGACCGGCCGTGCGGGCGACGCGACAGCTTCGGCCAGACGCGCTATCGAGGCTGGCGCCACGCTGGTGATTGCCGTGGGCGGTGACGGAACTATCCATGAAACGGTGAACGGGTTTTTTAAGGACCGGGAGATGCTAAATCCTTCCTGTGAGTTGGGCATAGTAGACTGCGGGTCCGGGAGCGGCCTGGCGCAGAGTCTGGGTCTGCCTTCCTCAATCGAACAGCAGCTGGACCTGATTGCCCACCAAGACAGCTGCACAATTGACCTGGGACGGGTGGTTGTCCGCAGCAATGACGGCAGCAGGGTTGAGCGTATCTTTGCGAGCGAGTGCCAGGTCGGGATCGGCGGCGCAGTGGTGGCTGAGGTCGGATCAATGCACAAGCTGTTGGGTGGAACGTTGGCGTATGGCCTGGGTTCGATTAAGCAAGCGTTTTGTTATAAAGGTCAACCGATGACCGTGGATCTCGGCAATAACGAGAAGGTGACCAGAGGGTTGCTCGGTCTGTCCATTGGCAATGGCAACTACATCGCTGGAGGAATGAAGCTGACACCGGCGGCGCAGCTGAACGACGGGCTGTTTGACGTCCTCCTGCTGCACGACATGAACGTTCCGACCCGGTTGTGGAACTTTGTTAAAATCTACCAGGGGACGCATATAGATACGCCCCACGTAAGTATTTTCCGCAGCGGCCGGATTGCCATCGAGTCGGAAAGCCCCGTGCCGGTCTCAGCCGATGGCGAGCTGCTGGGGATGACGCCCTGCGAGTTTCAGCTGCTGCCGGGCGTTTTGAAGCTTAAAGGAAACCTTTAACCTTAACCCGGTAAGCCCCTCTAACGACGGCTGTTACACGTGCACAGGCGATTTCAGCCGCCTAGTGGCGGATTCAGGATAAACTCCGTCGAAGGGGGCGCGAAGGATATTTTAGCCACGAATCCGCCAGCTGGCGGACGAATTAGCACGAAACCGGGCTGCCGAAGGGCTAGAGGCAGGGGGCCAGGGACGAGGGGCTAGAGGCGGGGGGCATTGTCAATTGTCGAATGAATATTGAATATTGAAGAATGAGGATTAAAGAACGGGACTAAGGGCTAATATAGTGGCAGTGGCAGGCCTCGGCCCTGGCCGGACACCGCGACGGGGAGCCTGGCGGGCCTGGCAGTTGTGGCAGTTGGCAGTATCCAATTGCCAGCTGCCGAGAAACCGCTCGCATCTATAGAAGGATGCTTCCCCGCGGATGCTATCCTTCCGGTGGTTTATTGGCCAAGCTAACCGCCAACGGTTGACGGGCATCAATGTGCACGTCCCGTTGCGGGAATGGAATTTCAATCCCCTGTTCATGGAATTTGTCCCAGACCTTCAATAGAATATCACTTTGGACATTGCGGATACCGTTCTTCGGGTCGTCAATCCAAAATCTTAGATCCAGATCGATAGAGCTATTTCCAAACGCGGAAAGTAAACAGATCGGCTCAGGGTATTTGAGAACCCGATCCACCTCAGCGGTAGCCTCTAATATTAAAGCCCTGGCTTTATGCACATCAGACTTATATGAGACTCCAATCGGGATATGCAGTCTAATTTTGCGATCAGTATAGGACCAGTTGACCACCTGCTGGGTGATGAAGTCTTCATTCGGAATCAGATATTCGTGACCATCGCGCGTAACAACCGAAGCATAGCGACCTCGCATGCTGGAGATCCAGCCGTATACATCGCCGACCTGGACAACGTCGCCGGGCTTGATGGACTTGTCGGTAAGCAGGATGATACCACTGATGAAATTGGATACCACCTTCTGGAGACCAAAACCGATACCTACGCCGAGAGCACCACTGAAGAACGCGAAAGCAGTCAAATCTATACCCACACTGCTTAAGGCGATCATGATGACGATCACGTAGACCGTAATCTTCACAATCTTGCTGAACAAAACATAAGTAGACTCTGAGAGGCCGCGTACCTTTTTAAGACGTTTCTCAATATACTCTCCTAGCCAGCGCCCAATTCGCCAAGCTATGAACAGGAAAATGAATGCCTTGATTAGCGAGAGAACCGTGAGGTGAACCGAGCCAACAGTAAATCCAAGGCGATCCAGGAACACTGTTGCTGGTTTCAGAATGCCAAGCACATTCAATGCTGCCAATGACCAGGCACCAATGGCGATCGTACGAGACCAGAAAGGATCCAGGATCACCGTTGTGGCAAGCTTGATGACCACCCAGGCCAGTAGCAGCGTTGCCACCAAGTTGATGACAACTGGTGTTATGCCGAGCTGACGATATAGTAACGCGCTAATCCCCAGGAGAATAAGCCCATACACAGCCGGAAGCAGCTTGGTGAGGGTCTCTAGGAGATTACTTATAAGAATATTACGGCGTAAGAAGTTGCCGATTCGTGCGGGGATGTGGGGCCGGAACCTCTTTCCCAGTATGTTACCTAGCAAGAGCAGAATAAGTACAACAGCCACCTGGAATAAATTGCTCAGTACCAGTACGTGTTCAAGGAACCATTCACTGATGGTATGCGCGATATCAGCTATGAATTTCGGATTTAGAATTGTGTCCATGATGTCCTCCAAAACACTCTGATATACAGCGTGTGGTGAATATCAGGTATCGTTCTGATTCCAGATCCAACCTATTGCCTCATACGTGTGATATTAATTTAGTCTGATAATCCTACTTGTAGGGTTATAGATTTACCGACGGGAGCATGACCTTGCCTCCAAAAGCTGTACCAGGTCTTAAGTTAGGATTTGGGGGATTCGAAGGCTGGGTCGCTCGATCATTGGTCACCACTGGTCACCATAGGTCAAATCCTTGCCCCGTTTTCCTGCCCCAAAGTGTTATTTACCGACGGGAGAGCGATGAACTGAACCCCGCCGATGGCGGGGATAATCCACTGCACTCTCATTGCATCGTTGCCAAAAGTCTCGTCGTGACGAGTAGTTCTTCTCCCGCGGGGATCCATTTGGATAAGCCGTAGGCTATTCGTATCCGGGTAACATACTTGCCTTCACCCTCCCAGCGGCCTATTTTCGGTGGTGGATTCCTGGTCTCATCAACGCTCAACTATTGCAGCCTGACATCGGCAGAACAGACGCTTTACAGGAGGATCAAATGACTTACCATCCAGTGCATTCGGGAATGCTGATAATGCTACTTGCCCTGACGGGCCTGGCTCTTGGCTCCGGGCCGGGTAGGTCATCTGACAGCCCAGACAAGGCCCTCCTGGCAAAGGCCCGGAGAATTCTGAAGGAAGTGCCCCTCATCGATGGCCACAACGACGCCCCCTGGCAATACCGCAGCCGCGTAAACAACCACCTGGAGGCCATCGACTTTGCCGGGGGTACCGGCCAGCTCGATCCGCCCATGCACACCGATCTACCCCGCCTGCAGGCCGGCGGAGTGGGTGGCCAGTTCTGGTCGGTTTACGTGCCGGCTGACATGAAAGGGGCCGCTGCCGTTCAGGCCACCCTGGAGCAGATCGATTTAGTCCACCGGCTGGTGGCGCGCTATCCCGATGACCTGGAGCTGGCCCTCACCGCGGATGACATTGTCCGCATTCACGGCCAGGGCAAGATTGCCTCGCTCATCGGCCTGGAGGGAGGGCATTCCATCAACAATTCCCTCGCTGTCCTCCGGCAACTGTACCGCGCCGGCGCCCGGAATATGACCATCACCCACTCGACCAATACCGACTGGGCCGATGCCGCCACCGCACCTCCCGAGCACAATGGTCTTACACACTTCGGCGAAGAGGTAATCAGGGAAATGAACCGCCTGGGAATGCTGGTGGACCTGTCCCATGTCTCGCCAGCAACCATGCACGATGTGCTGGATGTTACCAAAGCGCCGGTCATCTTTTCCCACTCCTCCGCCCGGGCGCTCTGCGACCACCCCCGCAACGTGCCGGACGATGTCCTCAAGCGCGTCAGGAAAAATGACGGGGTCGTCATGGTCACTTTTGTAACCGCCTTCGTCTCAGAGGAAGCGCGTCAATACCGGGCAGCGCATGAAGCCGAAAAAGCCAGGCTGAAGGCCCTCTTCCCCCACGATACCGCAGCGGTAGATAGCGGCATGGCTTCCTGGCGGGAAGCCCACCCGGTCCCCCCCGTGCCCCTGTCCGTAGTCGCCGACCATATCGACCACGTACTGAAGGTTGCGGGCATCGATCACGTGGGTATCGGCTCAGACTTTGACGGGATCAGCGCCACACCGGTGGGCCTGGAGGACGTGTCGACCTACCCGGCCCTGCTGGCCGAGCTGCTCCGGCGGGGATACAGCGATGAGGACGTGAAGAAAGTGGCCGGACTGAACCTGCTGCGGGTCTTCCGCCAGGCCGAAAAGGTGGCCGCCGGGCTACAGCGTAAGACGGTGCCGTCAGAGGCCCTGATTGAGGAGTTCGATAAGAAGTTAAAGAAGTAGCAGTAGC
>CAZQOY010000017.1:0-7846 GCA_964595095.1 uncultured bacterium | reverse complement strand
GGGCCGCCTTACTACAGCCGCGTCAGATTCGCGTACCGCGCTACGAGTTTTTTCACTTTTCCGTCGGTAAAGCGCACGGTGAGCTTCAAATTGTCCCCCACACCCTCCCGCTCGTCGATCTGTCCTTTGCCGAAGATCTTGTGCTCTACCCACGTACCAACGACGTAATCATCCAGTACGGGCTGCACGGCGGGGGTCTTGGTTCTACTTGAACGAGTAGCAATCATGGGTCTGGCCGCAAGGCCACCCCGATCCGCAGCACCTGACACTTCGCGCCGCGCCGGCCAAAGCACCAGTTCCTCGGGTAGTTCCCGGATGAAGCGGCTCATGACACCATTGACCGCGCTGTTACCCCACCTTCGGCGCTGGGCAGCGTATGATAGGTAAACTTTGTCCCGGGCGCGGGTAAGGCCGACATAGAACAGCCGCCGCTCCTCTTCATCATCGTCGGCGTCCTCATCAGGACGTAAAAGGGGCAACAGACCTTCCTCCAGCCCAGTGACGAAGACTACGGGAAACTCCAAACCCTTGGCGCTGTGCAGGGTCATGAGAGTAACGGCATTGGTGTCGTCGTTCCAGCGGTCGATGTCTGTAAGCAGAGAGACCTCTTCCAGGAAATCCCGTAGTGTGGCCCCTTCTCGGTCTTGATGGAACTGGCCTATGCTACGGATGAGCTCCTCAATGTTGTCCAGGCGTTCCCGGGCATCCACTGTTTCCATTCGCCGGTAGTGACGCACAACGCTGGTTTCCTCCAGGAGAGTTGTCACCAGTTCTTCAATGCCAATGCTCTCTTCCCTGCGCATCCCTTTACCATCAGTATACTCTCCCTCAATGGGACTGCTCTCGCCCACTTCTGAAGCCCTATTCGACGCCAGTGCCTGATATCGCTCGATAAGTGCCTTGAAAGCTTTCATAGCCTGGGACTGCTTGGGCTGAACGCCGGCCTTCACACCGTGCTCCAGGGCATCGAAGAGCGCCAGATTCTTTTCCCTGGCAAAGACCCGCAGCCGGTTCATTGAGGTATCGCCGATGGCCCGCGGTGGGAAGTTGATGATCCGTTCCAGGCTTACCGAGTCGGAGGGATTGACCAGCAGCCGCAGATAGGCCAGAACATCCTTCACCTCTTTCCGATCATAGAACTTAGTCCCTCCGACGATTACATAGGCCATGGTTCTGCGTCGGAGAGCTTCTTCCAGTGCCCGGCTCTGGGCATTAGTACGATACAGGATTACCATGTCCCTGAAACGCCGTTTCTCCACCAGCACCTCATGTTGTATGCGGTGGTAAATATATTCCGCCTCATCACGTTCATCCACTGCTGGATAGATGTGGATTGGTTCTCCACCCTCTCGTTCAGTCCAGAGCGTTTTGGGAGCCCGGCTCTGGTTGCGAGCCACCACCGTGCCGGCGGCCTTAAGAATTACATCTGTCGAGCGATAATTCTGTTCCAGTTTGAAGACCTTGGCGTCCTGGAATACCTCGGTAAAGTTGAGGATATTGGTAATATCAGCGCCGCGCCAGGTGTAGATGGACTGGTCGTCATCTCCCACGACACAAATCTGCCGGTGTTTCTCCGCCAGGTGCCGGACAAATTCGAATTGCGCCCTGTTGGTGTCCTGATATTCATCCACCAGGATATACTTGAACTGCTTCCGGTAGCGACCCAGCACCCGGGGGTGTTTCTCGAAAAGGGTGAGCGGCAGCAGGAGTAGATCGTCGAAATCCAAGGCATTGTTTTCCTTCAGACCCTGCTGGTAATCCCGGTATACGGCCGCCAGGACATCAGACTCGATGCCTCCGGTCTGATCGGTCAGTTGATCCGGGGTAAGCATATGGTTCTTGGCGCGGCTGATGCGAGCTTGGAAAATCTGGGGCGGATAGAGGTCGAGGTCATAATCGTTCCACTCCAGGACCTGTTTTAACAGGCGGAGCTGATCATCCTTGTCATAGATGACAAAATCCTGTCGGTAATCCAGGCGCTGGATCTCCCGCCGCAGAATACGGGCACAGATAGAGTGGAACGTTCCCACGTAGACGTTGCCACCCGGGTGGAGTGTCTGATCAGCCATAGCCGCCCTACCCCGGTCCTTTTCCCGCTGGTCAAGGAGGGTCTCAACCCGATTGCGCATCTCTTTGGCCGCTTTGTTGGTAAAGGTAACTGCCAGGATACTGTCGGGTGACAGTCCTTTATCCTCGATGAGATATGCAATCTTGTATGCCAGTACCCGAGTCTTGCCGCTACCCGCCCCGGCAAATATAAGAACCGGAGAGTCCACATACTCCACAGCCTCAGCCTGGACGGAATTCAGTTCGTTGAGATTCACTGTGTTTTGCCCGGTGAATTGAGCAGACGTCGCCCAATTACGCCTATGCTGATCCTACCGGCGTAGCTCACGGACCACCTCGTTGTGCTCATCAAGTGTATAGGAAAAAATATGTTGTCCCTGGCTGTTGGCCACAAAGTACAGAAAGTTAACATCAGCTGGGGAAACTGCCGCCAGTATTGAGGCCAGTCCGGGATTATTCACCGGGCCTGGGGGCAAACCCATATGAAGATAGGTATTATATGCAGAGGGATACTCATAGTCCCGGTAAAGCAGGCGGCGGGGGCCATCAGGGATAGCATACTGGACGGTTGGATCAGCCTGCAGGCGCATCCCGCGACGCAGGCGGTTGTGGTATACCGCCGAGATAATAACACGCTCGGAATCATACCGGGCCTCCCCCTCGATAATGGATGCCATTGTAAGGATTTCATGGGGATTCATACCTGCCGTCAGCCCCTGCCGGGATATCTCTTCGTTAAGCGCCTGATTAACGCGCCTAACCATGAGCGCGATTATTTCCTCCTCAGTGCTTCCATTACGAATCCGGTAAGTATCGGGGAACAGATAGCCTTCCAGGGATTGGACATCGAGGTCCAGGCTCCGGATGAAACCACCATCTTCGGTCAGGGCCAGGAAGTGAGCAATATCGATGAGATACTTTGCATTGATAAACCGGGCAACCTGCTCGCGAATGAGGCCTTCGGGGATGGCGATGGTCATCGCTCTTACCCGAGGTCGGAGTATCTGATCTACCAGATCACCAATATGACGGACGTTAAACAGTTGAAAATTTCCCGCCTTAATGGCCCGCGTACCGAACTTCAATCTCACTGCATTAACAAATATTTTCTCGTTTGGAATGAGATCCCGCTCTTTCAGCAGGCGAGCAACCTGGTACGTCGATGTGCCTTCGGGAATAGATACAGAATCCCTGAAGATCACGGCGACGGGCCAGCTGAGTACGAGATAGCGGAAAGCCAGAAAGGCTAAAATACCTGCGGCACTGAATACCGTTACCCACCTGAAACTTGTTATGTGCAGTGGAAATGACCACATATAGAGCTGCAAAATTAATCCGGATGCAGTAGGTATTCCAACATTCAGTCTTCCAGCGCCGGGAAGAGGCCTTACTTGACTGCACCAGAGTGCCACTCGTAATTTAGCACTGATTATGGTCAAAGACCGAAAACAAGCTTCATCACCCATATTCGGTGATTGGGACTTCACCCCTGCCAATTACCGTATCTTTCTGGCCGGGATAATAATCATCATCCTGGCTTACATTATCATGGCCCTGGGTACTACCAACAGTTTCCAGGCTCTCACCCTGGCTCCGATCATGCTGATCATTGGGTACTTGGTAATCATTCCCCTGGCCATTGTTTACAAAAACCGGAAGCACCTAAAAAAGTAACAATAGCCCATGGCGGTGATAATCACGGGCTTTGTTCCTTACAGCAAGCGCCCCTCGCCAACGAAATCATACACATGGTTATTAATGTAGAAAGGCGTTAAATTTTAAAATAAAGGGACCGTAGTTCAGTTTGGTTAGAACGCCGGCCTGTCAAGCCGGAGGTCGCCGGTTCGAGTCCGGTCGGTCCCGCGATAATAAACAAGGACTTAGGAAAACTCCTGAGTCCATTTTTATTCCTGACAGTAATGGACAGGTCTCGACGAGAGCGGTCAGCAATTGTCAGGAAAATTGCATTCTCATTGCATCGTTTTTTCCACTTTTCGACGGTTGCGCTGAGTTAGAGGAGTTTAGGTAAAAAAATAGGTGCCCGCAATGGACACCTACTCTTCTTTTGGGCTAGCCGATGATTTTATCGAGACCCTGAACAGGCTCTCTCAGGTTTTTATCCAGGAGATCAACGTAGTATTTTTCGGTAGTCCTAATAGAGGAATGCCCGAGAAGTCTAGAGACAGTGTAGAGATCAGCCAGTCCACTTTGCAGCAGGGTACTTCCGAATGTTTTACGTAAGGCGTGCACGTTTGCATTGGCAATACCTGATTGCTGAAGGAATCCCTGGATCTTGTGGGTCACATGGTCAGGTTTAAGATCGAAGGGGACGCTGTTCCCTTCAGCCTTGATCTCGGTCAAAATTTGCAGGAGGGCATCATTAATATGGATGGTGCGCCTCTTGCCGCCCTTCCCGTCGATGGTGATCATCCGCTCATGGAAGTCAACATTCTCCCAACCGAACCGGGGCGGCAATAACTCTGACCTGCGAGCCCCAGTATACAGGTAGGCAAGCACAAGCCGGTGAAATTTCAGTTCGCCAGAGTTTTCAATTGTGCTCAATAGAGCAGATATCTCATCTTCCCGAAGGAAACGCACTGTTGTGTCAGTTACCTTTGGTAATGCAATTCCCCGGACGGGGCTTTTACCCAGCAGATCCCATTGAACAGCCTGATTGAAGACGGTTTTCAGGATGCGCAACTCAATAGATACCGTTGCAGGGCTAAGCCCAGCCGATAGCCTGGAAGCCTTGAACTGTTCGATTGTTTCTGGTTGAATCTCTGCGATGGGAATGTTGGAGTTCAGGTACTTGGAAAAGGCACTAAGGGCCGTCTGCTCGCGACTAGTAGTCTTGGGGGATTTATTCCGCCTTGATTTTGAGAGATATCTCTTCACCAGTTCAGTCCATTTTGTTTGTACCGACGGCACCACATCGATATTGAACTGGCCGAAGGCGATATCTGATTCTATCCGCTTCAGGATTTTTTTCGCCTCACTCAGAGAGCAGTAGACAACCTTCCTGACGTACTTCCTGATTTTGGGGTGGGTGAAACTGATCAAGTACGCCTCCCCCTTCTTCCGCTTTAATGGTCGTATCGTGGCCATAGGTTAATCCTCGTAGAGTTGCGATACAGATTTATTCAGTTCAGTCATGGTCAAACCCTCACGGTCCAGCATCTGCATTATGGAGGACTCCGGAATACGGATAGCCCGGCCTACCTTGTAAATTCTGAGCCCGAGTTCCTGAATCAACCGATCCACGGTACGCTCAGATACCTTCAAGTAGGCCGCGACTTCCTTCTTTGTGAAGAGGGTTTCCATGGGTCTTATACCGAATTAATCTGCTTCATTCACATTGGGGTTATCGGTGTCCTCGGTTGCTTTGCTCTCTAGGTCCTTGGGCAAGGCAATCTGGCCTGTTCTTTGAGAGTGTGAGTCTCGATGTTTTAGAAGTTTCACTGCTGTTCCTCCTTTTTATTGATCGTTTTCATCTTGAGAAAAGGGGGGAAAGGGCGGCCACACTAAGCAGCCGCCCCTTCCGTTGTTGCCAGCTAGGCTTATGCGTCACCAACAAGAGCTTTCGCTCGTTTGTTGATTTCAGCTAGGCCATTGTCCAGCTTGCCAACCTTCGCGTTGGTTGTTTCCAGCTCCTCTTTAAGAGCAGCCTGATCAAGCGGGTCGGTCGCGGTATCCAACTTTGCCTGGATAGCCTGACGCTCACCGTCGATGACTGGGTACCACGCTTTCGTCCTATCCCGTAAGTCGCGCAACTTCTTTGCACTTTTTACGAGCCTGACGCCACGCAGTTGGGCTAGGAACATGTCCCAGGGACTTCTCTGCTTAGAAGAACCACCGGATTGCCCTTGGTCACCCTGGCGATGACTATCATCAACTGCGCCTACTGGCTGGGTTAACTGATTGTGAGGTGCCACCGCAGTTACCTGCGCCTGGCTTTCCTCGTTCCGATTCAGCGTGTCACTCATGTGAACACCTCATCTTTTTACGTGAGCGTGCTATCTAAATCCGCGGCCAGTTCAACAGGCATGATTCAGATAAGCACTGCAATGTCATTGAACTGGCCATGCCTTCGCACCTTGTGGGTCTACAAGTAGTTTTCGAATCTCTCGTCGGTAGCAATGGCCTTTTTAACCTTCCGCACAATGCCACCCCCTTGTACTGGGTGCCCAAAGATTGCAAAACTAACAGCCTGCTGAGAGATACCTAACCGCCTGCCAACCGCGGCCATGCTAAGACCATTGTTCAAATAGAGATCAATGATCTCGCGCTGCCTATCGGTAATACCCAGGTTGGGAAGCAATTCCCTAATCGCCGGTATCAAAGCATAGTACTCCTTCCTGAGAAACTTTGTACTCACGAAGGGATCACGGCTTTGGCTCCAGAACTCCGAAGCGCCTTCCGGGAAAGCCCAAAGGCTCACTTCCTTACCAGTATAGGTTGTCTTGTAGTTGCGCTTGGACTTGAGATAAGCCTCAACATCCGCACACGTTCTTTCGCACTCGTTTTTCAAAGAACATTCTTGGCACAACATGGATTGTCTCCTGTTGTTGTGCCGAGGGCCCCCGGCTGGTTGCTGGTTGAACCAGCTGGTTTGTCAATTATGGGCTAAGAAAAAGCCCAGGTGGTTAACCTGGGAGAGTTTATCTAGGATTAATCGTAGAGACGACGAATGGAATCTGTTGGAATATTCCTAGCGGAATATTTGGGAAGCGAGCTAGGTCATGTCCGGCAAGTCGATATTGTCAGATTTCAAAACAGGATAGAGAAGGTAATAAGGCTCATCGTAGACAATGAGTTCTGCGCCTATCTTTTTATTGACTGCTGATTTCATCTTGGATTGATCAGTAGCCAGTGAAACATTCGGGCCAACCACCCGGGAGTCTCCTACCCAGGCGAAACTTTCTTCCTGGCTGAGTTTCTCCTTGATTTTTTTAGGCATCGCTTCAATCGCTGATTTCTCTAATGGGAAACCTCGCTTGATAATGGGATCTATACTATGGATGCGCTCATGGCATAGGACTGCAAGGAAGAAGTAATAACGGGAATTCAGCACTGCATCCACGGAATAATTCTCGCCCTCCAGGACGGCATTCCATGTTCTGGGATACCGCGTCGATCTGGGCCGGATCTGTAAGCGGCTGTCTAGAAGTAATACTTCAGCCGCAATTCTTTTGCCTCTACTAGCCGAATCCTCAATCTCCTTGGCGATGCGTCGATTATTTATAGTCCGCTTCTTACTTTTTCTTGACGAGGGCATGCGCTTAATATGAACATCCACAGTAATTCGAACGATCTGGTCAGCGACATCATAGTAATCATTCAGAAGCCCGGCCCAATGAGTTGCCTTCAATTCACTAGAACCCACATTTGCATCGAGGAATGCTTTGAGAGATCCTTCGACTATCCTCATACTGGATTCGGTAGTTGAGGCTAAGTCTTCTATTTTTTTCGAGGGATCTTCGGGTCCTGCAGAAGCACCAACCACAACGCCTAGTAACTTTGGGATGATAGCGCCGACACCTGGTATTGCACCAATGACTAATTTAGGGACTGCCCTTGAGATAATCCTGTATTGCTCCTGCAGGAGTTGATAGAATTCTTTTTCTGTCATGTTCTGTTGAATTCCAGTTTGGAAAGCACACTCAGCGGCACAGGCAAAGCAGTCCCGCCCTTGCCCGCCAGAATTATCTGGAAGACATCATGTTCAGAGGTGGACCCCATAGTTTGGACACACTTTTCCGATTCTTAGATGTAATCCTGC
>CAZQOY010000016.1:0-24355 GCA_964595095.1 uncultured bacterium | reverse complement strand
ATAGTATCTCAATGGCGGGTCGCCCTGGTAGTAAAGTATTTCATAAGGGGCTGCACGTAGCTGGCGTGGGTATTGATCGAGATAAGGTCGATGCTATGGCGGCGGCAGAAGTTCTGGAAGGCGTCCCGTCGCTCCTCAACCCGCCGGGTAAACTGCTCCCGGACCGCTTTTGAGGACGTGTCCAGCCAGGCTTCCTCCCCCGTCTCGGGGTCATACCACTTAACCAGTCCCAGGTTAGGCAGGCTCTGCTCGGAAGGGTCCTCAAGGCAGAGAAGGATCAGGTCGTGCTTGCGGCTCACCAGCTTGAGGGGGACATCGAAACCTTCATCGAGAAAATCGGACAGCAGGAAGATTACGCTGCGCCGCTTCAACACCCGCAACAGGTACTCCAGGGCAACATCCAGGCTGGTCCGGCGGCCTACTGGCTCGTGGTAGAGCAGATCCCGGATCACGCGCAGCACGTGGCCCTTGCCCTTTTTGGGAGGGATGAACTTCTCCACCTTGTCGCTGAAGATAACCAGCCCCACCTTGTCGCTGTTCTTGATAGCGCTGAAGGCCAGCACAGCGGCGATCTCGATGGCAATATCGCTCTTCAATACGGGGCCGGTGCCGTATACGGACGAGCCGCTGCCGTCCACGGCCAGCATGACAGTCAGTTCCCGCTCCTCATCGAAGCGCTTGACAAACGGCTTGCCGAACCGGGCGGTCACGTTCCAGTCGATGGTGCGGATGTCGTCACCGGGCAGATATTCCCGCACTTCGGCAAACTCCATCCCCTGTCCCTTGAACACCGAATGATACTCACCGCCGAAGATATCGTTGACCAGGTGCCTGGTCTGAATCTCAATGTAACGGACCTTCTCCAGAATTTCCCTGGGTATCATGTCAAGACCTCAAGGGCATGTTGGGAAGCGGCTCAAGGGGTAGGAATCGTATCGAACAGGCGGTCGATGATCTCTTCGGAGGTCACGTTCTCCGCCTCCGCCTCGTACGTCAGCAGAATTCGGTGGCGCAGCGCGGGGCGGGCCACATCCCGCACATCATCCAGGATAACGTAACCCCGGTGGTTCAGGAAGGCTCGGGCCCGGGAAGTGATGGCGATATAGATCGTAGCGCGCGGTGAGGCTCCGTAAGCGATCAATCCTTTCAGGTCAGTGAGGCCGAACTGTTCCGGGTTGCGGGTGGCGGTCACCAGGTCAACGATATACTGCTGAATATTCTCCGCCAGGTAAATGTCGTTCACTACCTCCCGGCTTCTGAGGATCTGCTTGGCGTTAACCACCGGTTTGAGTTTCGGAAGGTTGTTCGTGTGGGCCATGCGCTGAAGGATCAGCAGTTCCTCGTGATTGGAAGGGTAGTCCACCAGGAGTTTGAACATAAAGCGGTCTACCTGGGCTTCAGGCAAAGGGTAGGTCCCCTCCTGCTCGATGGGATTCTGGGTGGCCATCACCATAAAGGGCTGGGGCAGGTGATAGGTGTGGGTGCCGATGGTTACCTGGCTCTCCTGCATGGCTTCCAACAGGGCGCTCTGTACCTTGGCGGGCGAGCGGTTGATCTCGTCGGCCAGTACAATATTGGTAAAAATGGGCCCCTTCTTGGTCTCGAACGTCCCCTCCTTGGGATTGTAGATCAAGGTACCGATCAGGTCTGCGGGCAGCAGGTCCGGCGTGAACTGGATGCGCTGGAACTTGGTCTGTACGAGACTTGACAGGGTGCTTACCGTGAGGGTTTTCGCCAGACCGGGCACTCCTTCCAGCAGCACATGCCCCTTGGAAAGCATGGCGATAAGCAGCTTCTGGATGAGGTCATACTGTCCGACAATGACCTGGCCGATTCCCTCCCGGAGGCTGCTAACGTACTCCGATTCGCCGGCGATGCGGTCGGTGAGGGCTTGGAGATCAGGGCTGTACCGGGTCATAGACCCGGAGGCTTCAGCTGGCATTGATCGCACCTTTTATGGCGTCAATCTCGTCGGGTAATTTGCCAAGGTTCTCCAGCTCAAATATCACCGAAGGGACCAATTCGTGGTTTGGATACCGGTTCAGGAAATCCACATAGGCATCTCTGGCGGCAACATATTCCCCAATGTGATTGGCATACACAAAGCCGACCATGAAAAGGGCATTCGCCGCCTCACCAGTTTCAGGATAACGGGCAGTAGTTTCCTGGTATGCGGCAATAGAGCTTTGAAGGTCATCCATATATTTTAGATAAATATCCCCAATCTGGAACTGGGCCCGGGGCGCGAGAGCGTGTTCAGGATAGGCAGACACTAGTTTTTCAAGGACCTTAACGGCTTTATGATACCGCCTAGCCTGCGCTTCCCGCCTGGAGGAGCTCCACAGCTCCTCGGCCGTCTGCCTTACGCCACAGGCGACAAAAAGCAGCAGTAATGACAGGCAAATGCTTCGCGTTGATGGACGCATACAACTATACTCCTATACTGGTTGATTAACAGCTTTCATGGGGGTGAAAATTTATACCCGATCTTTGCAGGGCTTCAAGATGCAATTCCAAGGTTGTTTTACTTATATCCCGGCAGTGTAGTTCCAATTTCACGTTTCCAGTATGTGTTTGGCCGCCATTTAAAGAAAATTTGCGCTCCTGCCACAACCGAAGTATGCCCCTCAACCGATCAGACCCGGGGCCACCACCGGCACCAGTCAGAAGGTGTACAGGAAGGCAGCCTGGAGGGTGGGTTTCAAGGACAAGTCCCCTCCAGGAAAGGCAAAATCAACCCTGATAGGACCCAGGGGTGTTGTAATCAGCAGCCCGGCCCCGGCATCCCAGTTCCTGATCCACTCGAGAGTTTGGTCATCCGGCCCCCGGAAAGCCTTCAGCCCACCAACATCTGCGAAGAACTCGGCACCTAGAATCCAGATGAGGGGAACGCGCAACTCCATATTCACCAGCCACTTCGCCATCCCGCCCTCTTCGGAGAAGCTGCCGGGGTTGGCCCAGCCTCTCAGAGACGTGCTGCCGCCCAGATCAAAGAGGTGGTAGCGTCTTAATCTGATACCGGAGGGGACTGTTATCAGGTATCCCGCCTTAAAGCGATATGCGAATACCGCATTCTGAGACAGGGTATGGTAGCGCCGGATATCCAGTTCCGCCAGGTGGTAGAGCGGTTCACCCGGCAGAAATGTGCGCTGGCGGGAATATTTGACCTGGAAGATGGTACCACGGTGAGGGTCTAACAGGTTATCCACCCCCTGGAACAGGTATTCCAACCTGAAACCCCGCTCGGCCCCGGCTGCAAAACTCTGCCCAGCCCCGGCGGCAATTGAGTCAGGGTCGGCAGCGGTAATTAAAACCCATCCGATGGAGCCGCGCGGCTGGTGTCGCTGAGTCCGTTTGGGAAGCAGAGAGAGATCCACACCCCGGCGCCAGACAATCTCGGGGACCGTGCGGTAATCGGAGTATAGCCTCACCGATGAGGGCAGCCGGATTCCCATAGTCCAGGGGGAGATAATATCCCAGGCGGCCAGAAAGTCGGGCGGCCACCAACGCTCCCAGATCAGGTTGCCTTCCAGGGTAATGCCCGTTCGGAGACTCGTTTTCAGCAGTCTGGAATGCCACCACTGAAACGTACTGCTCAGGGCCGTGTTGGGTTCTCCCCCTCCTGCTGCTTCCTTCTGACTGAAACCCGCACCAAAATCAAAGCTGCCCCGCCCCAACTCGCGTACACGTACCTCGATGTCAGCTATTCCCGGTTCCCCCTCCTTCACCAGTGGTGTTATTTCAACGGAGCTGAACAGGCCCGACTCGAATATGCGTTGCTGGCTCGAAAGGAGCTTGCTCCGACTTAAAACATCCCTGCGGTGAAACAACAACTCGCGGGTCACATACCACTCCGGAATCTGCTTACAACCTGATACTATTACGTTACCGATCAGATAAGTAAGACCCTCGGAAATTGTGAGGCGCAGGTGAACATTATCGTTTACCTCGATTTCTTCGAGGATGTCGATGGTAAGCTTGCCCTGATCCTGATAATGGTGCCGCAACGCCTCCAGGCGGCTCCGGATACCCACCGGGTTATACGGCTCCCCCATCCGTATGCCCAGGAACTGGATGATCTCTTCTCTGGTCAGGAGACGGTTCCCCGTCAGAGAAATCTCCGACAGTATTAACTGCCGCCCCTCAGTTATCCTGAGAAACACATCCACCCGTCCATCAGAAGTAGCGGTGAAAGACTCATCTACCCTGGCTTCCAGGTAGCCATGGCTGAAATAAAAATTCTCGATAGTAATAGCATCGACTCTCAGCGCCCGGCGGCTGAAGGGTGTACCTCCAGACAGCAATCGGGGGGCCTTCAATCTCATCAGGTTGGTCAGCTCGCTGGGCTCAAAGGTCAGGCTGTCGGAAGGGCCGATGGTAATGCTTGCAATCGGGAGGTTGGGTGGCTGGCCGGCCAGAGGAACCATATAAACAAGAATGGACAGGGAAAAAATGACTGCCCGAGACGTAGGAACCATTAAAAGAAAACAGCCCCGATGATTAATAACGGAATCTGAGCCTGTACTTGATCTGGTACAGGCCGTTCTCATCAACCGAGCCCACCAGTGACATGTTTCGGTTGATACGGAACGCAATCTGAGCCTGGGTGTAGCTCAGAGTCGGATCAGCTCGCAGGCCCATATACACCTTGGATCCCAACCGCTTGCCGATATGAACCCGAACCGCTTCCATGTCTGTAAGAACAGTACGGGGGCTGGCGGTCTGAATCTGGAAGCGATCGAGACCCGGGACCTGGCGGGCCTCATCCTCTATCCGTCTCAGGACAATATTCGTAAGGCTCAACCCGGCCGTTACGGCAGGATCTACTCCCTCTTCCAGACTTTGCCCCAGCGCGAAAAGCTGGAGAAAATCGCTCTCACTATAGAGAGCCGATGACTCAAATGACACTTGCGGAACTTCCAAAGTCCCTGTCAGCACCAGGGTTACATCCACCGGCCCCTCTTCCGGGATAGCGGGAGCACCGGACCGGGGCATATCAACCTGCGTTGTAGCCCGGATATAAAACCGGGGATTCAGAGTGGAGGGTTCCAGTGTCACCGATCCCTCATCAAAAACGAAATCGTACCCGTAATAGACGAATCTGCCGCTCATAATATCAATAGTCCCCGCATAGCGAAAGTTTCCCGATCCCACCTTTGTAAGGGTGATCTCACCCTCAACCTCCGCATTTACATCGTTGTTCTCGATAGTGGCACCGGAGTACAGGGGAATATGGATGTCGTAAACCAGAATTGTGCCCTCATCGGTCTTTTTAAGGACATAACTCTCGGAGCCGGTAAAGTCCATGCGGAGAAACGCCTGATCAGGATCGGGAACAAACTCGCCCCGGAAGTATACTGTATCCCTCCCTGTTACCGTGAGTGCGGGAGACCCCACCGCCTCGATCTCCCCTAACGGTCGAGAAAAGTAGGCGTGTTCACCACTAATCTGCAGATCGAACCAGGGTTTGAAGAATCTGGTCATATCCATAGTACCTGACACGGTTAGACGAGAGTTATCCTTGCCCCACCGCCTGCCATATGGAGTGTGGCCTTCCAGACGCTCTACTATCAGCAGGTTGTCCACCAGGACCAGCTCACCTTCCACCCCTACAATGGGATTCTCCATGACGAACAGCTCAACCTTGCCGTTTCTGGCGGTCAGCTTCCCGTTGCGGATCAACTGCCTGAAGGTCCCTGAGAAATTCAGTTCGATCTCGTACTCGCCATTCAATGAGTCTACATCTTCGAAATACGGTGTGAGAAAATCGAGCTGGGTTGTGGTGCCGGAAAAGGCCAGGTCCACGGGTGCATCACCGATCACATTCAGCGCGCCGGTTGTGGGACTCAAGTCCGCCGGCAGCGTGCCGCCACCGGAATATGAACCGGTAGCGGTCTTGAGCGTCAGGTCGCTGAACTGCACTCGCTTCCGCTCATATTTCAGGCGGCCGGTAAGCAGTTCACCGGCAGCCCGGTCAAACCTGGGATCTGCGATACTCAGAGCCGCCACGTAAACCGGATCGTCGGCCTGACCCCGGGCGGTGAAAGTTCCCGTTGTCCGACCATATGTCTCTAATTTCCAAGGTAAAAAGGGCTGGAGATCATGAAACTGGAAATCAGCCAGACGGCCCTGGAGATCCAGCGAATCCAGGGCTCCCAGACCGCCAAAGCGGGAATCATCCCTGGCATAGATCAGTTCGCCGACCACCGCCGCCTTCCCATCCTGATGCAGCCAGTCCAACTGTCTGAAGGCCAGCCGGTTGTCCTCCAGGACAAATTCGGAGCTCAGCCGGGTGAAAGGTATCTGGCCGAATTCACCATCGGTGGCAACCACCGTTCCGGTTAGAGCCAGACGGCTGTCCTGCATGCTCAGACTGACGCTGGCATCTACTACCCCGCGCAGCTTGGGCGGCCTCCCCAGAAACCGCAGCAGGCGTTCGAGATCAACCCTTTCACAACTAGTTTGTATCGCTAAGTTGCCGGGATCGATCCAGCTGCCGGTGAGCGCAATCTGCCCGCCGGCAACCCTCAGGACGAACGGTGAGATTTCGAACCTCTCCCCAACTCGCCTGGCAAGGACCCGGCCACCAGCCAGTACTTCCGTATTACGCCAGGCGGTGACAGTATCCAGAACCGCGTGCACCGTATCGGAAAGCGTAAGGTACCCCCGGGTATCCAGTTTTTCGTGTCCCTGGTATATTCGCAGGATACTGGCAAAGACGGTATCTTCCTCGAATATAAACTCCGCTTCTCCACCTTCCGCCGGTATCCCTAAGATGTTCAGATCCCCCATGGAGGCATATAAACGACCACGGGGCCGGGTCATGACGCTGTCCAGAATAAACTGGATGAATGCCTGGCCAGCCGTCACCTCACCGTATCCGGTACCGTTGAGCATCACCGCACCCGTTAGGGAGGGATCGTTCCAGGAACCACTGGCCCAAAGCTGGCCATTGGCCCGACCCTCAATGGGAATAAAACCGAGAGAATCCAGCAGGTTGTCCAGTGCCTCGGTCTGGAGATATTACTGCCGGCAAACTGCAGGTGAGTTGTGTCGGTGATAGACCATACCCCACTGTCCATAGCTACCCCGCCGTGAATATCGCGCAGGACGTGATCCCGGTACATCAGCTGGTCAAGGGCCAGAGTCAGTTGCAGAGAGTCGATCTCCTCCCCATGCCAGTTGACCTGCAGGCCTGCGGTGCCATCCAGTCTGAGTTCCGGAACGCCGGGAAGGAAGTCGCTCAGCCGGGCATCGAGAAACGATACGTCCAGAGATAAATTTCCCCCCAGATCCACCTCACCGCGAGCCTCAATATGTTGCGATCCTTTAACAAAAAGACCGTGATTAAGATGAATTGCTTTTCCAGTTACTTTGAAATCTATCTCTGCCTGATCGAGGGGGCTGTCTTGAGAATACAGTGCCATTGATAACCGACATTCCAGCGATTTGAGGTTCCCACGCAGGTGCCCTTCGACGGACTGACAGTCGAGCCATCCGGGGAGCGACGCAGGACGCAGAAACTGATCAGACTTGACCTGAAGGTCCAGATCAACCGCCGGGATAACCTGGACGCTGCCATCAATGACCGCTCTATTTCCCTGATAGCTCAGGTCCCCGGAGATAATGGCAATCCGCCGTCCGTCAAAAGCGAAGCGTTTGGCAGCCATGTACAGCGTATCAGGCAGCTGGGGATAAGCCAGGTCAATGCGGGCGTTTTCCAGGGTGATGACATCGGTCATATCCAGGTTGCCGGAAGCCTGAAACCAGAAATCGGTATCACCCTGGGTGACGGTAGCATCCTTAACGTTGAATTCCTGAATGGATACCCAGGGCAGGCGATCCGTCTCCAGTCTGTCCATCGTGCCGGAGGAATCCGCCGATGGCAGGTCCAGGCGGAGCCTGCTTATGGAAACCTCATCAAAGAATAGGTCCCGTCTCAGAAACCGGAGAAAGTCAATATTCATGCGGGCGTCTTCCGCCCTCAAAGTAAAGGTGCCATCCCTGGCCGTAACAGTGATCTCCTGAAATTGGAAAGAGCTGAATAAATCTCCTACGAATCCATTGTAAGAAACACGTAAGCCTATTGGATTCAGGTACTTATGGTTTGCGTACGACTGGAGGTACCTGGTGAAAAGGCCGGGGAAAAATAACACCACCGTGAAAGCCGCCACCAGCAACAGCAACAGTGCTTTCACGAAGGAACGGATAATTTTACGCCACCACTTCATAGGTTTGTATATCTAATCCATCTGAAATATACAACCGCAAACCGCTTAATGAAAACAGAACGGGCGATATTAAACCGCCCGTCCAGTGTTTTCCGGTGCCTTCGGGAATCTACTTCTTGTCATCTACTACTTCGAAATCAGCATCCTCGATCTCGCCATCATCCCCCTTGCCGGCGGACTTGGACTCCGTTTCCTCCTGGGGCTTACCTTCCTCGCCGGTCTTGGTCTCAGCATACATTTTCGTAGCCAGGTCGGACCAGACCCGGTTGACGCCGTCGATGGCATCCTGGATGTCCTTGGTATTAGAACCGGCGTTGGCCTGCTTGAGCTGCTCCACCTCCTTTTCCAGGCGTGTTTTGTCGCTGTCGGACAGCTTATCCCCGAACTCCTTGACCTGCTTTTCCGTCTGGTAGATCAGCTGATCCGCGCTGTTGTGCAGCTCTACTTCTTCCCGCTTTTTCTTATCCTCTTCATCGTGTACCTGCGCATCCCGGCGCATACGTTCGATCTCCTCTTCGGTAAGAACGCTGGAGGCCTCGATCCGGATGCTCTGTTCCTTGCCGGTCGCCTTATCTTTGGCCGCGACGTGCAGGATGCCGTTAGCGTCAATGTCGAAGGAGACCTCAATCTGCGGGATACCCCTGGGCGCCGGGGGAAAGCCGTCCAGGTGGAAACGCCCGATGGTCTTGCTGTCGATAGCCATCTGCCGTTCACCCTGGAGAACGTGGATCTCCACCGAGGGCTGGTTGTCAGAGGCGGTTGAAAAGATCTGGCTCTTCTTGGTCGGAATAGTGGTATTGGCCTCGATAAGCCTGGTCATGACACCACCCAGGGTCTCGATGCCCATGGACAGCGGAGTCACATCCAGCAGGAGGACATCTTCCACCTCGCCGCCCAGAACACCGCCCTGAATGGCAGCGCCCACGGCCACCACTTCATCGGGGTTAACGCCTTTGTGGGCTTCTTTGTCGAAAATATTCTTGACAATCTGCTGTACCTTGGGAATCCTCGTACTCCCGCCCACCAGAATGACCTCATCGATGTCCGCCGGCTTGAGACGGGCATCTTTCAGGGCCTGTAAGCAGGGCTCTTTCAGCCGCTCGAACAGCCCCGACGTCAGGTTTTCAAACTTTGCCCGGGTGATCTGTATATTCAGGTGCTTGGGCCCGGCGGCGTCGGCCGTGATGAATGGCAGGTTGACGTCGGTCTGAATAGCGCTGGAGAGCTCCATCTTGGCCTTCTCAGCGCCTTCCTTCAGACGCTGCAGTGCCATGGGATCATCCCGAAGATTGATCCCCTCCTCCTTCTTGAACTCGTCAGCCATCCAGTCAATGATAATCTGATCAATATCGTCACCGCCAAGGTGCGTATCGCCGTTGGTGGACTTAACCTCGAAAACACCATCACCCAGATCCAGGATGGAAATATCAAAGGTCCCGCCGCCGAAATCAAAGACAGCGATTTTTTCGTCCTTCTTCTTTTCCAGGCCGTACGCCAAGGCAGCGGCGGTGGGCTCGTTGATGATGCGCCGCACGTTCAGCCCGGCGATCTTACCGGCATCCTTGGTGGCCTGCCGCTGGGAATCATTAAAGTAGGCCGGGGTGGTAATGACGGCATCGGTTACCTTGGTCCCCAGGTAGGCTTCAGCGGTCTGCTTGAGCTTCTGGAGAATCATGGCGCTGATTTCAGGGGGTGTATATTTCTTATCGCCTATCTTCACGAGGACCTCCCCTTTCGAGCCCTGCGCAACCTTAAAGGGCACCTCCCCGATTTCCTGACCCACCTCCTTATACAGCCGGCCCATGAACCGCTTGATGGAATATACCGTGTTCTGTGGATTGGTTACTGCCTGCCGCTTTGCCGGTTGACCCACCAACCGGTCACCATTCTTGGAAAAGGCCACCATTGAGGGAGTGGTCCGCCCCCCCTCGGAATTCTGGATAACCTTCGAGGAACCTCCCTCCATAACTGACACGCAGGAATTGGTCGTCCCCAGATCGATGCCGATAATTTTTCCCATTTCAAACCTCCTTATTGAATGCTCAGATTACTTGGGTACAAGAATGGTGCCGGGCTAAAAACTATGACCAAATGGCACAATTGTCAGTGGAAATGAGTAAATATGGCGTGTTTGGCGTCTGATGAAGGGCGGAAAGGATCTCAGTCAGCTTCCTCCGCCAGGGAAACGTCGGAATCTTTAGTGTCGGTAACTTTCTGGGCGAAAAAGAGCTTCTTGCCCCGGACGCTGATGTTGATATGACCGCCCTCGGCGAATTCCCTCCTGAGGAACTTCTCGGCAATAACATTCTCAACCCAATCCTGTATCACCCGGCGCATGGGTCGGGCACCGAACGATTTGCTGTACCCTTCCTCGATAATCCGCTCCTTGACCGCCTTAGTGATGCTGTACGTCACATGCTTGCTGGCCAGGTTGTTCTTAAGGTCGCGCAGCTGCAGATCCACGATCTGGAGGAGATGTTTCCTGGTCAGGGAATTGAAAACGACAGTCTCATCGAGTCGGTTGAGAAATTCCGGATTGAACAGGCGCTTAACCTCTGCCAGGATGTCGGCGGAGATCTTCTCGTCGTTCGGCTCAGAAGTCTGGCCGAAGCCATACCCGCCGCTCTCGAGACCCCTGGTCCCCAGATTGGAGGTCATGATGATGACCGTGTTGCGGAAATCCACGCGGCGGCCGAGGCTGTCGGTAAGGGTGCCTTCATCGAAAATCTGCAGCAGAATATTAAATACATCAGGGTGGGCCTTCTCAATCTCATCGAACAGGACTACGGCAAAGGGATTGCGCCGGACCCGCTCGGTGAGCTCGCCGCCTTCCTCATAGCCCACATATCCCGGAGGCGCTCCTACCAGCCGGGAGACGTTGAACCGCTCCATGTACTCCGACATGTCCAGCTTGATCAAAGCCTCATCGTGGTTGAACAGATGCTGGGCCAGAACCCGGGCCAACTCGGTCTTACCCACACCGGTGGGCCCGAGGAACATGAAGGAACCTATGGGGTGCCGGGGGTCTTTCAGTCCGGTGCGGGCCCGTTGAATAGCCCGGCTGAGGGTCGCGAGGGCCTCATCCTGCCCGATGACGTACTTCCGGAGGACGTCTTCCAGATGCAGGATCTTATCCAACTCCTTCTCAGCCACCTTGTTGACGGGAATGCCCGTCATCATGGCCACGGTGTCAGCGACGTCATCCTCGCTGACTTCCGGCCATTCCTGGGTCTCTCCCTCTTCCCACTGGCGCTGCTGGTGCTCCACTTTCTCAATGAGGCGCCGTTCCTTATCCCGCAGCCTGGCCGCCTGCTCGAAGTCCTGCCGGCTGACAACCTGTTCCTTCTCGTGGCGGACTTCCTCCACTTCCTTTTCCAGATCAACCAGCTCCTGGGGTACTACGAGGTTATTGATGTGGACCCTCGCCCCGGCTTCATCCATTACATCGATGGCCTTGTCCGGCATGAACTTGTCGGTAATATAGCGGTTACTCAGCTCCACGCACCCGTTGATGGCATCATCGGTATACCTGACATGGTGGTGAATCTCGTATCTTTCTTTCAGCCCCTGAAGGATGTGCAGACAGTCTTCCACGCCGGGCGGGGACACCATCACCTTCTGGAAGCGTCGCTCCAGGGCTCCGTCTTTTTCCACGTGACGGCGGTACTCGTCCAGAGTAGTAGCACCAATGATCTGGATCTCCCCGCGGGAGAGCGCCGGTTTGAACATATTGGCCGCATCCAGGGATCCGCTGGCACTGCCGGCGCCTACAATAGTGTGCAACTCATCAATGAACAGGATAACGTTCTGGGCGTTTTCAAGCTCGTGCATCAGGGCTTTGAGCCGCTCTTCAAACTGCCCACGATATTTTGTGCCGGCCACCAAGCCGCCCAGGTCCAGGGCTAACACTCGCTGGCCGAACAGCACCCGGGGCACCTGGCGGGTCATTATTCTCGCGGCCAGCCCCTCTACAATAGCCGTCTTCCCCACGCCGGGCTCGCCGATTAATACCGGGTTGTTCTTCTTGCGCCGGGCCAGAATCTGGGCCACCCGCTGGATCTCCTGCTCGCGACCGATAACCGGGTCTAATACCGAATCCGAGGCCAACTGAGTGATGTCCCGACTGAAATGATCCAGGGTTGGAGTAGTCGACTTCTTTGGTTTGCGGCCCGCTTTCCGGGTTGGGCTGGTAGACTGCCGCTGGACCAGAATGCGCTGCTTGATGGCGGCGTAATCAATACCAAAACGTATTAGAACCTCGCTGGCCACACCCTCCGTTTCCTTGGCGATGGCCAAGAGCAGGTGTACGTCGTCCCCTACATCCTCGTTAAAGCTTTTCGCTTCAGTGAAGGTGGTGCGCAGGATTCTCTCAGCGCGGCGGGTATGGGGCAGGTGTCCCAGGGTTATAGTACCGCCTGAAGACCGCACCATGTCTTCAATCTCGGTCTGAAGATCCTGAATGTCGCCGGCTAGACCTGTCAGAATTTCATGTGCCGGACCACTGCCCTCTTTAATGATACCCAACAGCAAATGCTCAGACCCGATGTAGCTGTGTCCCAGACGCAGGGCCTCATCCTTGGCGTTCCTGAGAATATTTTGCACCCGCCTGGAAAAATTTTCCTTCATCCTGCTTTCATCCCATGCATCGTTTCAAATTTACCTCCAAGGAGGTCATTCATCAACCTCCGGTGTTATGCCGATCACTCCCTCGCGTAAATAAAAACGGCGATCCGCCTTTTCGGCCAGGGTCTCACTGTGGGTGGCAATGAGAAATGTCTGGCCGTGATCCCGGCGCAACTGCTTGATCAGGTTCAACAGGATAGCTCCATTTTCTGCATCCAGGTTCCCGGTTGGTTCATCGGCAAGAACAATGCCAGGCCGGTTAACCAGGGCCCTGATCACCGCCACCCGCTGGCGTTCCCCCCCGGAAAGCTGGCTGGGATAGTGGCCGTTGCGATCGACCAGACCGGTTAATTCGAGCAGCTGCCGGATGTAAGAAGTGTCCAATGCACCCCGATTACTGGCCAGCCAGAGCGGCAGCTCCAGGTTTTCCCACAGCGTAAGCTCCGGCAGTAAATGATGAAACTGGAAAACGAACCCGATGTTCCGGTTGCGGAACCGGGATAGCTCTTCATCCGTCAGACCACTGGTATCCCGCCCATCCACAAGCACCCGGCCCCGGTCAGGTTGATCCAGTGTGCCCAAGATGTTGAGCAGGGTGGACTTGCCGCTGCCCGAAGGTCCCATGAGGGCGACGATGCTCCCCTGCTCAACCTCCAGATTCACCCCTTTAAGAATGTGCAGTCGGCCGCCGTCCAGGGGGTAGCTTTTATGAATATCTTCTGCTGTAAGGAGCGCCATCTTACTTCTCGTAATTTACCGCCTGCCCCGGCGCAATCGAGCTGGCGGTACGGGCGGGATACCAGGCCGCTCCCAGGCACATTGCCAGGGCTCCCACCGTCACCACCAGCACATCCAGCCAGCGGAGGTCCATCGGCAGACCGCCCTCGGTGTATAGCCCCTGGGGACCGGGGATGAAGTGATATGTCATCTGACTCAGAGAGATCGCCACGCCGAGACCTACCCCCATACCAACACCTACCAGTCCGATCAGCAGGCCCTGGCGGAGAAACAGGACCCTGATGAACCGGCCGGTAGCCCCCAGGGAGCGAAGTATGCCGATCTCCCGGTATTTCTCCATCACGGACATGACCATCGTGCTGGTGGCATTGAAGGAGGCCACCAGGATAATAAGAAAGAGGACCACGGTGCTGCCCAGCTTCTCCATTTTCATAGCGGTAAGCAAATCGGCATGGCCGGTCTCCCAGGTGCGCAGTTCCCATTCTTCCTTGTCCAGAATTTCAAGAGGCCGTCCGGTCCTGCTGCTATCGGTCTCCTCCACCGACAGCCCGCTGTAGGCTGCCAGGCGGGGGACCAGCTTTTCGGCCGCCCGGAAATCGACGAAGAGATAGGCGTCATCGAAATCAAGGATGCCGAACTCGTAGATGGCCTGGACACTGGCCGCCAGCTGCAGCGGCCTGGGATCGGCAAGGGAGATGTCCAGCGGGGAGATGAGGCGCACTTCGTCGCCCGGCAGCAGGTCCAACCGGTCAGCCAGAAGGGACCCGACCATCACTCCGTGACTCAAGGGGGGATAGGGCAGCTGCTGGATGACAGCCTCACCGAATGCGGCTTGGTGGTCGGTCAGATTCGGCACGATCCGGGCAGTCACCAGGCGGTAGCCTTCCCCGGACTGGATCACCAGTTTACGCTCGGCATAGGGCCGGGTATTGATCCCCGCCGCGGCCAGGGTGGCGGCAGCGGTTTCAACCTCTGCTCTTGCGGATCGAGGCAGCAGCACCATCTGGTGCTCAAAACACATAAGGCTGTCCTGCACTCCCGCCTCAAAACCGTTGAGGATGGACAGGGACAGAACCAGCACGGCCGAGCCTACCGTAACGCCGGCTACCGCAATAACGGCGCTCCGATTAAGCCTGTGCCGCTCCTGCCGCCACAGCAGCAGACGCCGGGCCAGTAACCACGAACTACTCATATCTCAGGGCCTCAGCCGGGTGAACAGCAGCCGCCCGCCGGGCCGGCCATACCGCCGCCAACAGTGACAGGAACACTGCCAATAAGGGAATTACCACCAGCGACTGCCACGACCACTGAACCGGGAGGGCGTCCATGAAATAGATGTCCGATTCAAGGGCGAGGAACTGAAACTTCCTCTGCAGAGAACCCAGGATGAGGGCCAGCACGATCCCGAACCCGCTGCCCACCAGACCCACGACGCATCCCTGATAGAGGAAAATATGGCGGACCCGCTTACAGCTGAACCCGAGACTGCGCAGAATACCGATATCCCGCTGCTTTTCAACCACCACCAGCATGAGGGTACCGAAAATATTTACCAGGGCTACTACAGCAATGAATCCGAACACGATGAGGATGGGCAGCTGCTGGCCTTTGAGCCAGCCGAACAGGCTGGCGTGCCGCTGACGCCAGGAGATCAGGTAATAGGGGAAGCCAAGCTCATCCTCCAGGGCGGCCGCCAGTTCGTCGGCCCGGTCGCGATGGGTAATGTTGATTATAGCTTTGGAAGGAGGCTGATCCTGGCCGAACAGGGCCTGGGCCGGACCCAGGGATGTAAACGCCAGCACCTGGTCGTATTCCGCCATGCCCGAGCGATAAGTGGCGGCCACCGTGAATTGCCGGCCCCGGATCCCCTGCCGGCCCAACAGGTAGGTGATGTCAAAGAGGACTACTTCGTCCCCCGGCGCCACCCGCAGCACCTGGGCCAGTTTCTCTCCAAGGACAATGGCGGACGTATCGCCGGGTGAGGGCAGCTGCCCCGCCACGACAAAACCTTCGATGTCCACCACTTCCCGAAGCTGCTGCAGATCTGCTCCCATGAGAAAAACGCCGTCGGATTGACCGCCCCGGCGGACCAGGGCGTGCCGGGCGATGAAGGGGATGACCTTTTCCACCTCAGGGTGCTCCCGCAGACGCTGGAGCAGCGAGTCCGGCAGGGGGGCATCCTCACCCAGGGCGTTGGCCAGCCGGAGGTGGCCGTCCATGCCCGCCACTTTGCTTTCAACTTCTTCCTCGAAGCCTCGCATTACGCTCAAAGTCAGGATGAGGGCCGCCACGCCGATAGCCAGGCCGGTCATGCCCAGGTAACCGATAAAGGAGATGAAACCGTAGCTGTGCCGGGTACGGAGATAGCGAAGGGCAATAAACCGCTGCGGGCTCACGGCTGGACTGGGCGCATGGCGGGGAACAGGATAACGTCCTTGATGGATTCCTGGCCGGTGAAGAGCATCACCAGCCGGTCCACACCGATACCCACCCCGCCGGTGGGAGGCATTCCGAACTCCATGGCCTCCAGGAATTCCTCGTCAACCACCTGGGCCTCCTCATCGCCGGCTTCCCGGAGCCGGGCCTGGTCTTCCAGCCGCGTTCGCTGATCCAGCGGGTCGTTGAGCTCAGTGAAAGCGTTGGCGAACTCCATGCCGGCGATGAAGAGCTCGAAGCGCTCCACCAGACTGTCCGGGCCGTCGCGATGCGTCTTTGCCAGGGGCGAGATCGCCTTGGGATAGTCCACTACGAAGGTGGGTTGTATCAGCTGCGGCTCTACCAGCAGCCCGAAGATCTTATCCAGCAGCTGGCCGTAATTGAGCCCTTTGGCTACATCCAATTTTCGATCCCGCACAAAGCCGTAGAGGTCTTTCACATCGGTCATGGCGCTGAGGTCTTCACCAACATACCTGCTAAGCAGCTCAAACAGGCCGGCCCGGGCAAAGGCCGGGCGGAAATCGATCTCGTGGCCCTGATAAACAATAATGGTGCTGCCCAGCTGCTCTGCCATAGTCTTGAAGAGCGTCTCGGTAAAGGCCAGCATATCGTTGTAGTCGGCATAAGCTTGGTAGTACTCGAGGGCGGTGAACTCCGGGTTGTGGTAGCGATCCATACCCTCATTGCGGAAATCCTTGGCGATTTCGTAAACCTTCTCAAAACCGCCGATGATCAGGCGCTTCAGGTAGAGCTCATCGGCGATGCGCAGGTACAGGGTCTGGTCTAGGGTGTTGTGATATGTTTTAAAAGGCCGGGCCGAGGCCCCGCCGTAGAGGGGCTGCAGGGCGGGGGTCTCCACCTCAACGAAACCGTGATCACCGAGGAACTGCCGCAGGAGCTGGATGATCCGGGCCCGCTTAATAAAGACTTCCTTCACCTGGGGATTGGCAATAAGGTCCAGGTAGCGGTGCCGGTAGCGGTTCTCTTTATCCTCAAAGGGATCAAAAACCTCTCCTTCCTTTTCCTTCAGATTGGGCAGGGGCCGAAGCGACTTGGCCAGCAGCTCCAGTGTCCGGGCCTCCACGGTGATCTCCCCGGTCTTGGTGCGGAAGACCCGGCCCCGGACCCCCAGGAAATCCCCCAGGTCCACCCGGCGGAAGAGCTCCTCATATGTCTCCTCCCCCACCAGGTCCGTCTTGACATAAACCTGCTGCTTGCCTTTCCCGTCCAGCAGGTGGGCAAAGCTGGCTTTCCCCATCCGCCGCAGGGACACCACCCGCCCGGCCACGGCCACGTCCGGGGGGAACTCGCTGTCCTTCATGGCCTGGATATCCGCGCTATGGTGGGTCACTTCGAAACGGTAGGGATAGGGATTGATCCCCATCTGCCGCAGTTCGTGGAGTTTCTTCTGCCGGATGAGGCGGATTTCGTGGAGCGTTCTCTGTGGCTGCGTCATGACGTTGTAACCTTTTCTGCGGAGGAAGCGGCACTTTGCAGGAGATAAGCCCGGATGAAGCGGTCGATGTCCCCATCCATGACCGCCTGTATGTTCCCGGTTTCTTCACGGGTGCGGTGGTCTTTGACCATCGTGTAGGGCTGGAACACGTAGGAGCGGATCTGGCTGCCCCAGGCCACGTCCTTCTTGGTATCCTCCAGCTTCTGCCGCTCGGCCTGCTGTTCCCTACGGCGCAGGTCGTACAGCCGCGTCTTGAGAATTTTCATGGCGGTGCCCCGGTTCTTCATCTGGCTGCGCTCGTTCTGGCACTGGGCCACGATGCCGGTCGGCAGGTGAGTGATGCGCACCGCCGAGTCGGTCTTATTGACGTGCTGGCCGCCGGCCCCGCTGGCGCGGTATGTATCGATGCGCAGGTCCTTCTCATTGATCTCGATCTCCATCTCGTCCTCGGCCTCCGGGTAAACAAAGACCGAGGCGAAGGAGGTATGCCGGCGGGCGGCAGCGTCGAAGGGCGAGATGCGCACCAGGCGGTGGACCCCCACCTCGGCCTTAAGATGACCATAGGCCCGTTTGCCACTCACTTCAATCGTTACCTCCTTGATGCCCGCCTCCTCACCGGGTTGATAGTCCAGGATCTGGTACTGGTAGCCGTGGCGTTCTATCCAGTGCTGGTACATCCGCTGGAGCATCTCGGCCCAGTCCTGGGATTCGGTCCCACCGGCACCCGGATGGATGGTGAGCAGGGCGTCCTTTTCGTCATCCGGTTCGCTGAGCAGGTGCAGCACCTCGGCCTCGTCTAGAGCGGCCAGGTAGTGCTCCAGCGCCTCCCGGGCCTCCTGGGAGACCACATCAGTCCCTTCCTCCTGCGTCAGCTCCAGGTGAATCTCCACCTCGTCGTGCAGCGAGATCAACCCCTCCCACATCCGCAGCTCCTTCTCCAGGCCGCTGATCTGTTTGAGGATCCCCTGCGCTTTGGCCTGGTCGTCCCAGAGATGCTGTTCGGTGGTGGACTGCTGCCGGCGGGCTAGCTGCTCTCGGAGGGCATCCAGGTCAAAGGTACCTCCAGAGCTCGGCGTAGCGCGCATCGGCGGACTGGAAGCCGTCGCGGTAGGTTTCTAAACTGCGGTTTGATTGCTTTTCGCTCATGCTTATGTGTACCTGCCTGACATAATAATAAATGATGCCTAATTTAATGCCCTGCTACGGGCAATAAACAGATTCACCCGGATTAAAGGACAAAATGTAAGCCTAAGTTGATGTATCGACAAAGGAGGAATCAGGAGATAATGAGGTGGTGATGAAACGAATTCTACTCCCCCGCGCTCACGAAGATGTACTTGTTCAGCAGGCCCCGCAGGTCGTCTGCGTCCAGGTTGCGGTGGAATGTGCCGTCGATTGCCAGGGAGACCTGCCCCGTCTCCTCGGACACCACCACCACTAGGGCGTCCGACTCTTCGGTAAGGCCCAGGGCGGCCCGGTGGCGGGTCCCCATTTCAGGGGGCAGGGTCTCGCTCTCGCTCAAGGGGAGAATGCACTGGGCGGCTTCTAGTATCTCGTTCTGGATGATCGCCGCTCCATCGTGCAGGGGGGAGGCGGGATTGAAGATGGAGACCAGCAGCTCCTTGGACACCTCGGCCCGCAGGGGCATGCCTTTTTCCTTGTAGCTCCGCAGACCGCTGTCCCGCTGCAGCACCATCAGCCCACCCCATTTATGCTGGGATAGCTCCTGGCTGCCTTCCACCACCGCGTCGATAGTGCGGCTGCCGGTTACCCGGAAGATACCCCGGATAATCGGTGTCTGTCCGATGCGGATCAGGAGGCGGCGCAGCTCCGGCTGGAACAGGATCACGAAAGCCACTACCCACACCGTCTGTACCTGCCGCATGAGCCAGGAGAGGGCATTCATGTTCAGGAACCGGGCCACCAGGGTCATCACCAGCAGGATTACCAGTCCCACCAGCATCTGTCCCGCCCGGGTATTCTGGAAATATTTATACAGGGTGTAGAAGAGAAAGGATACCACCAGAATATCGAGAATGTCAAAGAGGGAAATGGGCAGAAAGCCGATACGGAAAATCTCAAATTTCATACCTGACCCACCAGTCTCTGGAATACAACCCGGGACTTGAGCGCGGGGACCACGTCGTGGACCCTGAGGATATCGGCCCCGTTCATCATGGCAATAGTTCCGGCCGCAACGCTTTCCTCCAGGCGGTCCCGGGGCGTCTTGCCCAGCTCGCTCTGCAGGAACGACTTCCGGGAGACTCCCACCATAACCGGCCGGCCAAACACCCGCAGTTCTCCCAGGCGTCGCAGGATTTCATAATTATCCTCCCGGCGCTTCCCGAACCCGATGCCCGGGTCAAGGATGAGCTGCTCTTCCTTCACACCCGCTTTCACCGCCCGTGTCAGGCGCTCATCGAAAAACCGGTGCAGCTCATCCATCAGGTAATCATAGTGCGGATCCTGCTGCATGGTCTTCGGCTTACCCTGCATGTGCATCAGTATCAACAGGCACCCCGCCTGGGCTGCTACCTCAAACATCCGCGGGTCATGACGACCGGCACTTACGTCATTGACCAGGGTGGCACCGGCTTCCAGGGCTTCCCGGGCCACTTGAGCCTTCGTGGTATCGATGGAGATGGCCCTGTCAGTATGCTCCCGCAGGCGGGCTATGACCGACAGCACCCGCCGGAGCTCTTCCTCAACGGGAACCGGATCCGACCCCGGGCGGGTTGACTCACCGCCCACATCAACGATCTCCGCCCCCTGTTCAAAAAGAGACATCCCCTGACGGATGGCGGCGCTGCCATCCAGGTAAGCGTTGCCATCGCTGAACGAGTCCGGGGTCACGTTAAGGACACCCATGATTATGGGGTAGTGGGAGGGATTACCTGCAAGGGTCAGCAGCAGTGAATCAGCTGGTCTGGAGGGCTGGGACGTTCTTTTCAGGAAGGCCTCGATCCGCCCGGCTGCCTGCTTCAATCCAAAGGGCTGCGCTTTCAGCCGGCTTCCCAGCTCGGCCAGCTGCCGCCGGGTGCCCATGACAATCACGTCCTGAGGTTCCGGGTCACCCATGACCACCGACCGGCTGGTGGCACACTCACCCCCCACGCTGAGCATTTCCTGCTTGAGAACGTTGGCGGCCGGTGATTTCAGCGACCGCAGGCGCAGCACGTGGAAAAAGCCTTTGGGGGACATGATTCCGATGCCCTTCTCGTCAACTTTGAGGGAATCGAATTCCTGCACCAGCTCTTCTGGCGAGTGAGCGATAATCTCCCTGATGGTGGTCACCGGCAAGGTCAGCTGGTTGATTTCGGCGATGAGGGTGCTTTCCGTTGGGCCTTGGCCGCCGGGGAGGTTCTACTGCGCGGTTTGGTCGCTGAGGCCAATTTTTTCCCCTGGGCCGGTGCAGTTTTTTCCCGGGTCGTACTGGCAGGTTTCCTCGTGCGCCTGGTTTTCGCCCTGGGGCGGCCGTCGGTGGAAACCCTGAGCAGCCTCTTACCCGAGAAAAGCCGGGGCAGGTCATCGCCATGGATGGTCTCGTGTTCCAGCAGGGCTTTGGCCAGCAGATGGAGCTCATCAATGTGCTCGGTGAGAATCTGCGACGCCCGGCGTTCGGCTGTCAGGATAAAAGCACGGATTTCATCATCGATAGTGCGGGCTGTTTCCTCGCTGATACTCTTATGCTGCTGAATCTCACGGCCCAGGAAAAGTTCCTGGGCGGTTTTGCCCAAGGTGGTCGGGCCAACCTTGTCGCTCATGCCCCATTCCACAACCATCCGGCGGGCCAGCTCAGTGGCCATTTCCAAGTCATTGGCGGCTCCGGTCGTCAGATCATTGAATATCAGGCGCTCGGCAGTGCGACCGCCCATAAGGATGTCCAGCCGGCCTTGAATATATACCTGGCTGTAATTATGTTTGTCATCCAGGGGCAGCTGGGCGGTAAGTCCCAGGGCCCGTCCCCGGGGGATGATGGTGATCTTGTGGAGAGGGTCGGCCTGCTTGGTAAGGTACGCTACCATGGCATGACCGGACTCATGGTAGGCGATGACCTTCCGCTCCTCCTCCGATAGAATCACACTCTTGCGCTCCACGCCCATCATCACCTTATCCTTAGCATCTTCAATGTCTTGCATGTCCACCTTAGTCTTGTTCTTACGGGCTGCCAGAAGGGCTGCTTCGTTCACGAGGTTGGCCAGGTCGGCGCCTACCAGCCCGGGCGTGGAACGGGCTAACACCTTGAGGTTCACATCGTCCGCCAGAGGAATATCCTTGGTGTGAACCTTCAGAATGCCTTCCCGCCCTTTCATGCCGGGGGGATCCACCACGATCTGCCGGTCAAACCGGCCGGGACGCAGCAGGGCCTGGTCCAGAACATCGGGCCGGTTGGTGGCGGCGATTAGAATTACATTGGTATCGGTGTCGAACCCATCCATCTCCACCAGCAGCTGGTTGAGTGTCTGTTCGCGCTCGTCGTGGCCGCCCCCGAGGCCAGCGCCGCGGTGCCTCCCGACAGCATCCAGCTCATCGATGAACACGATCGCCGGGGCCTGCTTCTTGGCCTGCTCGAACAGGTCCCTGACGCGGCTGGCCCCCACGCCGACGAACATCTCGACAAAGTCGGCGCCTGACAGATTGAAAAAAGGCACGCTCGCCTCGCCGGCCACCGCCCGGGCCAGGAGGGTCTTGCCCGTCCCCGGCGGACCCAGCAGGAGGGCCCCTTTGGGAATCTTGCCGCCCAGGCGGACATAACGCTTGGGGCTCTTCAGAAAATCAATAATCTCGTGGAGCTCTTCCTTGGCTTCCTCGCAGCCGGCCACATCCTGGAACGATACTTGGGGCTTGTCCGGGGCGACGATCTTGGCCCGGCTCTTGCCAAAGCTGAAGATATTCCCTTGTCCGCCGACACCGCCCTGCATCCGGCGCATGATGAAGAACCAGAAAAAAACGATCAGCAAGATGGGCCAGGCGCTCCAGATATAGTCAAACCAGCCCAGGCTCTTGTCCTTGAACTCAAACAGCAGGCCGTTCTCCTTCCATTTGCTTACCAGCTCGCTGTCAACATAGGGTAGGACGGTCTCGAATTCATCGTACGTACGCGTCTGGCCGCTGAGGCTGGTTTCAACATACGGCTCCTTGAACTTGCCCCTGAAAGTGAGCCCGGTAATCACAGCCGACGCTACCTGGCCATTCTGGACGTAGTCCTCCAGCTCGGTGAAAGTGGCCTTTTGGGCTTTTCCGTCTGAAGAGAAAATACTGGCCAGCAGGAACGCCACCAGCACAATAGCCATCCATCCCAGCGATGTTTTCAGTGCGCGGCCCATCTGGAAGCCTGGCGGCTGTGGCGGGGTCCCCTGGCCTCCTTTACCGGAATCCCGGTTCTTTTTCCCTGCCGGCTGGCCCTTGCCGCGATCTTTCCCCCGGACATTTCGGGGGGGACGCGGCGGCTTCAACTCCGGTCTCTGTGACTTCTTCCGCTTATCTCCATCCGGCATCTCAGCTCTCCCTGAAAGCATAAAGTGATCTCAGTCCCCGTAATTTCTGATCCACATCCAATCCATATCCTACGACAAAACGATTGGGAATATTAAATCCAACGTAATCAATAGGAAAATCCAGGTTTGCCACCCCTTTTTTAAGTAGTAAAGTTACAAAGATTACCGAGGCAGGTGCGGCCTCTTCCATGCGACGCCGCAGGAAATTAATGGTCAGGCCCGTATCTACAATATCTTCCACGATGACTACGTCGCGTCCGGTGATATCGGCGCTGATATCCTTCAACAGCCGTACTGTGCCGGTGGAAGCCGTCTCGCTGCCGTATGAGGCAATTTTAATAAAGTCAATTTCTAAGTCAATATCCAGCTGCCGCACCAGGTCGGCCATGAACATGAATGAGCCGTTCAGCACACCGATGAGGATGGGACATCGGTCCCGAAACCGCTCGGAAAGGACCGCGGCCATTTCAGCCACCTTGATCTGGATTTTCTCCCAGGGGATGAAGAGTTCCACGACCTGCCCCCCGTAGCGGCTGGAAGCGGGGACGGCTATCTCTTGCGGATCTGCGTCTGCCATGTGATTCTCCATGGGGACTTGACCAGCCGATCCCGGGGAATACCCAGCCCGGGCAACCAGACCACCTCCTCCTGACCAGTCACCACCAGCGGCCAGTGGGTCTTTTCCAGGCGACTGAGGCGGGCGTTGACGTAAATATCGCTCACCAGTCTGGCGCGTCTATCCGGCGCCACGCTGGCCCGGTCACCCGGTCGCCATGACCGCAGCCAGAGACCGGTAGCTCCTGTAGGTTGATCCGTTGGGGTCACCACAAAATCATGGTAGCCCCACCTGGTCCGGCCAGGTTCCAGCGGGCATTGCTCCGGTGCCGAGGCTTGCCCGGAATGATAAAAAATCAACCGACCACGGTTAAATAAAGCCTGGACGGAACCAGGTAGCTCAAAAACCTTGCCAACGGTACCCACCCGAACAAAATGACGGAAGTTCTGCCAACGGGGGGAACTCATCTGAATGTGAACCCCCAGGAACCGTTCCACAACATTTCGTACCGCCAGCTTGAAAATGTCTTCTTCCACGGCCAGCAGGGCCTGGACCGGCATTTCCGCGGTTGCCGGGATGTTTCCCGCGGCGGCCAGATCGGCGAGTTCCCTGGCGGCGGCGACGCATTGGCTCTCATACCCCAACGCCAGCCTGGATAGGCCCAGAAGGGTCTCCCTGGCACCCTCGTCTTCCGCCATTATGGCGGCCATAATACCATGGCGCAGCCGGTTGCGCAGAAAGCGCCGGTCAGTGTTGGAAGGGTCTTCCACCCACTCCAGGGCCTCACCCTCAGCCCACGCCCGCAGCTGCGGCCTGG
>CAZQOY010000015.1:24456-25523 GCA_964595095.1 uncultured bacterium | reverse complement strand
CCCGGATCATGCGGGCGTCCAGGTGGCAGCCGGTGCCGGTGTTGACCTGGATGGCCGCGGCCCCGGCGGCGTCGATGCGGTCGGCGTCCAGCGTCGTCTGCTGGTCACCCTCGATGACCGCCCAGGCCAGGCCGGGGGAAAGGTCCTGGATTGTTTTTTCCAGCAGGGTGGTCTTCCCCGCTCCCGGCGAGCTCATCAGGTTGAGGGCGAAAATGCCCCGCCCCTCGAAGTAGCCCCGGTTACGGGCGGCCAGAATGTTGTTTGCGCCCAGTATATCTTCCTGGACCCGGATGGTCTCGGTACGGCTGTGGCCGTGATGGTGGTGGGGATGGTCATGGTCGTGATGCTGATGATGGCTGTGGCCGGTACCCTGCTCGTCAGGGGTATGTTCATCGGCGGCCCCCGGCTTCAATATCTTTACGCCGGCACCACCGGGCTGCCCGCAGCCACAGGTCTCACACATCAGTTCTGCTCCACCTCGATTTCCAGCACGCGCAGCTCGTTGCCGGTAACCATTCTCAGGTAGCTATCCTCGCATTGGGGGCAGGGCTCAATGGGGAATCCCATCGGGAAGGTGCCACCGCACGCCGGGCAGCGACCCCGGCCCTTGATCTCTTTGATGTGGATGCCGGCTTCCCGGGCGCGGGTATTGTACTTGGCGATATCCAGGTTGAACTCCAGCGCGGGGATCATCACCCCGGCCAGCGCGCCCACCTCGATGAAAATGTCCTTCACCGCCGCCGCGCCGTTGGTCTGCGCCGTTCGCTCGACGATGTCGAGGATATTCATGGCGATGGACATTTCGTGCATGGCAGGAGCCGCCTAAGCCTGTTTCCTGGTCAATAAAGCGATGAAGTGGGTCCTAATCAACACTTGGGCCTGAAAAATCATCGGGCAAAGTTAATCATTGCCGCTGCCGGTTAGATCGGTTAATTGTCAGGCGGCGTGGGTGATGGTTGGGAGAACTCACTCCATTCACTTTTACCTCACCCCTCGCTCTTCGATCCACCGGCCCACGGATCGCGATGACAATCTCCTACCCTTATTCTTCATCCAATCTTCTCTTC
>CAZQOY010000015.1:18374-24446 GCA_964595095.1 uncultured bacterium | reverse complement strand
TCTCTTCAATTCTTCAATCGACAATCGACAATTGACAATCGTCCTGGCCCGCCACCCACACCTGTCCCGCCGCAATGGCTCCGTCGTTGGGCGGGAGCTGCTTTGGGAGCAGCACAGTGAGCCCCGCTTCCTCAAGCCGGGCGGCCCCGCCCTCGTGCAGCAACCGGTTCTGGAAGCAGCCGCCGCATAGCGCCACCTGCCTGGCGCCCACCTTCAGCGCCACTGCCGCCATCACCTCCACCAGGGTGCCGTGGAAGCGGGCGGCGATTTCCGACACGGCTACACCACTGTCGCGATCTTTCAGAATAGCCCGCAGCATGGGTTTCCAATCAATAACAGTGTCCACCTCAAAGGGGTAGGGCTCGCCCAGCCGGCCCCCGGCGGCGAACTCCAGCGCCATAGCCGACTGCCCCTCGAAGGTTGTGATCTGCCGCAGCCCCAGCAGCGCCGCTACGCCGTCGAACAGGCGTCCTATGCTGGAGGTCAGCGGGGTGTTGAGCCCCTTTTCCAGTGCCTGACGAACAACGGCCAGTTCGTCCCCGGTAAAGCCATGCGGGAAGTCGGCCTCTATGCCGGCCCGGTGCAGCAGCCCCAGGGCCGAGCGGCGCGGTTCCTGGATAGCAGCGTCGCCACCGGCCAACTGAAAGGTATCCAAGTGCGCGACCCGCTCGAACTTCCCTTGTTCGCACAGCAGGAACTCGCCGCCCCAGACCGTATTATCTGTCCCCAGGCCGGTGCCGTCCCAGGCAATGCCCAACACCGGACCACCGGTTCCATGCTCGGCCATCACCGCCGCCACATGGGCGTGGTGGTGCTGTACCCGCACTACCGGCAGACCCAGGCTCTCGGCGTATTGGGTGGAAAGAAAGTCGGGGTGCCGGTCACAGGCCACCATCTCGGGAGTGAAATCGTATAGTCGGGGCAGATCGGCCACCACCCTGGTAAAGGCCCGGTGGGCCTCGGGGGTAGACAGATCGCCGATGTGCTGGCTGAGGATGGTCTGCCTGCCGAAAGAGATGGCGATGGTGTTCTTGTAGTGGGCACCCACGGCCAGGACGTTGGGCATGTCCCGCTGGTGGTGCAGCGGCAGGGGGGCGTAGCCCCTGGCCCGGCGGAAGTACTGGGTGCCCTGGGTAGTCCGGCGCACTACCGAGTCGTCCAGGTGGCGGGCGATGGGGCGGTCGTGGGAGAGGAAGGCGTCCGCAATGGGTCCCAACTTGGCCCGGGCCTCTTTATTTGTGATGGCAATGGGCTCGTCGTGCAGGTTGCCGCTGGTGCATACCACCGGAAAGTCCAGCTCGGCCATGAGCAGGTGATGGAGGGGGGTGTAGGGCAGCATCCCGCCCAGGTTCGGATTGCCAGGTGCCACCGAGGGGGCGAGATCAGCACGCTCCCGCCGGGCCAGCAGGACAATAGGCGCGGCGAACGACCGGAGCAGCCGTTCCTCTTCCGCGCTGACCAGGCAGAAGCGGCGCACCATGTCCAGGTCGGGAAACATCAGGGCCAGGGGCTTTTCTTCGCGCTGCTTCCGCTCGCGCAGGCGCTGAACCGCTGCTTCGCTACGGGCATCGCACAGCAGCTGGTAGCCGCCCAGCCCCTTCAGCGCCAGGATACGGCCCTCTTGCAGGGCTTCCGCCGCAGCCCGTATCTCCTCCCCCCGCCCGATGGGGGCACCGTCCTCAAGCATCAGGTTGGGTCCGCAGGCCGGGCAGGCATTGGGCTGGGCGTGGAACCGGCGGTCGGCGGGCTGGTGATATTCCCGCTGGCAGTCGGGGCACATGGTAAAGGCGCGCATCTCCGTATTGGGCCGGTCATAGGGTATATCGTTAATAATAGAGAAACGCGGGCCGCAGTTGGTGCAGTTGGTGAAAGCGTAGCCATAGCGGCGATCCCGTGGATCGAAGATTTCGGCCCGGCAGTCGGGACAGGTGGCCAGGTCGGGCAGGACGGTGACGGTCTTCTGCCGGGAGTCGTCGCTGAAGGCGATGACGAACTCGGTTTCGCCAGGCTCCACCGCCAGTTCCTCGACAGCGGTAGAGGTAATCCTGGCAACCGGGGGGGCTTCATCCACCACGCGCCGGGTGAAGTCGGCCACGGCCCCGCCGGACCCCTGGACCTCCGCAATCACGCCTTCAGTTGTATTGGCTACGGACCCGGTCAGGGCCAGCTCCCGGGCCAGGCGGTAGACAAAGGGGCGAAAACCCACCCCCTGCACGGCCCCCTGGATGGTGATGCGGATACGTTTCATAGTCCGGTAGAGACAGGGAGCTTCACTGCCCAGGCAGGCGGTTTACTCCCGCCGGAAAATACAACGTAAAGGGATTAATAAAACAGGCTATATCTTACAGCAGGGTATGGCCGCTTGCCCACAGGGCCCGCTTTGCTTTTTCCAAGTCGTCTTGCCTGACCAGCAGGTAGTCGGTGTTGTAGGTGGATATGGCGAAAATGCTTACTCCGGCCTCAGCGAGGGGTGCGGCGAGGGAAGCCAGGACGCCGGTCAGATCCAGGTCCAGCGGACCCTGCACCATCAGGCCGCGCCAGCCAGGTTCGGCTTGCCAACCGGAGGGGGTATTCTCTTCCGGCAGGATGATGGAAAGTTCCTCCTTGGTACGGGTAACCGACCAGAGGCAGGCCAGGGGCGGGCACTCGGGGACGGCTGCATCCGGTGGGAGGCGGCAGATGGCCAGCCGCTCGGGGAGGAGGGTGAGGGTTTTAGCCACGAATCCGCCAGCTGGCGGACGAATTTGCACATAACCAAACAACGCTGGAGGACGACAGGGGTAATAAGAAGTGGCAGTGGCAGTGGCAGTGGCAGTGGCAGGAAGAGCGAAGAAAACCACAGAGCACGCTGAGACCGCGGAGAGAATAAATATCTACAGACAAATTTTTCTCTGGAAAATGCCTCTGCGTACTCTGCGCTCTCTGCGGTGAATATTTTACAGCTGCCACAGCCTCCCGGCCGTCAGCGGTTTTAATTCTCCATTCTTCAATTCATCATTCATCATTCAACATTCATCAATCATCAATGCCCCCACTCACCAATCACCAGCTTACGCCTTCTCCATCTCCGGTGTGTACTTGCCGAACCGTGCGGCCCCGTTGAGCTTGGCCCGGTGGTAATAGGCCTTCTGGGCGGCGGGGACGTTGGACGCCTGGCCTTTCCAGGTGTTAAGCACCGGTTCCTGTAGCGCCCGGCCGTAGGAGAAACTCAGCTCCCAGGGCAGGTTATCGAACCTGGCGTTCATGGCGTTCAGGTTCACGGTGGCCTCTTCGGGACTCTGACCGCCGGAGAGGAAGACGATGGCGGGCACGGCCTCGGGAACGGTGAGCCGGAAACAGCGCACAGTGGCCTCGGCTATCGCTTCGGCACTGGCCTGCCGGGGGCAGCCCTTGCCGGAGATCACCATGTTAGGCTTCAGTACCGTGCCCTCCAGCACCACTCGATGCTGGTGAAGGGCGGCAAAAAGGCTCTTCAGCGTGGCCGTGGTGGCCTCTTCGCAGCGCTCGATGGTGTGGTCGCCGTCCATCATTACTTCCGGCTCAACGATGGGTACCAGCCCCACCTCCTGGCAGATGGCGGCGTAGCGCGCCAGGGCGTGGGCGTTGGCGTCCAGGCAGAAAGAAGTGGGGATGCCGTCCCCGATGGTGATTACCGCCCGCCACTTGCAGAACCCGGCTCCCAGGTCGCGGTATTCCTCCAGGCGCTCGCGCAGGCCGTCCAGACCCTCGGTAACCGTCTCGCCGGGGAAGCCGGCCAGCGGCTTGGCTCCCTTATCGGGCTTGATGCCGGGGACAATGCCCTTGTTCTTGAGCAGCTGGGGGAAGGGCGTGCCATCCAGGGCCTTCTGGCGGATGGTCTCATCGAACAGGATGACGCCGCTGATGAACTCCTCTACGCCGTCGGTGGTGAAAAGCAGGTCGCGGTAGGCGCGGCGGTTCTCCTCGGTGTTCTCGATGTTTATACTGTCAAAGCGCTTCTTGATGGTGCCGGTACTTTCGTCCGCTGCCAGGATGCCCCGACCTTCAGGGGACATGGCGCGGGCGACGGTTGCCAGGTCATTAGTGCTCATGTGCTGTATACCTCAATCTAGTCGTTAAGATTATTGTTCCTAATAAGTGCGTAAAAAGCACCTGCGAGTTTAACACCTCCCGGTCGGGTATATCAATGGGTGGCAAGGGGATGCCTGATTATTTTACCGGATACGGCGGCGGTTTGGGTATGGTCTTCTCCTGGGTCTCCAGATCCTTGAGGATCTCCTCGATGGCCCGGTTCAGCTGCTGGTCGATGCCGGCGTATTCTTTAGCCGGGTCATTGTCGACATAAATGTCCGGCTCCACACCATAGCCCTCCATGATCCACTCGGTACCTTCCACGTCGTACCGGGAGAACTCGGGTCTTCTGAGGTAACCACCGTCTAACAGTGGAAGGGTGCCCCGGATGCCGACCACCCCGCCCCAGGTGCGCTTACCCACGACTTTTCCGAGACCGTACTTCTTGAAACGATAGACGACAATGTCGCCATCCGAAGCGGAGAACTCGTCGGCGATCATGATCATGGGGCCCCACAGCGTGCCGCCCGGTTCTACGGACGGAGCTACGTTGCGGGCTATTGCAATCATCGCGATCTCCCGGCGCAGGCGTTCGATGATCATGGAGGAGACGTTGCCGCCGCCGTTGCCGCGCACATCGATGATCAGCGCCTTCCTGGTGAGCTGGGGATAGTAGTGCTTGACGAACTCGTTCAACCCGGGCACTCCCATGTCCGGGATGTGGATGTACCCCACCTTGCCGCTGGTGGCTTTATCAACTTTCGCGAGGTTGGCCTGCACCCAGTTGTAGTAGTACAGCCCGTGCTCGTCATCAATGGGGCGGACGACGACGTCCCGACCGCCTTTGAGCCTCGGCCGCGAGTTTAATGTCAGGGTGACCTGTTTGCCGACGGTATTCACCAGGTGCTCAAAGATGTTGACCATGTTATCAGTCGACTTGCCGTTGACAGCCACGATGAAGTCGCCCTCGCTCGCGTTGACGCCGACTTCTGTAAGCGGGGAACGCCGGGAATCGTTCCAGTTCTCACCCTTGAGAATCCGCTTGATGCGGTAGTACCCGGATGCGTCCCGCTCCAGCTCGGCGCCGAGGAGGCCCGTAGCGATACGCTCCGGCTTGGGGTAATCACCGCCGCCCACGTAAGTATGACCCACGTTCAGCTCGCCGACCATCTCACCGATGACATAGGTAAGGTCGGCGCGGTGATTGACGTGCTCCACCAGGGGCGCGTGCTTCTTGCGGACGCCAGCCCAATCAACCCCGTGCATATTCGGTGCGTAGAAGAAGTCGCGCATCTGCCGCCAGGACTCGTTGAATATCTGGCGCCATTCGGCCCGGCGGTCAAGCATCACCTCCATACCGGAGAGGTCGAGATTGTCCTTCAGGTCCAGCTTCGCCTCAGGCAGGTCGATGATGTAGTAGGACCTGTCCTTGCCCACAAGCATCTTCTTGCCGTCGGCGGATATCTCGTAGCCGCTGATCTCCCCCAGCTCGGTCTCTTCCTGTTCGTCGAAATCGTACATAAGCAGTTGGCGTTTCTCATCGGCGCTGCCTCTTCTCGTGTAATAGACGACGTCCCCTACTGATGTAAGGTGAGAGTAATTGGAGGCCTTGATCGGCAGGGCGATAATCCGGTCCTTCAATCCTTCCGGGTCGATCTGCACAACGACTTTCTTGTCCTCTTTTGCCTCTTCTTCTGTCTTCGACTCCTTGCTGTCAATCACTACCTCATCGCTCTTGGGTTTAAAGGGCGACTCGACCTTCTTGGTAAGAGGGACCAGGTAGATCTTCGCCATGTCCCGGTAAGCGTGGTTCCACTCTGTTTGGCTGTAAATGGGGTTGAAGTCGCGGTTGGAAATGAAGTAGAGGTATTGACCGTCGGAGCTGAACACCGGTTCGTACGATCCGTACCAGTCATCGGTCACTTCGTAGGTCCGCCCTCCACTTAATGTGTAGATGTAAACCTTCCACATATCGTTTTCCTCTGGCCTGGCATAAGTGATCCGCTTGCTGTCGGGAGACCA
>CAZQOY010000015.1:13196-18274 GCA_964595095.1 uncultured bacterium | reverse complement strand
TGCTGTCGGGAGACCAATACATCTGATAATAGTATGTGTCCGCTCCCGTGGTTATCCGCCGTGGCTTGCCCTTGCCATCTTGGGACAGGATGTAAAGCTCATTCTCTTCGCTCACGTCGGAGAGGTATGCAATCCACTTGCCGTCGGGCGACCACTTGGAGTTGCGTTCGTGGATCCCGGGTGTGGTGGTCAGGTTGCGTGTATTGCCGTGCTTGGCCGGGACGGTAAATACATCGCCGCGGGCACCGAAAAGAGCACGGTTACCATCAGGGGATATCTCATAATTAGTAATCTCTTTGCTCACGTCCCAGAGGCCGTTTCTCCCACCAAGCATGTCCTCGGCAATCCTGATGGGCACTTTTGCGTACTTATCCGTGGCCAGATCCAGGCGGTATATGTACCCGCCGTACTCAAAAACGATGGCCTCCTTGCCCAGCGAGGGGAACTTGATGTCAAACTCGGTGAAGTTGGTAACCTGCTTCGTCGCTGCTGTCTTAGTGTCATAAACATACAGATTCATTCGTTTGTTTTCGTCACGGTCGGACAGAAAATAGATTTTGTCACCCACCCACATGGGAATTATATCCTGGGCCTCGTTCTTAGTAATGTTCTCGAGCTGCCTGGTCTGAAAATCGTAAATCCACACATCGTCCGCCATGCCGCCGCGATACCGCTTCCAGGTCCGGAACTCGCGGAAGACCCGGTTGTAGGCCAGTTTCTTGTCATCGGGAGAGTAGGAGGAAAAACCACCACGCGGCAGTGGAAGCTGCTTGGACAGCCCACCGTCCGGGGATACGGTGAAGAGCTGTCCGTTGAAACTATTATGTTCCCTCATCCGGGAGCGGAAGAGAATCTCCCTGCCGCTATGGGTCCAGCCCATGACAATGTTGTTAGGGCCCATACGGTCGGAGACGTCATCGCGACTAAGCGTAGCGGTATAGGTAAGCCTTATCGGGATGCCTCCTTCGGCGGGCATAAGATACACTTCGGTGTTGCCGTCATATTGACCAGTAAACGCCAGCTGCGTACCATCCGGTGAAAAGCGGGCGAACATCTCGAAGCCATCGTGATTGGTCAGCTTACGGGCTACGCCGCCGCCAGCGGAAACCGTATAAAGATCGCCAGCATAAGTGAACACGATATGATCACTATGGATGTCGGGGAATCGGAGCAATCGCGCCTCGCTATCAGCGTATGACGAGCCGACAAGTAGAAGTATCATCAATAGGGCAATCGCGACTGGTAGTCTTTTCATGTTTTCCTCACTTGGTCTTGAATGGTTGGAGACTGTCGTTGCATATCCTCTTTCGGAAGTTCTACGCCTTTAAATACTCAGCATATTTAGCACGTAAAATTAGTGATATCTTTTGTCAATCCAAGGAGCTTCAGGATACTGAGTCTCAAGTATCCAGGCCCTGCTGCGGAGAGGTTCATCTCCAGGGAAGAGACAACCAGCCTGGCCGACGGGATGGGCGGAGCAGTTATTTGAGAAAGGATCGTAGCCGTGTTCCGTAATTGTTGGCAGATGTCCTATCGGCTTAAATTCAAGCTGTCAGGATAAAAGAATCATTATTAAATTAAACAAAATCCTTATTACTCTGCCATAATTTCCAATCTGAAGGAGACGCGAATGAGAGTCGTTTATCGTGGAGACCTGGACGGGACGGTTTGTGCAACCATGTTGATGTACATCGGTCTGTGCGATGAGACCTTCCAGGCTCACCCAAAGGATATGCAGGACCAGAAAGTCGATATTACCAGACAGGACATCCTCTGCAACCTGCCTTACCATCCTAACTGCTACATGTGGTTTGATCACCATTCCAGCGAGATCACCCGGGATGATTTTCCTCCCGATGACTTCAAGGGCTGGGTGGAATTGGCACCCAGTACAGCAGGACTTGTGTATCAGTACTTCCTTCCTGAACATCCCGAATTAAATCGGTTCGAACAGATCGTCGATGAAGCAGATCTTCTCGACAGTGCCGATCTGACCCTGGAGCAGGTACTGAATCCGACGGGCACCTTTCTACTCGGCTTCATACTCGATCCTCGCACCGGCATGGGGCTGAGCCGGGGTTTTTCAATCAGCAACTTTGAGTGGAGCTCCCAGCTGCCGGAGCTGCTGGCCAAGCTTTCGGTTAATGAGATTCTGGCCCTGCCAGACAGTCGGGAACGGATTCAGCGATATAACGAAATGAAGGAGCCCGCCGCTGAGTTTTATGAAGCGAATTCCCGGCTTGACGGAAACGTGATCGTCACGGATGTGCGTGGTAAAGACATTCCACCCGTCAATCGCTTCCTGATCTATACGCTGCCCGGATTGGAGGAGGGCAATATCTCGGTCAGGATCGCCGACGCCAAGCCCGGTGATACCCATTCCATCGCTGTGGCCCATTCCATTTTCAACCGGACATCCGACGTTGACTGTGGTGAGCTGTGCAAGAAGTACGGCGGCGGCGGCCACCAGGGAGCGGCTACCTGCCAACCCTCGGTCGATGAGAGCGATCGGATTCTTACAGAAATTATCGCAGTCTGCAAAGAGTAACCAGCGCGATAATTCGGGTTCCTGGTTTCTAGTTACTGGTTTCGAGTTCTTTAGTATCTTGGCGTCCCTTTCCAAAGGAACCCTTTGAATCGGCGAGGCTCAGCCGAACGGGCAAGCCCCTGCGGTGAAACTCACCAGCCACCAGCCGGTTTCCACCCTGGCCTTTGACATTTTGCAATTTTCATTTTGCATTTTACAATTTTGCCTCTGCCGTTGCCACTTTTTCTATCACGAGTTGTAAATTTCCACCGGTAGGGGCACAACGCGTTGTGCCCCTACCCAACAAACACCTAAGCATATAATGCCCAAGACTACACCCTCCATCATGAAATCCATCTTCCGGGGCGAAGTCCCGGAAGAGCTGGCCTTCCCCTATCCCTCTATTGACGAGGACGAGGCTGACATGGTGAAAATCATCACCGACAACCTCCTCAAGTGGGCCGGGGAGAACTACGATCCATCCGAGGCCGATGAGCAGGCGGCCTATCCTGAAGGCACCCTGGAAGCCCTGGCAGAGCTGGGCCTTTTCGGCCTCAACGTCCCTGAGAGCGATGGTGGCCTGGGGCTGTCCCAGACGGCCTTCGCCCGGGTTTACGAAGCCGTCGCTTCCATTGACGGCTCCCTGCCGGTGACGGTGGGTGGCCATGCCTCCATCGGCATCAAGGGACTGCTGCTATACGGCACCGACGAGCAGAAGCGGAAGTACCTTCCCGACCTGGCAAGCGGTAAAAAGCTGGCCGCCTTCGCTCTCACTGAGCCGGGAGCTGGCAGCGACGTCGCCGCTATTCAGACCAGGGCCGTGCGCCAGCCCGATGGAACCTGGCTTCTCAACGGGCAGAAGCAGTGGATCACCAACGGGGGCATTGCCGATTTCTTTACCATCTTCGCCAAGACCGAAGTGGAGGTAAACGGCAAGACCGAGGAGAAGATATCCGCCTTTATCGTGGACTGGGGTCTGGAGGGATTCAGCCGGGGGCCGGAGGAGCACAAGCTGGGCATCAGGGCCTCCAGCACGGTGCCCCTTTTCTTCGATAATGTGGTCCTGCCCCCTGACAGCCTACTGGGCGAGGTAGGTAAAGGCTTCAAGGTGGCCATGCAGGTGCTTAACTCCGGTCGCCTGGGCCTGGCCGCTGGTGTTGTTGGGGGTGCTAAGGTGGTCATCAGGGAAACCTCGAAGTACGCCCGGGAACGTCAGCAGTTTGGTCGTCCCATCGCCGAATTCGAGCTTATCCAGGGGAAAATCGCTCGGATGACTGTAAATACCTATGTAACCGAAAGCATGGTCTACCTTACTACCGGCCTGGTGGACCGGGGGGACGTGGACTATTCTCTGGAGTCGGCCATCTGCAAGGTGTTCGCCAGCGAGCGGGGCTGGGAGGTGATCAACGATGGGTTGCAGCTCATGGGCGGCCTGGGGTATATGCAAAGCTATCCCTTCGAGCGAGGACTGCGGGACGCCCGCATCAGTCTCATCTTTGAAGGGACTAACGAGATTCTTCGCTTGTTCATCGCTCTGGCGGGTATGCAAGCCCCTGGAGAATACCTCAAGCAGCTGGGAAAGGCCCTCCGCGATCCGATTAAAGGATTCGGGTTCCTGGCGGATTACGCCCTTACACGTGTACGGGAAGCCGTTGCTGACCGCCATCTGGCGAAGGTGCACCCCGCCCTTAAGAAGTGGGCCGGCCACTTCACACATTACGTGGAACGTTTTCACCTGGCGGTGGATTCGGCTATTATGAAATTCGGTAAGCGGGTGATAGACCGGCAGCTCATGCTCGAGCGGTTCGCCGACGCCGCTATCGATCTATTCGGCATGCTGTCAGTCCTGTCCCGGGTTACCAGCCGGATTGATGCGGTGGGCGAAGAAACGGCCCGGCCGGAGATAGACATTACCCGCATTTATTGCGAGGAGGCCTGGCGCAGGGTCCGTCGCAACCTACGTCAAATCCGACGGCATCAGGATCGTTCCGTGCGGCGGCTCGCGGAGGACGTTTCCGACCGCCGAAATTACAATTTCCCTCAGTAACCACCGGCCATCTCCGACGAGAAAATGGGGCTGAAAAAGGGCTTGATGACACTAGGTCGCCCGCTTACATTCAGCCGCATTTTAGAGGAGGTTTTTAATGAAAATAGAGGGCATTGTCTGCCCTGTATGTAACGAGTCCCTTAATGAGCAGGAGCTTACCGAGTCTCTTGTGTGCCCTCACTGCCGCACTAATCTCAAAGACCGTAAGTACTTGGACTTTGTGGAGTTTCTCATGGCACAGGGTATCGTTACCGATATGGATTTCTTCGACCAATCGCTTTATGGCAATGATGTGGTCTATGAACCGGACATTGAGGAACTGGATGAGACCGATCCCAATGAATTTGAACGCATCGATAAGCAGATACAGAATCTGGAAGAAGAAGTTGACTTAAATGAGGTCACCACCGACGAAGAGGAATTTCGTCAATGGGAAGGCATTGAAGAAGACTGGGAAGAGTTTAACCGGCGGCAGGAGCTGAGCAGGAACGAGTAACCGAGTCT
>CAZQOY010000015.1:0-13186 GCA_964595095.1 uncultured bacterium | reverse complement strand
AATTGATAGAAAGATAAATGGGCTATGGATTCAACCAATAAACCGAAGACAAAACAGATCCAGATCGAACTGGATGAGAAAACGGGCACGGGGGAGTATTCCAACCTTGCCATCGTCACTCACTCGCCGGCAGAGTTTATCCTCGATTTCACTCAGGTGATGCCGGGCATGCCCAAGGCCCGGGTACGCGCCCGCATTATCATGGCCCCCCTGCACGCAAAATCTTTCGCGATGGCCCTGAACGAGAACATCAAGAAATTCGAAGCCCGCTTCGGAGATATTCAGGTCTCTCAGGACGAATGGGCCCAGGAATTCGGTTTCAAACTTCCTCCCGATACCGTTCCCAACTGATCGGTAGCCGAAGCCGGGTTCCTCCCGCTCTCCCCGTTATCTCGAAATCACTATAACCGGGTACGACCCTACCTCGACAGGTTCATAGACCAGTTCAGGATAATTTGCCGGCCCAGTTCAGCACCCCCGATGATTTCCCGGTGCACATCGTTATTCAGGTTGCTGATATTCAATTTGAGGGTGTAGGTGTCCCCGAAGCGGTAGCCGGCGCTTAAATCGAAGACGGTGTAGCTGGCAATGGTGCCGTAAAAGACCCCCGCCGACCAGTCGAACTCGGGAATGTGTCTGCCCGTCAGGCCGGCCCACCACTTCCTGCTGTTGTACGTCACGCTCCCGGACACTTTGTACCGGGGCGCATTCACCGGATCGTCGGAATCGGTGAGGGGATTGTAAAAGGCCTGCTGCCCCAGGTAAGAGAACCGTATTTCCCCCAATAGCCGCGGTGAGAATAAGTAGGCTAGGCTCATATCCACTCCCCCGATGTAGACCGTGCCGTAGTTAATATTTGAGAGGGCCAGTTCAATGGGGTTATCGAAATCCACCTGGTCGTCGGTGTAGTAGGCTCCCGATGTATCACCCGGGGCATCCAGTATGAGCCGGGTCCCTTTCGGTGGCTGGTTCCAGTTGATCGGTGGCAACTGGTTCCACTGGTCTGAGCCGTATTCGACCCGGTAAGAGCCGGGGATGCCGTCGCCGCCGTCTTTTACGCCGTCGAACTCACCGGTGCCGATGATCCCGATGACCTCTGCGTTGTCAAACCCCCGGGTGGTATCCAGCACGATGGGGGTGATCCAGGTGAGGTCGGAGACAAAATCGCTGTATTTACTGTAATAGATGTCCAGAGTGGCCCTCATCCGGTTGGCGATGATGCCGGCATAACCCAGTTCGTAGGTCCAGACTAATTCACTGGTCACCGGCTCTAGGGCCTGAATGTCCTCCTGCTGTACAAACTGGCTGGGCCGCCCCAGGACGGCAGGGATATACAGCACCGCCGAGTCAGGCACCTGGGCCAACATGAACTCGGCATAGGAACCTGCCCGCACGTCCCACATCATGAGCGTACCTTTGGCGTCCCGCGTGTAGCGGTAACCGGCATGATTGCCCCGGGCCTTCACCAGGAAGGGGGGATTGATGCCCGCTACCATGTCCAGGTAAAGCCCCTGGGAGGAGGGAGGGTTAAAGGCCCGGGCCGCCGTTAGGCGGAAGGTCTGGTTCTCAATGGGTTTCCAGAGCAGCCCCAGCTTGGGGGAGTATTGGGGGCGATAGGCCACCGTGCTGCCAAGGAGCGGATCTTTCAGGAACTTGAAGCCGTGGTCGTCGAGGACACCATCATGCAGATCGAGCCGGCTGGCCAGGATCAACTCCAGGTTGTGGCCCAGCGGGGAGGTGGATTGAAAGTAAAGGCCATATTCGTTGGTGGTGATGAGCCCTTCGGCGAACTCGTCCACCTTGCCGTCGCCGTCGTTATCGACGCCGTCGTTATCGTAGCTCTTGCCGGCCTTGCCGTCGGGCAGGATGGTGCCGAAGGTTTTGGGCATGGTGCGCTGGTAGTCGAAACCGTAGGTGAGCCGGGTGTCGGCGAAACGGGGAAGATGGATGGTATGCTGCGTTTGCAGGTGGAAGAAGGTGGATTCATCATAGATGCGGGCCGCGGTGCGCAGATTGCGGGTCTTGCCTGCATTGGAGGTATTCAGGTAGGTCTGAATGAAAAAGTTGCCCTTCACGTAGCGCGCCTGGTAGTAGCGGTAGGTCCACCCTTTGGCCAGGAAGCGGGCGATGCCGGTGATGTTGAGGTTGGTGGCGATGGCCTGCCCCAGACTGGCGATGAGGCTGTGGTCCGGTCCGAAATCGTAGTCTAGCCGGATATCGAACCGCAGGTCCTTGACGGCGAAGTCGGCCGTGTCGATGAGGCCGTCGCTGTTTCGATCAGCCCGAATGTAATCAGCACCCAGGAACACCGTGTCCGCCTCGCCGTAAAAATCGCCGTCACCATCCCGGTCAAAACGGATATTGTATCCGTCCCATTTCCAATCCCAGGGGTCTTCGGCCGTGGGATACTCGCCATCATCGAGTAGAGCCCCGATTTCCCCGTCGTCCTCGATCCAGAATTTATGGTGCCCTTTGGCCTCTTCCGGGTCCACCCAGCGCCAGTCCGTGGCGCGGAAGTTCACCAGGGAGATCTTGTAGCCCAATTTGCCCAGGGCGCCCGCGTGCCGGGCCTGCAACTTGAGGTAGTCCCGGTTACCGATGCTCAGGCCGGCGGTGGTACCGGTGGATACCCGCGGCTTTTTGGTGATGATGTTGACCACCCCCGAGTAGGCGTTGGGGCCATACAGGGCGGATGAGGGTCCCAGCACCACCTCGATCTGGTCCACATCGTCGGAGGTGGTGGGTATGGTGTTATAGGCGATGAGCCGCAGGGAGGGTACGTTGGCCTTGCGGCCGTCGGTAAGGGTGAGCAAGCGTGAGGAGAAGCTGGTATTGAAGCCGCGGGCCGAGAGGTTAAAGCCGTCAATGCCCGAGGCCGTGAAATCGACCCCCTTGACATTCTTGAAATAGTCGCCCAGGTTGGGGCTGCTGCCGCGGCGGATTTCGGATGAGGTGATGACACTCATGGCGGCGGGGGCGTCCGTGAGCTTCTCTCGCTTCCCGCGGCTGGCGGTGATCACGTACTCCTGCAGCCGGATCGCCTCCCGCTCCAGTTCCACACGGATTTCAATCCTGGGGCCGGTTTCTGCCGTTACCTCGACGTTTTGTTCGTAGTCCCGGTAACCGATGTACGAGACCTTTATCCGGTACGTGCCGGGAGGTAGGTTGGGGATCACGTAGTACCCGTCCAGATCGGTGGCCGCCCCGGTGGTGGTTTTCAGGCGGCCGCCGGTGAGCACCACGTTGGCCCCGGGCAAGGGGGACTTATCCCGGGCGTCCCTTACAGTGCCGGTGATCCTGGTCCTCGGAGTCGTCTGCCCCCACAAAGCGACAAGCATGCACAGGGCCATCACGACCTGCTTCATCCGTCAGCCCGTTCGATTTTCATGATGGTGATCGTAGGGGCGTATATCCATACGCCCCTACAAGTCAATGGAGTTGTGCTAATCGGTCCGCACAAAACGACCGCTGGAACTACGGTGTGATCTTGTCCCAGGTGGACTCGAACCCAATGATTTCGTTAGCCGGTACGCAGACGCTGTTGATCACGTAGGTGAGCTTGCCGCCGGCGGCTTGGGTTGTTCCGCTGGTCGGATCAAAGTCGCGCACACTGTCGTTGACTAATCCTGGTACGCCGTCTGTTACCGCTACTAGTACTAAGTAGGGCAGTTGTAGCTGGCTAATGCCTGACGGGTTCACGAGTCCCATGTAGGCGACTGCGTCATCCTCATCAATGGTGCCATCTCCGGTATAGTCGGTGGTAATTTGTCCTGGCGACCCTGGAGTCAAGAGATATTTAAACTCCGCCTGAACAACTAGGGCGTACAAGGTTAAATAATTCCCCCACGGTGCCAGGGCAGGATCCATGATATACCCCGTGTTGCCGGTGGTGTCGGCCAATGCCGACGGAACAAAGACGTTGTTGGCCTTCAGCTTGGGTGCCACGGCGACACCCATGGTCACCCGGTGTTTCTCCTCGTTCCATTGCTCGCCGGTCTCGGCGATGCGCGTGTCGTGGCCGTCACGGTCCACGAAATCGAGCTGGAGCGTGTTGCCGTTGTTGGAGAAGGCGACGACGCCATCATTATATGTGGGCAGCACCGCGTCGCCAAGGGTCTCATCAGGGGTGATACCCAGGGTGCCGCCGGTCTCGGCAGCATTATACGCAATAGTATAATTGCCCACGTCCGATATCTGGGGTATGGCCAGGTAGGTGCTGCATAGTGCTGTAACGATACGCAGGGCGGGGTACGTGCCGGTGAGACTGTAAGTACTGTCTTCCAGGAACTCCGCAGCCAGGCTGATGCCCGCGACAGCCAGGGCCGCCGCATCGAAGTCCTTTTTGATGGTGAACACGGGATCGCCGGCGTTAAAGGCGGCAAGCACTTGATCAGTAGCGGCGGCAGCGATATCATCCTGGAAGAAGGTAAGCGCGACATCCCAGCTGGCCGAGAGGATGTAGCCGCCTTCAGGTATGTCCACGTTGACGGAGGTTGGCACATCCCGGACGTAGTCGGCCGACAGGGCCGTCAGCTGCCACTTGCCCACGAGCGCCCCCACGGCTTCCTCTTCCTCCTCCGCGCAGGTGGTGAAGATCATGACCACTAGCAAAGATAGAATCCCAGCGACAGAACGTTGGATTTTCATATATAACTCCTCTGGTGATGGACTGGTGAGTTGTAAATGTGGCAGAAGGTATCACAACTCCGATTCGGTTACAATGATTTTTTCAATCTTCTTTGACTCAGCGAATTTCCGAAGGATCCTGTGGACATTGATGGATTCGCTTTTCACGGTAGCGCTGAGCTCGGGTAGGGGCGTCTCAATTAGACGCCCCTACGTCATCATCATCTCGACGCCGCGGAGGGATTCGACCGAACCGCTCATGTTTCCCTTTGACGCGCACAGCTCATGCGAAGATATAAATATCTTCGCTTAATCAAGGCAAGCCCTCTGAATGGGGCTGCTATCCCTGTTCAGGCGGCCTGGTACCCTACCGTTTCTTTTTGAGCCAGCGGATGTAGGTCAGTATAAGAATGACAATTCCCAGCATCATGGGGAGCGTTACATTCAGTAAGTGCTCACCCAGGTATTTTAAAGCCTCACTCATTATTACACTTCCCGGTTACCGGCGACATCCAAACTCCCTGCCACCAGTTCGGCAATATCCTTCACTTGCACGCTCTCTTCTCTGTCCCGGACCTTCCGGGCATCGTCCAGCATGATCATGCAGAAGGCGCAGGCGGTGGCTATCGTATCAGCACCCACCTCCACGGCCTGATCGAAACGGTTGAAGTTGACCCGCTCCCCCTGGTTGACCTCGTACCACATGTTACCACCACCGGCACCGCAACAGAAGCTCTGTTTGTGGCTCCCGGCCATTTCCACCAGTTCCCGCCCCCGGCCGAGGGTATGGGCGATTACATCCCGGGGCGGTCGGTAAATGCCGTTGTGCCGTCCCAGGTAGCAGGCATCGTGATAAGTCACCCTGCCTGAGACCTTACCGTCCAGTTTGAGCCGGCCCTGACTGATAAGTTCCAGAATGTATTCTGAGTGATGGATCACGTTCCAGGCCGGACCCAGCTGGCGGTAATCCTTCCCTAAGGTCTGATAGCAATGGGGACAGGTAGTGACAATCCGGTTGAAGCGATACTTCGACAGTATTTCGATGTTGTGTCGTGCCAGGGTTTCGTAGAGGTACTCTTCACCTATCCTGCGCGCCGAATCACCGGTGCAGCTTTCCTCATTGCCCAGGACGGCATAATCCACTCCCGCGGCCCGGAAAATGGCCACCATGGCCCGGGTTGTCGCCTGGTTGCGAGGATCGTAGGCCCCGGCACAACCCACCCAGTAGAGTACGTCCGCTTCCTGTTTATCCGCCATTAAAGGGACCTCGAGACCGGCATCCTGGGCCCATTTAAGCCGATTCTCCCGGGGGAAGCCCCACGGATTGCCCTGCTGGGCCATTTTTTCCAGGGGAGCGGCAGCATCTTCCGGCGGTTTCCCCTCAGACAGGACCAGGAAGCGGCGCATATCTATAATGGTCGTTATGTGGTCGACGAGGACGGGGCATACCTCCATGCACGCCCGGCAGGTAGTGCACGACCACAGCTCCTCCGGGCTGATGAGCTCTCCAATGAGGGCCCCGGCAGGCTGGCCGCCTATAGCCCGGGCGTAGAGATTGTGCCGCAGGTCCTGGATGATCTTCATGGGTGAGAGTGGCTTGCCGGTGGCGTAGGCCGGACAGACAGAGGTGCAGCGGGAGCACTCGGTGCAAGCCTCGGCGTCCAGCAGCTGCTTCCAGGTAAAGTCCTCCACTTTGCCTGCGCCCAACACCAGGCCCTCCGGGTCGAGGTCCGGGTCTTCCATGAGGGCGGCGATGTTCATGGGGCGTAGGGTCCCCCGCTCGGATGTGTTGGTGAGAGCCACGTTCACGACACCGATCAGGATATGGAGTATTTTGGTTCGGGGAAGCAGGGCGATAAACGCCAGGGCCAGGATGGCGTGGCTCCACCACAGCCAGGGCCGCAGCGACTGCCAGATGTCCGGGGGCAGCATGTACGTGAGAGGATAGGCGACGAAGGAAGCACTGGCTGTGGCGGATTCTTCTACAGCCAGCCGGGCCGATTCGGCCAGGAATCCGCCCACTGCCAGCAGCAGCAGGATCAGGAGGACACCCGTGTCGCCAAACAGGTTGCCCCTCCCGGCGAGAGCGTTCTGCGGCAGGTGCTCGGGTTTCATTCCTGAATGTCGGCGTATCAGGGCCAGCACAATGCCCAGGATGAGCAGCAGGCCGCCCGTCTCGTTCAAGGCGGCAAACCAGGGAGTGTCTTTGCCGGGCAGGATGTCCAGGAAAAGACCACGCGCAGCCAGGAAGTCCACGGTGGTGGCAAAGAAGAGCTCGATAAAGCCCCACGCCAGACACAGGTGCATGATGGTGGCATAACCGAACCGGTAAGAGGAGACCTTCCGCTGGAGGACGCCGAAGTAGAGCGCATTGCGGATTACCTCCCAGGGCCGGATAGACCTGAGCTCCGGACGGCCGATCCTGGCGGCGAAAGCCCGCCGGAAATTGTACAGGAAGCAACAGAACGCAAGGCCCGCGAGGACATAAAAGAGCGCGGGGATATGTCCGTTTGCGGCGTTATCCATCGGCAGATTTCCTGGCGGCGGGTTTTATCTGCTGCCCGGACCTGTTCGTTCTTCCCGGCAGATGTGGCGTATCAATCGGCAATCATCAACCATCAATTCCCCATTTTGCATTTTGCATTTTGCAATTAACCGCCCCTACCCCTCTTCCCGCTCCTTCAGGGCCGTTGTAAGGCGGGGAACGATCTCCAGGAGGTCGGTCACGATGCCGTAGTCAGCGATCTCGAAGATGGGGGCGTTGGGATCCTTGTTGATGGCCACGATACAGCCGGAGTTTTTCATTCCTACCTGATGCTGGATGGCGCCGGAGAGACCTGCCGCCAGGTAGAGTTTGGGGGATACGGTCTGGCCGGAGGAGCCTACCTGGCGGTCGTGGGACAGCCAACCGTAGTCCACTACCGGCCGTGAAGAACCGATCTCCGCATCCAGGATGCCTGCCAGATCACGGATCATGGCCAGGTTCTCATCATCACCAATACCCCGGCCCACGGCTATTATTCGCTCGGCGCGGCTCAGGTCCACGGTGCTCTTGGATTCCTGGAACTTTTCGCCGGGACGCACCCGGGATGGAACCTGGGAAAGGTCAACATCCACAGTGCGAACGGCGGGTGAACCTGAGCCCAGATCGTCGGATCGAAAGGCCCCCGATTGGAAAGAGACGATGACCAGCCCCGGCGTAGTGGTCACGTCAGCACTGATCTTGCCCTGGAAGATATGGCGCACCCAGCTGAGCTTGTCGTCATGGTGATAGCCCACACAGTCGCTGACCAGGGGCCGTTCCCTGCGTCTGGCCAAGCGCGGCAGCCAGTCCCTGGCCTGATAGGTATGTCCGGCAACAAGCAGGTCCGGCGCTTCCGTCGAAAGGATCTCGTCCATGGCCGCCACGTAATATTCGGGATTATAAGTGGCCAGTTCCGGTGCCGGTACCAGCAACACTTCATCCAGCCGGGCGGCGGAAAGTTCGGCCGGGGTGCTCTCCAGACCGAAGACTGCCCCTGCCAGGGAATGGTTAAGCAGGACCGCCAGCTCCTGGGCCCCTTTCAAAGCCTCAAGGGATACGCGTGATACTATGCCGTCTTGATGTTGAATAAAAGCAAGCAGCTTGCCCATGGTCTAGAGGACTTTCGCTTCGTTGGCCAATTTATCCACCAGCTGGGCCACCACTTCATCAGGAGCGCCCTCCAGGAATACCGTTTCCTTGATCTTCGGAGGCACATACAGCCGTGCCAGGGTTTGATCGGGGGTGAGATCATCGGCATTCAGCCCGAGGTCGGCGGCGCTGAGCTCTTTGATCTCCTTTTTTTTCATGGCCATAATACCCCGGAGGGAGGCATACCGGGGTTTGTTGATCCCCGATTGAATGGCAAGCAGGGCGGGAAGGTCCACTTCGATATGCTGGAACCACCCGCCTTCCAGCTCCTGTTTCACCTTCACCCGCCGATCCAGCAGCTCGGTTCCCACTACCAGCGTAACATGCGGCAGGTTCAGATCTTCCGCCAGCACGGGTCCGAGTTGGGCATTGCCGGTATCGTCGGCTTGCAGGCCCAACAGGATCAGGTCGAATTGTTCATCCTTCAAGGCCGCGGCGAAGGCCCTGGCCGTACCCTGACTGTCCAGCCGGCTGAAACCGTCGTCCCGCAGGAAGATGGCCCGATCAGCCCCTTTAGCCAGGGCATCCTTGAGCACCTGGCCTGCCCGTTCAGGACCCAGGGTACACGCCACTACTTCCCCCCCTTGAGACTCCTTCAGGAGCAGCCCTTCCTCAAGCGCGTAACTGTCGCTCTCATTGGTGATGAACACCAGGTTTTCCTCTACAACCCAGGTTTCATCAGCATTGATCTTCAGCACCGATTCCTGGTGCGGGACCTGTTTGATTAATACGCAAATTTTCATGCCATGCCTTTCAGGTCAGGCGGAGTACTTCGGAACTTAGAACACCCCCTAAAAAAATACAAGGTCTACACTACTGAATTATTCACCGGGGAGCTGGAAAAGGGCCGGATATTACCATTTATGTTTGTAAAATTGTACCCATGCGAAAGGGAAGATAATGAAGGCTCAATCAGGGCTGATGCCCATTTTTCTACTGGTTGCCGTTACTGCAGTTCAGGCTGGTGACGCACTGTCCACCAGAATTCTGGACAACGGATTGCAGGTAATTGTAGTCGAAAACCATACCGTACCCCTGGCGACTATTGAGGTCGCCGTCAGAAGCGGTTCTTTCATCGAGACACCGGAAAAGGATGGATTGACGAATCTCCACGCGCACATGTTCTTTAAGGCGAATCAGACCTTTCCGACCCTGGAAGCCTGCCTGGGGCGCGCCCGGGAGTTAGGTATAGTATCAGGGGTATCTTCCAGGGAGGAGTGGGAGAATTTCTACATCACTCTCCCAACCGATTCCTTAAGACCAGGGCTGGACTTTATGCGGGAGTCGATCCAATATCCCGTTTTCAGCGGTGAGGCGCTGGCCCGTGAAAAACAGGTGATTCTGGATGAGATGGACCGGGAGGCCGCCAAACCCTCCTATCACCTGTCCAACGCGGTACGAAAGAAGCTATGGGGGCCAAACGTCAGTCGAAAGAACTATCGGGGTAATCGCGATGTCATACGTTCCGCTTCGCTGGACCAGGTACGCCTTATCCAGGAACGCTATGTAATTCCCAACAACACGGCCCTGCTGGTTGCGGGGGACGTGAGACCCGGGGAAGTATTCGGGCTGGCTGAAAAACTGTTCGGCACCTGGAAAGCGAGGCCCGATCCTTCCAAGGCCGACCCGGTGCCCCCTTATATTCCTCTCGAGGTCAGTGTTGACACAGTAGTGGTTCAACCGGTCAATAATGCCGAGGTCGTCATGGCGTGGCACGGGCCCAGTGTGATAGCCGACGTAAAAGGCACTTTTGCCGCCGATGTATTTTCCTTCATACTCAACCAGAGGACATCTACGCTGCAGAAGAACCTGGTGGATTCTGGTATCGCACTAGATGTGAATGTGCTTTACCTGACTCAGAAACATATCGGTCCCATTTTCATCTCCGTAACCTGCCGTCCACAGAAATTCTGGGAAGCCTATCAGGCATTACGGGATGAGATCGATAAATTTAATGATACCGAATACTTTACCGAAAAGCAGCTGGCCAACGCCAAAATCCTGCTGGAGGTGGACGCCATCTTCAAGGGAGACAAGGCTTCGGTCCTGATCCAGGAAGTAGCCTTCTGGTGGGCCGTGGCCGGATCGGATTATTACCGCGACTACCTGGACAACCTGCGGGCCGTAAATCGTGAAGATATCCTCAACTACCTTCAGCGGTACATCATCGGTCAACCCCACGTAACCGCCGCGATGGTGAACAGCCAGACCCGGCAACAGCTCCAGGTGCTGGATGGGAGGCTGGCGAAATGAGCGGTCGTATTATCAGAGCCTGTTTCCTGTTTACAATTCTCCTGGGCCTGCTGGCCTGCTCACGACCGGCAAAGGTTGAGACCACCGGCTTCATTGTTGATGGCCTCCAGGTCATTTTCAAGGATACGCCGGGCAACCCGGTGGTGGCGGGTGGGTTCTACCTCAAGGGGGGTATGAACTACATAGGTGCCCGGCAGGCCGGCATCGAAATTTTCCTTTTTGACGCAGCCATCCGGGGCACCGATACGCGCACCAAGGACGAGCTGAACACCAGACTGGAGTCCATGGGCACCAGCTTCAATATAGCGGCCGGATATGACTATACCGGGCTCACTTTCCAGTGTATTCTCGACCGCTTCGATTCATCCTGGGATATATTCACCGATGTTCTACTGCACCCCCGCTTCGATCCCAAGGAGCTGGAGCTGGTACGCCAGAGGATGATAGCGTTCATCGAGTCCGAGAACGACCAGCCCGGGAGCAACGTCCGTCGGGTCGCAAACGACCTGTTTTACGAAGGCCACCCCTACGGCGTCAGCGTGTATGGCTTTGCATCCACTGCTGCCGGCCTGTCCCGCAAGGAGCTGCTGCTGTATTACCGGGGCGATGTGACCAAGAACCGGGCACTGCTGGTCATCATCGGTGACCTGGACCTCCAGGATGTTACCCGCCAGGCCAGGGAACTGGCCCGCCAACTGCCCCTGGGGCCGGAGCTGCGCCTCCCCACCCTGGCCTTTGACCCCGGCAGCCCCGATCTGGCCGTAGCCCGGCGGAACCTGCCCACCAACTATATCCTGGGCCTGTTCACCGCTCCCCGCCCCGGTCACCCGGACTATCCCGCCTTCACCGCCGCCATGCGCATCCTGAATGACCGGCTGTATGAGGAGCTGCATACCAGGCGCAGCCTGGCTACCGACCCCGGTGCCGGCTTCGACCACCGGATCGCAAACCACGGCTATATCCACATGACCACCACCAGGCCGGACAGCACCGTTATGGTGATCTTCCGGACCATCGACCAGATGATCCTCGATCCCATCCAGGAGACCAGACTCCAACAGTCCCTGACTCAATCCGTTACCCATCACCTGCTGGAGAACGAGTCGGCCCTGAACCAGCTGGAGCAGCTGGCTATGTGGGAGATCGTGGGGGAAGGCTGGCAGAAGGCGGATCAATACCTGCCGGAGATCCGGGCCCTGCGGCCGGCGGATATCCAGGCGGTGATGCGCAAGTACGTGCGGAACGTCCACTTCGGGGTGGTGGGCGACACCCGGCGGGTGAGCAAGCGCCTGTTCACGAGCCGGTAGTTTTATTTAGAACCGCCAAGGATATTCGAGTTTCTAGTTCCAAGTTCCTAGTTTCTGGTTTTTAGCCCTTCGGATTTCCTCAGGGCCAGCCCCCCCGAAGGGGTCCCTCCCCCGAAGGGGACCCTGCGGGTCGGGACAAGCCTCAGCCTCAAGTCCCAAGTCCCAAGTCCCTATCTGTACCTCACCAGCACCTGCTCTTCCCGGCCCGGCGTGACCGTGGGCGTCTGCGTCCGGTTGTGCAGCCGGCGGGCCATGTAGGGCACCTGCTCCTCCAGGTAGGCCTGCAGCTCCCCGACGGTAAGGCTCCGGTCGCCATTTTGATCCGCCGCCCCTTGCAGGCCCTTGAGGAAGTAGTAGGTATACAAACTGTGCTTCTGCTCGGGGTGCCAGGAGCTGATCTGGTCGCCTGAGGCGGAGGTCAGCACGACGCCCTCCTTGAGGCCCGCGGCGGGGTCCTCGACGGAAATGAAGACGGGCGAGGCTTCCTTGATAAGCATCCCGGCCTCGCTGGTACCGGAGAAGCAGGCGTCGATGACCACCGTCACGTTCCCGGCCTCGATGCCGCCCAGCTCCCGGTAGAACTCGTCCAGGGCCACGCCGCCTATCTTGACGTAGTTGGGGTCGCAGTCAACCGGCACGAAGTAGCCCGCCTTGTCCTCGGGGTCCGGCGCGCCGTGGCCGGTGTAGTAGACGAACACGTCGCTGCCTTTGCGGGCGGCGTTCCGGAGCTTGCGCAGGGCGGTGCGGAAATTGGACAGGGTGGCGTCCTGGTAGAGAAAGATGTTCCCCTCGCGGTAGCCCAGGGTGCGCACCAGGTACTGCCTGACGAACTCCCCGTCGCGATGGGCGAAGTCCACGTCGGGCACGTCCGGGTCAAGGTAGCGGCGGTTGGCGATGACCAGGGCCACGGCATCCTTGCGCTGGTCACGGCCCTGGGGGATGTCCCGCTCGATGTCAATAGACAGCCCGCCCGCTTCGGTAAGCTCTATCTCTTCCCCCACTTTCCCCTCAACCACCAATTGCTGTATCGAGCGCACCGGCTGGTTGAAGGGCAGCTGCAGGGGGGCGTCGGCCAGGCCGTACTTCCCGTGCCGCTCGGTGAGGGTAACGCTGACGGGTATCTCTTTCGCCCGGCGGTTGGTGTATATCTTGAACTCCAGGTCAGCGGCGGCTCCCGGTTTCAGGATACCCAGGTCGAACTCCATCTCGCTGCCTTCGGCTATATATACGTTCTTCCCGATGTTCACCCTGGCCTTTGTATTCTCGGCTGTGCCCCGGCCCCGGTTCTGCACCCGCACCATGACCGTCACCACCTCCCCCGGCTCGA
>CAZQOY010000014.1:17728-25695 GCA_964595095.1 uncultured bacterium | reverse complement strand
ATCGGCATCGCCCCCGGGGCCAACATCAACTACGACACCGGTGCCGCCATTTTCGAGGCCACCCACGGCACCGCACCCAAGTACGCCGGCAAGGACATGGTCAATCCCGGCTCATTGATCCTCTCCGGCGAGCTCATGCTGCGCTACATGGGCTGGAACGAGGCGGCCGACCTGATCATTAAGGGCCTGGAGGGGGCCATCGGCGAGAAGCTGGTGACCTACGACTTCCACCGCCTCATGGAAGGGGCGACCAAGCTCAAGACCAGCGAGTTCGCGGAGGCGATGGTGGGGAGGATGTAGACCTCACCCCCTTCGCTTCGTGGTATGGTCCTGGTACATAGGTAACAGTTTATTATCATGACATGGGCAACACTGCACTAGACTTTCGTCAAGGCCGGTGACGGCGGCACGGGGGGTGCGGGGGAGAAACGCAGCCCACGAATTCATACGTAGGCGTAAGGAGCAAGGACAACACTGAAACCGATTTATCGGTTTATCCCCGGAGCTGCTAAACCATTAAAATGGTTCTTTGCCCCGTTATCTTAACTTTTTCTCTTTTTCCCACGATTAAAATCGTGGGCTACCCTTCCTGATTTCCATTGACAACCTCAGACCATAACTTCTCCCAACCCTGATGGTACCAATCCATGTTCATCGACTACGCCAGGATCATCGTCAAGGTCGGAGTGTAGATCACTCACCCCCAAACCCTTCGACTACGCTCAGGGCAGACCCTCTCTCTCGAGCTGGGAGCCCTTTGAGTAGAACTGCATACCAGCAGAATGATGTTGCGTACCGCACCATAACAACGGCAACTTGGCCTTCAAAGATATGGAGCACAGCATGAGCACGAAGACAGATACCCGTGAGCTCAAGAGCTACGTCTTCCGCGTAGTCATCGAACCAGACGACGGCAAGTGGTTTGCTTATTGTCCACTGCTGGAGAAGCAGGGCGGGGCTACTTGGGGGAAGACTCGGGAGGAGGCGCTCAGCAACCTCCAGCAGGTCCTCCAGATGGTGGTCGAGAGTATGATCGAACACAGCGAAGAGATCCCAGAGGCTCCTGAGGGCGAGGTGACGGTCATTCCCGGCCCCTCGGTGGCCGTTACCGTATGAGTGGGATTGACTATGCCCACCTCCGGTCCCTCACAGCCCGACAGATTGTCAACGCCCTGCAACGCGACGGGTTTTCTCTGAACCGACAGTCAGGCAGCCACCGCCTCTATCGCCATCCCGACGGCCGCCGGGGGGTGCGGGGGATAAACGCAGCCCACGAATTCATTCGTGGGTATAAGGAGCAAGGACAACACGGCAACCGATTTATCGGTTTATCCCCGGAGCTGCTAAACCATTAAAATGGTTCTTTGCCCCGTTATCTTAACTTTTTCTCTTTTTCCCACGATTAAAATCGTGGGCTACCCTTCCTGATTTCCATTGATAACCCCAGACCGTAACTTCCCCCAACCCTGAGAGTGCCAATCCCATGTTCATCGACTATGCCAGGATCATCGTCAAAGCCGGTGACGGCGGCCACGGGATAATCGCCTTCCGCAGGGAGAAGTACGTACCCAAGGGTGGGCCGTCGGGCGGCGACGGGGGGCGCGGGGGAGACGTGGTCCTCCAGGTGGACGACCGGCTGGCGACTCTCCAGGATGTCCGCTACCACCGGGTATACAAGGCCGGGCGGGGCCGGCACGGTTCGGGTAGCAACAAGCACGGTGCCGACGGGAAAAGTATCATTGTCCGGGTGCCGCCGGGCACGGTGGTGAAGAACGCCGGGACCCACGAGCTGTTGGTCGACCTGGTGGAGCCGGAGCAGTTGTTCGTGGCGGCCCGGGGCGGTGCTGGAGGATTTGGTAATGCCCACTTCAAGTCGGCCCGGAACCAGTCCCCGCACGAGGCCACCGACGGCAAGCCCGGTGAGGAACGGGAGCTGGAGCTGGAGCTGAAGGTCCTGGCCGACGTGGGGCTGGTGGGCTTTCCCAACGCCGGTAAGAGCACCCTCCTGTCGCGCCTCTCCCGGGCCCGGCCCAAGATCGCCGACTATCCCTTTACAACCCTGCAGCCCTACCTGGGTATTGTAAAGACGGGGGAGTACCGCAGCTTCGTCATGGCCGACATCCCCGGCCTTATCGAGGGGGCCAGCCAGGGCAAGGGGCTGGGGATCCAGTTCCTGAGGCACATCGAGCGCACCCGCCTGCTCCTGTTCCTGATCGACGCCACCCTCCCCGAACCGGTTGAAGAACAGCTGCGGGTTCTGAGGCAGGAGCTGGAAACCTATATGCCCCGCCTGTCGGATCGCGAAGCGCTGGTAGTACTCACCAAGCGGGATGCCTGGACTGAAGCACCTGACACGTCTACCCTGGAAATGGAAGGGCACCGGGTGGTGAGCATCTCGGCGGTCAGCGGTGAGGGGCTGCCGGAGCTGGTGCGGATAATCGATGCTGAACTTGAACAGCGGCGGGATGAGGAAGCCGCAGCTATTGAGGAGGACAAACCGTATGACTTCTAGAATGTTTCTGCTGTTACTATTCCTTACCTCCGCCGCGTTGGCCGACGATGCCATTGATGGCTGGATAGCGGATGCCGACTACGACCCGGCCATCCCTACCTATACCGAGACCCTGGGCTATGCCCCTGGCGAGGCCATTACTACCCACCGGGAGATGCTGCGTTATCTCCAGACCCTGGCGGCGGCCAGCGACCGGGTGATCATGCGGACCTATGGCCGGAGCTACCAGGGCAGAGACCTGGTTACGGCGGTCGTTTCCAGCCCGGAGAATATTGCCCGCCTGGAGCGGATTGTGGATGATATACGCCTGCTGGCCGATCCCAGACGGTCCGGGGATCGCAAGGTAATTCTGGACGGCACGCCAACGGTTGTCTACCTGGCCTACAGCGTTCACGGCAACGAGCACTCCTGCACCGAAGCCGCCCTGCTGACGGCCTATCACCTGGCCGCCGACCGCTCCGATCAGACGCTGGATGTGCTGGACAACACCGTGGTGGTCATTGATCCCTTGCAGAACCCCGACGGGCGTATGCGCTATATCAGTTATTACGAGAACACCCAGGCTCTGCCGGCTAATCCCGATCCCAATGCCGTGGAGCACAACGAGGGATGGATCACAGGGCGCACGAACCATTACCTGTTTGATCTGAACCGTGACTGGTTCCCTCTGACCCAGCAGGAGAGCCAGGCCAAGATCGAGGAAGTACGGCACTGGAATCCCCAGGTGCTGGTGGACTTCCACGAGATGGGCTACCAGTCCACCTACTTCTTTCCGCCCCCCGCCGAGGCGATCAATGCCAATATCACCGCCCGGATTATATCGTGGTGGGAGGTGTTTGGCAGGGCCAACGCCCGGGCCTTCGATGAGCGTGGCTGGACCTATTTCACCCAGGAGGTCTTTGATGCCTTCTATCCCGGTTACGGCGAATCGTGGCCGGCGCTGAACGGCGCCGTGGGAATGACATACGAGCAGGCGTCGGCTGAGGGACGTCATATCAAGCGTCCCGACGGTCATATCCTGACGCTCGAGGAGGCGGTGCAGCATCACTTTATCACCGGCGTCACCACGGCAGCCACGGCGGCCGGGAACCGCCGCAAGCTGCTCCGTGATTTCCAGCGTCATTTTCAGGAAGGGATGGATCAGGGAGGCAGTGGCGCCATTCGGGAGTACATCCTGCCGGTTGACCCAAATAGCCGGATTAACCTTGACCTGGCGGCGATTCTTCAGCGGACCGGCGTCGAGATCCGGCAGGCCCAGGGGTCATTTTCGAACCGGAAGCTTTCCACTTTTGAAGGCAAATCAGCCGGAAGGAGGACTTTTGGCAAAGGTACCCTGATCATTCCAACGAATCAGCCCCGCTACATTCTCCTCAAGGCCCTGTTTGAACCCCAGACGCCCATGGATGAAGCCTTTATTAAGGAGGAGCTTGAGCGGCACAAAGAGCGACTCCCCGACCGCATCTACGATGTTACGGCCTGGTCGCTGCCGTTGGCCTACGATGCAAAAGTTTACACGGCTGGGGAACCTTCCAAAGTCAAGACGAAGGCATACGATGCCGACGGAGGACTTTCCGGGTCCCGAATCATCGGGGATACGGAAAATGTTTACGCTTATCTCATTCCCTATGCCAGCCATCATGCCCTGGCGGTTCTGGCCGATCTCTGGAGGGAAGAGGTAAAGGTCCATATCAGCCGGGAGCCGTTTACCCAGAACGGCCGGTCCTATCCCAGGGGCAGCCTGATAGTCTTTCCATCGGGGAATGAGCCCGACCTGCCCCAGGTGATGGAGCGGGCGGCCGGGGCTTATCCGGTAGAAGTTGTTGCCACGACCACCGGTTGGATGGATAAAGGGGTGAACCTTGGTAGCCGGAACGTGGTGTACCTGAAAAGGTCCAGGATCATGGTGCTGTACCCGGAGCGGCCAGTCTCCTCCTACAGCTACGGGGCCACGGCCTGGCTTATGGAACAGGCTTACGGCCTGCCTTTCACGGCGGTGTGGCCCAGCCGGCTGGGAAGTATTGATCTGCACGAATATGATGTATTGGTACTGCCTGACGCCCGGGGTAATTACGGTGATGCGCTGGGAAGTTCTGTGATGGATAAGATGAAGGCGTGGGTGAAGGAAGGCGGTACCCTCATAGGGCTGAAGGGCGGCGCGGCGTTCCTGGCAAAGGAGGAACACGGACTCACTTCGGTTATTCAGGCGGATGATATCCGGCCGGAAGAGCAGACCCGGGAAAAAATCAAGGCACGCCGGGAAAAGGAGGAAAAGGTCCCCCACGCCCACCGGCCGCAGTCGATTCCCGGAGCTATCTTTAAGGTTCAGTTGAACCGGTACCACTACTTATCTTATGGATACGATGAGGATACGTATGTGCACGTCCAGTCCAACTATGTGTTCCTTCCCAGCGAGGACGGTGTGAATGTAGCAGTTTTTCCCAAGGGAGGCGGCATGTTGAGCGGCTTTGCCTGGGACGGAGCCGATTCCCAACTGTCGGAGAAGGTTTTCCTGGTGGATGAACCCGTTGGTAAGGGCCACGTGATTCTGTTTGCCGACGATCCCAACTTCCGGGGGTACTGGCGGGGCATGAGCAAACTGTTTCTGAATGCGGTGATGCTGTCACCGTGCCTGCGCAGATAATGGGCTTGACGTTGCTGCCTGATGAGGTCATCATTACGCTGGGTGACGTGCCTGGCCTGGGGTCCCGGAAGGTGCGGGCACTCCTTAGTACCTTTCCCGATGTAACCGGCTGGCGGGACCTGCTGGAGCGGGACCTGACCCGGGTCGAGGGTATCTCCGGCATCCTGATTGAGCGGCTGCGCGCAGCCAGCCCGGATACCGGGCTAAGAATCCTGGAGCGACTGCCGCGCCTGAACACCCGGTATATACACTACTGGCACGAGGACTACCCTATCCAGTTGAAAGCACTCTATGACGCCCCGGCAGGGTTATACGTCCGGGGGGCGGGAAGTCTTGAGGGTGACTTTCTGGCGGTAGTGGGTACCCGCCAGCCTACTAATTATGGGCGTGATCAGACGCGCCGCCTGTGCCAGGAACTGGTGGCTGCCGGCCTGGGTATTGTGAGCGGTTTTGCCCGTGGTATTGATACGGCGGCACACCGAGCGGCCCTGGAGACCGAAGGAAATACTGTCGCGGTGCTGGGGTGTGGGGTGGATGTAATCTATCCGATGGAGAATCGAAAGATCTACCAGGAACTGCTCGAAAAGGGGCTGGCCGTAACGGAATATCCGCCCGGCACCAGCCCGGATGGCCACCATTTCCCCCAGCGCAATCGCATTATCAGCGGTTTGTCGCTGGGCACACTGGTGATAGAGGCCGGTAAGGGCAGCGGCGCCCTGATCACCGCCTACCATGCCCTCGATCAGAACCGGGAAGTCTTTGCCCTGCCCGGCCGCGTCGACAGCGCCAAATCCGCCGGGTGCCATGAGATCATTCAGAAAGGCGCTAAGCTGGTGGGCAGGGTAGAGGATGTCCTGTCCGAGCTGACTCCCCCGTATTCTATAAGGCCGGGCCAGCAGATGGACATCCTGCGCGAAGTTCACTTGACCGACACCGAGCGGGAGATCATGGAGTATCTTGTAGGCGAGCCCGTGCTAGTGGACCGCATTGCCGAGGACCTGCAGCGGAACATCTCCGAGCTCCTGGGGGTGCTGCTGCACCTGGAAATGAAGGGGCTGGTGATCCAGTCGGCGGGGAAGCGGTTTGCGCGGGCGTAGCGGGATACTGGATACTGGATACTGGATACTGGATACTTGATACTGGATATTGGATACTGGATACTGGATACTTGATACTGGATACTGGATACTGGATATTGGATACTGGATGCTTGCCCTGAGCTTGCCGAAGGGCTGGATGCTGGATGCTTGAGCTTATTGCGGGCAACAAACCGATAAATCGGTTAGGGGGTTTGTACCCCGATTTCATACCCACGAATAAATTCGTGGGCTGTTATGATGTTACTCGTTATTGATGCATAACCCACGATTTCAATCGTGGGGAAATAGAGAGGATAAAGGACACCAAACCATTTTAATGGTTTATCAAATCGAAACAGAGCAGGTAGCATGTCCCATTCTTTTACCAAGATTTGGATTCACGTCATTTTTGGTACTAAAGACCGCTTGCCATTATTGAAAGATAATTTTTCGAGCCATGTTTACGAACACATCAGTGATCAATTAGAAGAACTTGGCTGTGAGACACGGATCATCAATGGCATGGTGGATCACATACATATTCTCTTTTCATTAAATCCAGACAAGACCGTGTCCCAAATTGTAAAATCGATCAAAGGTGAATCGTCCCATTGGATCAATCAGCAGGACTTTCTCAATGCTAAATTTGCATGGCAGGTTGGATATAGCGCGTTTTCCGTAAGTGAATCGAACATGGGGAAGGTTGAGAATTACATTTACAGGCAGAAGGAGCATCATCGCAGGATGACATTTCAGGAGGAATATGACAAATTCATCCAGAAATACGGTTTGCAGGTTTGGTTAGATTTTCCATACCCACGAATGAATTCGTGGGCTGTGAAGAGGGAAAAATGATAGCCCACGATTTTCCCTAAGGGACTCTTTTGGAGCAATCGTGGGGAATAGAGAAGGTAATAGGCGTATAACCATTTAAATGGTTTTCAGGTTAATCTAGAAATTTTGCAGCATGACCACCATCCCCTTCCGCCGCGTTGCTAAATGGGCCGGCCCCTTGGCCGCCCTGCTGGTGACACTGACGGTCGACCTAGATCCCGGTAATCCCGCCGTTACCCGGACCGCCGCTATCGCGGTGTGGATGGTCATCTGGTGGCTGACTGAGGCGGTGCCCCTGGCGGTCACGGCCCTCCTGCCGGTGGTGGTTTTCCCGATTCTGAAGATTATGCCCGGCCGGGAGGTGGCTGGTCTCTACTTCAACAACGTCATCTTTCTGTTCCTGGGCGGCTTTATCGTGGCCCTGGCGATGGAACGCTGGCAGCTGCATCGCCGCCTGGCATTGACGATCATTGCAAGCCTGGGGAGCAGCCCGCGGAGGCTCATCCTGGGCTTCATGGTGGCCACCGCCTTCCTATCCATGTGGATTTCCAACACGGCCACCACCATGATGATGGTCCCCATCGCCCTGGGTGCTCTGGCCCGCCTGGAGGCGTCCGAAAACAGCCAGTCACCGCGCCTGGCTGTGGCCCTGCTGCTGGGGATCGCCTATGCCGCCTCTATCGGCGGGATCGCCACCCTTATCGGCACGCCGCCCAACCTGGCCTTCGCCCGGATTTATGCCATCACCTTTCCTGAGGCCGCCGAAATCTCCTTCACCGGCTGGTTCACCTTCGCCTTGCCCATCAGCCTGGTCTTCCTGGCCCTCACCTGGGTCGGCCTGTCCGCCTGGGCTACGCGATCCGACTCCCCCGTCATCGTTGATCGAAAGATTTTTTCCGAT
>CAZQOY010000014.1:10935-17718 GCA_964595095.1 uncultured bacterium | reverse complement strand
CGGGCTGGGCTCCATGAGCCGTGAAGAGAAGCTGGTCCTGGGTCACTTCGTGGCCCTGGCCCTCCTGTGGCTGACCCGCGGTGATGTGAATCTGGGGGCGGTCACGATCACGGGCTGGGGTTCTCTGCTGGGCCTGTCGGGTTACGTGGATGACGGCACCGTGGCAGTGGCGGTGGCCACTTCTCTGTTCTTCTTCCATTCCGACCGCAGCCCCTCGGGACGGGTCATGGACTGGCGCACCGCCAAGGCCCTCCCATGGCACATAGTTTTACTCTTTGGCGGTGGCTTTGCCCTGGCCCGGGGATTTGCCGCGAGCGGGCTGTCCCAATGGGTTGGTGGCAACCTCGCGGGGCTGTCCCACTATCCACCCATCCTGATTGTAGCCACCCTCTGCCTGGCGGTGACCTTCCTCACGGAGCTCACGTCGAACACGGCCACGGCGGAGCTGCTGCTGCCCGTACTGGCGGCGGTGGCGGTGAATATTGACGTCCACCCCCTGATGCTCATGGTGCCCGCCACTATCTCCGCCTCCTGCGCTTTCATGATGCCTGTTGCCACGCCCCCCAACGCCATCGTCTTCGGCACCGACCGCCTCACCATCCCCCAGATGGCCAGAATGGGCATCATGCTGAACCTCGCCGGGGTGGTGCTCATAACAGCCGCCCTTTTCCTCCTGGGTGGGGTGCTGATACCTTAGTATCCAACCCTTCCTGGACCTTTATTTAACAATCTGGAACTTGCGAAATCAGTTATCCGGTCCTAGCTTCAATATTATGAAGGCTAATCTATACCTGATCCCTCTCTTAGGCTTTGCGGCTCTCCTGTGTCAAAGCTGCCAGGAAGGGAAGGCAAAGGAGGAAGAGCAAATGATCATCATGTCATCGGCGTTTCAGGAGGGCGGGATGATCCCCGCCAAGTATACCTGCGACGGGCAGGACGTGTCCCCGCCCCTGAGCTGGAACGGCTTGCCCGACAATGCCAAGTCGCTGGTCCTGATCAGCGACGACCCCGACGCGCCCATGGGCACCTGGGTACACTGGGTGGTCTATAACATCTCGCCCAACATGACGGGTTTTGAGGAAGGGATTTCAAAGGATACGCTGGCACAGAAAGGTACTGTGCAGGGGACGACCGACTTCCGGCGGCGGGAGTATGGCGGACCGTGTCCCCCTTCAGGGACGCACCGCTACTTCTTCAAGCTCTACGCCCTGGATACGCCCCTTGAGCTTGGTCCCGGCGCCACCAAGAAGCAGGTGGAGGTGGCCATGCAGGGGCATGTCCTGGTCCGGGCCCAGCTCATGGGCCGCTACGCCCGCAGGCGCTAATCGGCCATAACAGTCTGGGGGTCCTGATAGACGGCGTGGCCTTCCTTGACCAAGGCTTCGTTCACATTGATGGTCTCACCCGACTCGGTGACTACTGTCATTTCTCCCAGGTAGCCTCTGGACTTATCCTTGCGGTCCTGGATGGTCCGCAGGAGGACTTCCCGATCCAGGATGAGGTTCCGCAGGTAGTCCCGGGCAGCAATACCGGCCTTACGGCTGTTGCCTTTGATCTCCGGTGCCTGAACCCGGTGGAGGCGAATCTCCATGCCCCGGGTCCATATTCCCATCCCCAGGTCGAGATCTGCACGGCAGGTGTCACCGCTGTGTACACGAGTAACATAAGCTTTGTAGTAGTACAGTTGTGAAGGGGTCATGCTGTCTATTTCTGCTGTGCTAATGCTTATTCTGTTGCTCGGTCGTTTGATGAATCTGGCCGGAGCGCAATCCGCCAGCCAGTAGGAATGTAGCCATTAAGAGCCTGAGAGACAAAGAAAACCGGAACCGGGGAGATAAGTTGACGATATGGCCTATTCGTGGCAGCGGAAGGATAGAGGCTGGTTCCGCCTAGAGCTTTATTCTTTCCCTTGCCATAGCTAAATTCCATCCGTTCAGGCAGCGGCCCGGCGTTCGGAGAGGTGGCTGAGCTGGCTGAAAGCGCCCGCCTGCTAAGCGGGTATACGGTGACGAGCTGTATCGAGGGTTCGAATCCCTCCCTCTCCGCCAGGAACTTTTGGGAAAGCGCCCGCCAGGGCCTGGTTATTTGAAAAATGTATTACGTATATGTTCTAAAAAGCCTAGCGACGCCAAAACGTCATTATATTGGCATAAGCAGCGATCCGTCGAAGCGGCTTGCGCGACATAATTCGGGTCGAGTTCGTTCAACGAAGGGATATCGTTCCTGGAAGATTATCCATTTGGAGGAGTTCCCGGATAGATCGACTGCGAATCGGCGGGAGGGCTATTTGAAGACACTGGAGGGTCATGCTAGGCTGAAATCGCTTTTAGAAGAGCAAGGTGTTTGGTGATGACTCTGATGGCGTATCGGTTATCTTTGTTATTTATATTATAGATGACAGATTTTCGGAGAGGTGGCTGAGCTGGCTGTCCCGACCCGAGCCGGAAGCTTCCCTTTGGGAAAGGATCCTTCCCCGAAAAGGGGTCCCTTCGGGACGGGGGAGGGATCCCTTCGGGAAAAGCGCCCGCCTGCTAAGCGGGTATACGGTGACGAGCTGTATCGAGGGTTCGCCCCGCTTCCAACGGGATTCCGCCGCATTCTGCGGGGTTCAGTCCCGCCACAGGCCCCGCATCCTGCGGGACAGTAGGCGGGAAATCCCTCCCTCTCCGCATATGGACTTTGTTTATGTCCTTCAAAGCCGGAAGGATAACGGCTATTACATCGGCTATACCGCTGATCTGGATCAACGTCTGAAAGAACACAATTCAAGGAAGACACGTTCCTTACGTCATCGGCTACCTTTAGATTTAATTTACCTTGAAGAATTTAAAAGCAAGCGGGATGCGAAGGCTCGAGAGTGTCAGATCAAATCATGGAAGGGCGGAGAATCTTTCAAGCGGCTAATCGAGGGTTCCCGCGCCTTCGGCGGGGTGCCGCCCCGCCGCGCTCCCGGCCGGATTTGTCATAGGCGACCTGAGGAACTTCACTCGCTGATATTATTATACAATTGAGGTAATCCGTTCTCTATGAACAGGAAGGAAAAGTCATAAAACAACAGAGCATAGTACGACACGTATCGGGTTTAATCTCCTGGCCCGTCATCCTTGTTGGCATGTCTGTCCTTTTCCTGATGACTTGTCATCTGCCCAGCAGGACTACTCGTGAATATGTCCCTCCGCAACTTATATCGGATAGTTTTATTTCCTTTTATCCTCCCGAAGCCTACGAAAAGCAGCTGGAAGGCAAAGTCATATTGTTAATATGTGTTGGGACAAACGGCTATATTGATGTGGCGGGAATATTCAGGTCTTCCGGCTATGATATTCTGGATGAGGCCGCTCTGGCAATAGCTCGGACTGTTCGTTTCAAACCGGGACGAGTCGACGGCAGAGTACAAGATCTGTGGGTAACCTGGCCCGTGGTTTTTGAATTATCATCTGTGCCTATGTCTACTTTAGGTTTAGTAGAATGGCAGCGCAGGGTACTGAAGTATCAGGCCAATGCTTCCGATGTAAATTCCCTGAAAGGTCGTATTGCCCAAAACAATCTATTCAATCATTATGTAAACCTGGGAAATAGAATGATCGAGAATCGTTCCATCTTTCCCAATAAGACAATTATGGAGGTTGTTGCTTCACCGATTCGCGATTCGTGGATAGAATACCAGGATGTCTGGCCGATGGCGTTTGTGCTATTCCAGGATTATATCGAGCGTTTTCCGGATAGCCGGAACGTCGCTAAGGCCGAACGCCACCTGGTCGACTCTGCCCTGAATGAAGTCTCTCTTCTGAGGGTGGCTTCTACCGGTGGCTCACAGCTGGTGCGGGCAAGGCAGCGGCTGTTAAATGACCTGACCCGATTCCTGGAGGAATACTACCTGGAAGCTTCCAGGCAGAATCCAACCTGAGCGGGAACGCCGATACTCTCGCCCTGGTACTCCTGGGAGGGGCCGGTTTATTCCCTGTATTTTCATTTAAAGGTACCCCGTGTTGAGAAAGGCCATTTTGTTTTTTTCAACAGACACAATTTCGCCAGGCCCCCGATATACGAAGAAAAATGGATAGATTACATCTATAGATTCTATCAGTTTTCATGATTTCCTATCAAGAATAATTGTTTCATATTTACCTCCGGTCGTCATCACGGTTCGTTTAGGAAAGAGAACAATATCTCTTAAATTATAGCAGTAACTGTCCATACATTATGCTAGCGATAATATTCTGAGATCCGTACCAGCAGGAGTAAGAGCGGTGAAAAAACTTAATTACACCCGTCGTGACTTCCTGAAAACCGCAGGTCTGGGCACAGCGGCGCTGGCGATACCGGGCGGCATAAGTGCTTTTAAACGGCTGTCGAGTCGGGGGCCGCAAAATGGCCCGAACATTGTTTTAATCCTCGTTGACGATCTGGGTTGGAGGGACACTGGCTGCTATGGCAACAGATACTACGAAACGCCTAATATTGATCGGTTGGCCGGTCAGGGGATGAAGTTCACCGATGGCTATGCTGCCTGTGCTGTCTGTTCGCCGACCCGTGCGGCGGTGATGACCGGACGCTATCCAGCGCGCACCGGCGTCACGGATTGGATCCGATTCCGCGATTTCAAAGGTGACAGGACCGATCCTGACCAAAAAGGCCCGAGCGAATATGTCGGCGGCAGAGACCGGATGTTGCTGTGCCCGCCCAACCCGTTCTGGATGGAACTGGATGAGGTAACTATTGCCGAAGTCCTCAAGCCCGCCGGGTACGTTTCCTGTCATGTCGGCAAATGGCACCTGGGACCGGATGCGTGGTATCCCGACCGGCAGGGATTCGATATCAATATTGCCGGCTGCGACTATGGCCAGCCTCCCAGCTACTTCGATCCGTATTTCCGAGAGGGGTGGGGGAAAATCCCGACGCTTAATCCGGGAAGGCAGGGCGAGTATCTGACCGACCGGGAGGCCGACGAAGCGGTGCGCTTTATCCGCAATCACGCCCGGCGGCCCTTCTTCCTTTACATGGCCCACTATGCCGTTCACACGCCCATCCAGGGCAAACGGGACCTGGTAGAGAAATACACAGCCAAGCAGCCCACCCTTCGGGATAATCCGGTGTATGCGGCCATGGTGGAGAGCGTTGACCAGGCCGTGGGCAGAATCATGGCTACGCTCGACGAACTGAATCTGGCTGACAATACGCTGGTGATATTCACCTCCGACAACGGCGGGCTGATGCAAGTAACCAGAAACGCCCCGCTACGGGCCGGTAAGGGCTACCCCTATGAGGGTGGTATCCGAGAGCCGCTGATTATCCGCTGGCCCGGCGTGGTGGGGGCCGGTACGGAATGCAGCGAGCCGATTACCAGCATTGATTTCTTCCCGACCATCTGCGAAGCTGCCAGTGTGAAACCGCCTTCAGACAGGATCATCGACGGCGAGAACCTGATGCCGCTTTTAAGGCAGACCGGCGAGCTGGAGCGCGAAGCCATATTCTGGCACTTTCCCCACTATCGGGGTACGATTGGACCTTACAGCATTGTCCGTGCCGGAGACTGGAAGTTGATTAAGCGCTACGAGGATAAGAAGATAATCGGACGTTACGAGGGCAAGGCCTTCGAGCTGTTTAATCTCAAGGATGATCTATCCGAGAGGTATGACCTGTCTGAGCAGCGGCTGGAGAAGGTCAGGGAACTCGATGCTAAGCTGACTGCCTGGTTGAAGGCCACCGGCGCCAAACTCCCAAAGAAGAACCGGGATTATGTTCCGTCGTAGCTACCCGGGCGGAAGTGCAACGAAAACAGGAACCCGTAATTAGTAGTAACCAGGGAAATCCAGAAATGAGCACGCAGTTTAACCGGCGTGATTTTCTGAAAACCGTGGGCCTGGGTACGGCAGCCCCGTCAGCGTACCCACGCGCGCCAATCCGCCAGCTGCTGCCGTAACCTGGCCGCTTTTTCGGGCAACGCAGTCGCCAGGTTGTTCTGCTCCCCAATATCCTCCGCCAGGTTGTACAGTTCCACGGTGCGGTTATCAAAAAACTCGATGAGTTTCCAATCGCCTTCGCGGATGGCGCCGCTTGACCGGCCGCCGAGAAAGTGGGGCTTATCGAGAGGATAATGCCAGTATAGCCGGCTGCGCGGCAAACCGGCGGTCGGGTTCTTCAGCACCGGCAGCAAGCTTACGCCATCGCAAGCCTGGACCGGGTCGGCCTTGGTACCGGCCATTTCCAGGAAGGTAGGATAGTAGTCGGTAGTGATGGTGGGTGTATGGCACACCGCCCCGCGGGCAACCCTGCTCGGCCAGTGGATGATCAGCGGCTCGCGGATGCCGCCTTCGTAAAGGGTGGACTTGCCGGCCCGGAGCGGCTCGTTGGTGGTAACCGACCGCTTCCCGTTGGATTCACCGCCGTTGTCGGAGGTAAAGATGATAACCGTGTCGTCGGTCAGTCCCAGTTCGTCGAGTTTCTCCATGATCAGACCGACGCCATCGTCGATGACCTCCAGCTGAGCGGCCAGGTGGGGATTATTCCTGCTTGCCCGCGGACCCTTGCCCGAGCCGGGTTTGTGCTCGTATTTGGCCACCAGTTCCTCCTTGCCATTGAGGGCAGTATGCACCGCATAGTGGCTGAGGTAGAGAAAAAACGGTTCATCTTTGTGCCGCTCGATAAACTCCACGGCTTCCAGGTTGCAGCGTTCCGGTAGGTGTTCCCGGCCGGGCAGACGCTGCTGAATCTCGCGGTTGAAATGATACGGGTGGAAGTAGCTCCCCCCGCCGATACCCCGGTTCTCCGATATGAGCGTTT
>CAZQOY010000014.1:0-10925 GCA_964595095.1 uncultured bacterium | reverse complement strand
CCGAAGCCGTGCTCGGCGGGTGGCGATTCCTCGGCGCCGTGATTCGCGTAGCCGGTCAGGTGCCACTTGCCCACGATCCCCGTGGCATACCCGGCGCGCTGCAGCATCTCCGCCACCGTGATAAGTCCGGTGGGAAGGTGGATCGGGCTGTCCGGCCGCAGGTAATCGGTAATACCTACCCGCGCCGGATACTGGCCGGTCATCAAGCTCGCCCGGTAAGGTGAGCAGACGGGCGCCGCCGCATAAGCCTGGGTAAAGCGCATTCCCAGCGACGCCAGCCGGTCCAGGTTCGGTGTTTCGTTGTAAGCGTTCCCATAGCAGCACAGCTCGGACCAGCCCAGGTCGTCGGCCAGGATCAGGATAATGTTCGGTTTATTGCCAGCGGCAGGTAAAAAAGAACCGGGACCAGACAGAAGTACGCCACCCATACCTGCTAAAGAATATTGCATAAAGGTTCGTCGGTCCATTGTCAGCCTGCTACCCCTTTCGTTCTATTTTTGCTATCAGATAAAATAGCCGTACGCGAATCTAGAAGTTAATCTACTGGTCCAAATACAATTTTTCTATACCTATGGCAATGGAATATATCATACTTTGCCCTCCATATCAGGATCAAAATTGAGGATTTAATCTGCGGAGGATCTTATGAAAAAAGTCTTAATGCCTACAGCAATTCTGTTTATATCACTCGTGGCCTTGACGCTTGCCTGTCGCAGCGGCGTCGGCGAGAGCCATTATGTATTCAATCGGGCGCCCCTGGAGCCGGTGCCCTACGCGGAGCTGCCCTTGGGGGCCGTCAGGCCCAGGGGCTGGTTGCGGGAGCAGCTGGTCCGGGCGGCAGAGGGCCTGACGGGCCGTCTTGATGAAGCCTATCCCCAGGTGGTAGGCCCCAGGAATGCCTGGCTGGGCGGCGACGGTGACGCCTGGGAGCGCGGCCCCTATTGGCTTGACGGCCTGCTGCCGCTGGCCTACCTGCTGGAGGACCAGGCACTGATAGCCAAGGCGAACAAGTGGGTGGAAGCGACAATCAGCAGCCGGTCGGACGACGGCTATTTCGGTCCGCCACGTCTTGAGCAGGAACCAGAGCCGGAGCCGGGGCTGCAGAAAGCCAACGGCGAGGATTGGTGGCCCCACATGGTCATGCTCAAGGTGCTGCAGCAATACTACAGCGCCACCGGGGACCGACGCGTCATCGAACTGATGACCGGCTATTTCCGCTATCAACTGGAGAACCTGCCCGCCAGACCCTTAAACCACTGGACCCATTGGGGCCGGGAGCGCGGCGGCGAGAACCTGGCCAGCGTCTACTGGCTCTACAACCGTACCGGTGAGGCCTTCCTGCTGGAGCTGGCCGAGCTGCTCTATCAGCAGACGACCCCCTGGACCGACCTGTTCCTGGGCCGGGAGCATATCCGGCGGGCCAATTCCCTGTATACCAACTTTAACCAACTGGAGGCGCGGACAACGATCCACGTAGTGAACCTGGCCATGGCACTCAAGCAGCCGGGAGTATATTACCAGCAGGCCCGGGACCTGAAGTATCTGGAAGCCGTGCAGCAGGCGCTGGCTGACCTCGAGGAACACCATGGTCAGGTGCAGGGCATGTTCAGCGGCGACGAGTTCCTGCACGGCACCCAGCCCACCCAGGGTACTGAGCTCTGCGCCGTGGTGGAATTGATGTACTCCCTTGAAACGCTGCTGAAAATCACCGGCGGGGTGGCTTACGCCGATCACCTGGAGCGGGTGGCCTACAACGCACTGCCGACGCAGATCAACGCTGATTTTACCGGGCGGCAATACTTCCAGCAGCCCAACCAGGTGCTGGCGACCCTGGCCCGCCGCAATTTCGTCCACAACTCCCCCGACCGGGTCGTCTGGGGCCTGCTGACGGGCTACGTCTGCTGTACGACCAACATGCACCAGGCGTGGCCTAAGTATGTCCGGAACCTGTGGTACGCCACGCCGGACAACGGCCTGGCTACCTTGACCTACGGTCCCTGCGAGGTCTCGGCCAAGGTCGGTCCGGGCACCGACATCCGGATCGAGGAGCTAACGCAGTACCCCTTCGATGAGAACATCCGGTTCAGGTTGTCCAGCCCGCAAACGGTGAGTTTCCCCCTGCATCTGCGCGTTCCCGGCTGGTGCGAGGGGGCCGAGCTGCTGGTCAACGGCAGTACCTGGGACCGGCCTGAAGGCGGCCAGGTCGTGACAATCCACCGGGAGTGGAATGACGGGGACGTGGTGGAATTGCGGCTGCCGATGGCGGTACAGGTCGACGTCCGGGCTGAGCAGTCGGTAGGTGTTGTGCGGGGTCCCCTGGTGTATGCCCTGCGGATCGGCGAACGGTGGCAGTCAGTAGGGGGCAAGGCACCGTACGATACCTGGGAGGTACATCCCAAAGACTCCTGGAATTACGGCTTGATGAGCGACGTGTTGACCAACCCGGAGTCCGTCTTTACGGTTGAGAAAAGCGCGGAGATGGCTGATTATCCCTGGACACTGGAGACAGCGCCCATCCGCCTTAAAACGAAGGGGAAGCGGATTCCCTCATGGCAGCTATACAATAACATGGCCGGACCCGTTCCGTATGGGCCGGTAAGAACCGACACCCCTGAAGAAGAGATCACGCTCATTCCCTACGGCAGCACCGCGCTGCGGATCGCCCAGTTCCCCCTGGTCCGCTGAAAAGAGCAAATGAATATGACAAAGTCTGGATTGACCCGCCGCACCTTTCTGAAAAGTCTGGGGCTGGGCACCGCGGGATTGGCCTGGCCGCTGGCTCTGCCAGGATTGTTTTCTGCCTGCGCTGGCCGCGGGGCCGGGAGCAGGCCCAACATCATCCTGATCATGGCCGACGACATGGGCTTCTCCGACCTGGGCTGCTACGGGGGAGAGGTTCACACGCCCAACATCGACCGGCTGGCCGCCGGAGGGGATGCTGCCAATAGAATCTGTAGAGAAAAGTTTCATCCGATACTTGACAAGATTCAAGAATAGATATTACTATGCACCGGTAAGGCTCGTGCTTACCAGGAGAGCTCATTCCCTAATATCCCAACGAGGAGTTTGCCATGAAGACAATGCTTTTCCTGTTGATGACCATTACCGTTCTGTGGGCTCAGGAAGAGCTTGTCCAGCTGCGAGTAACCATAGAAGATGGTAGTGTGATTATTGGCCGCTACGTGTCCGAGACCACTGAGGTCCTCATTCTGGAGTCGAAATATGGTGGTCAGATCACTATCCCTCTGGGTGACATCGTTAAGCGCGAGACCCTCACTGCCGCGGAGGTGGGTACCGATGCAACCTGGCCCCCGGACAGGAATTATACGCGTTATCTCTGGTCGCCAACCGCCTTTGCCTTACAAGCAAAACAGGGGTATTGCTCCGATGCCTGTCTGTTCTTGCCATCCTTTGCCTGGGGAATTACTAACAACTTCAGTGTGCTTGGCGGGATCACACTGATTCCAGGTCTCCCGATTAAGGATCAACTTATACAACTTGCGGGTAAGCTCACGATTATGGAACAAAGCAATCTGGCTGTGGCCGCCGGTATCCAATACTTTGGAATGAATATTGAAGACGAGTTCAATGTTGGATTTGGCTTTGTTTTTGGAACGCTAACCTTGGGCGATCATAACAACCATTTTTCGGGCTCTATCGGATATGGCTTTGCCCGGGCTGGTAGGGACGGGGAATCCGTATTTGAGTGGATGGACCGCCCAATTATAACGTTATGTGGTATACGGCGCATCTCTAAAAACATGGCGATTATTACCGAGAACTGGCTACTTCCCGAGATTGATATCGGGAATACTCCCTTATCGGTGGGGATCCGTTTTCTCGGCGACCGGCTTTCCGTCAATTTGGCTGGGATTTTCCTGCTCAGCATGTTCGAAGAAGGAATTCCGACGCCATTTCCTTGGGTAGATTTCAGTTTTCACCTGGGGCAGTAGCCTGGAGGAGCGATGAAAGTACACTTCAGCGGATACGTTGGGATAGTGGTGCGTCTCCTCGTCTTTCTGGCTCTGTTGCCCACAGGCGTATCGTCTCAGACAATCCCGGCCGATTCGCTACTCTCTGGAGCGGATTTATCCCTCGGACAGAAGCTTTGGATTACCCCTATCGCCCTTTTCCAGCGGGTGTCTTACGCTACGCCGGCTCTACGCTGCCAGTTTGAACCCAGCTGCTCCCATTTTATGGCCCAGGCAATTGTCCGGCATGACGTTATAAAGGGATTGGTGCTCGGGGCAGACCGCCTGATTCGCTGCAATCCTTTTGCCTTTCAGTACCACCTCGCGGCACAACCTCTTCGATTCAGCGTGGACGGCCGCCTCTTGGACCCGGTGCCTGGTAGGGAGAATAGGGCGAGACTGAGTATCAACACGGTTTATTCGATCATTCCTGGTCTGGGGCGAGCGCTGGCGGGACGTCCTGGAGACGGATTCCTCAGTTTCATCACTGTAGTCACATTGTGGGCTGTCACTTACCAGGCTCATCAGCGCGGCAGTATGGGAGGCACCGCCGTGTTTGGTTCGCTGACGGCTCTGTTCTGGTTGGCAGATTTTTACGCTGCCAGCAGAGCTAAATGAATAAACGATGCCGTCAGAAAATCGGTAATCCTGTAGAATTAATCGACGGCCAAATGAAAAGAGGCTCCTGTAATAGGAGCTCCACCCAGTGCCCGGGACTGAAGAATCCCGGATTATACAACCGTGAGGGTTCGAGGCAAAGGAGGGACCCGGCTACGCGTTGTTGCGCCGGGCAGGCTCGAACTCTATGATCTGAAGGAGGACATCGGAGAGCAAAACAACCTGGCCGCTGATCCCCGCTACCGCTCGTTGAAGGACTCCCTGCGACAGCAGCTGGAAGGTTGGATGGAGCAGCAGAGTGACAAGGGCATTGAAACCGAGATGCGGGCCGAGAGCCGCCAGCGCCCGACAAGCTGACCGCATTGCCGGCCTGGACGTCGACTGTTCCACCAGGGCGGCATCGGACAAGGAAGCCTGAAGACTGAGAAGTCCCGGCAAAGCATGGAGTATGAAACATGGCGAAACACGAATTGACCCGCCGCACCTTTCTGAAAAGTCTGGGGCTGGGCACCGCGGGATTGGCCTGGCCGCTGGCTCTGCCAGGATTGTTTTCTGCCTGCGCTGGCCGCGGGGCCGGGAGCAGGCCCAACATCATCCTGATCATGGCCGACGACATGGGCTTCTCCGACCTGGGCTGCTACGGGGGAGAGGTTCACACGCCCAACATCGACCGGCTGGCCGCCGGAGGAATCCGTTTTGCCCAATTCTACAACGCCGCCCGCTGCTGCCCGACCCGCGCTTCACTTCTGACCGGGCTGTATCCCCATCAGGCCGGCATGGGGGGGATGGTTAACAGTCCCGACATCACCAATCGACCCGGGCCTTACCAGGGCTACCTCAACGACCGGTGCGTCACCATCGCGGAGGTGCTCCGGGAGGCCGGCTACCATACCCTGATGTCGGGCAAGTGGCACGTGGGCGAGAGCCGGCCGCACTGGCCGGTTGACCGGGGCTTTGAGCGCTACTACGGCCTGATCAGCGGCGCGGCAAACTATTTTGATATCACCAAAGGGAAGCGGGAAGGAATCAAACGGGTATTTGCCATCGACGACCAGCCCCACATGCCGCCCAAAGAGGGCTTTTACATGACCGATGCCTTCACCGACAACGCGGTAAAGTTCCTCGACCAGTACGGCAGCCACCAAGATACCCCCTTCTTCCTGTACGTGGCCTATACCGCTCCTCACTGGCCGCTGCACGCCCTGCCGAAGGACATCGCCCGGTACCAGGGCAAATACATGAGCGGTTGGGACAAAATGCGCCAGGCGCGGTTTGCACGGCTGCGGGAAATGGGGCTGATCGACAAGGACTGGCCCCTCTCGCCGCGCGATGAGGATGTGCTGCCCTGGGATGAGGTGGCGAACAAGGAGGAGATGGACCTGAGAATGGCCGTCTACGCGGCGCAGATCGACCGCATGGACCAGGGCATCGGCAGAATACTCGACGCGCTGAAGGCCACCGGCCCTGAGGAGAATACCCTGGTGCTGTTCCTCTCCGACAACGGCGGCTGCCACGAGGGCGGACCCTGGGGCTTCGACAACCGCAAGAACGGCCTGCCGCCCGGCGGGGTGGACTCCTATATGAGCTACGGCCGCTCGTGGGCCAATGCCAGCAACACTCCTTTCCGGCTATATAAGCACTGGGTGCACGAAGGCGGCATCGCCACCCCGCTGATCGCCCACTGGCCGGCGGGGATAAAGGCGCAGGGTGTGGTCACCCACCAGGTAGGTCACATCATCGACATTATGGCCACCTGCTGCGAGGTCTCCGGCGCGGATTACCCCGGGACCTATAAGGGCAAGGAGATCACCCCCCTGGAAGGCAGGAGCCTGCTGCCCGTATTTCAGGGCAAGGACCGCACCGGCCACGAGGTGCTTTACTGGGAGCACATGGGTAACCGGGCGATCCGCCGGGGCCAATGGAAGCTCGTCTCCGTCGAGGATAGCCAGTGGGAGCTATACGACCTGGAAGCCGACCGCACCGAGCTGCGCGACCTGTCCGGGAAGCGCCCCGAACTGGCCGGGGAGCTGGCCACTCGGTACGAGGATTGGGCAAGGCGGTGTGGGGTTAAGGGCAATTGACGATTGACGATTGTCGATTGAAGAATCTGACAGGATAACAGGATTTACGGGATATACTGAGAAGAAGTTGGCAGTAGGCAATTGGCAGTGGCAGAGAAAGAGAGAAGAGAGTCGAACCGCCAAGCCTGCCCGTTCGACTGAGGCTTCGACGTGAGCTCAGCCGAACGCTCACGACGAAGCCTGAGTCCGTCAGCGACGGATCGAATATTGAAGAAGGGGAGTTGATATGCTGCAATTATGCCGCATAATATAAGTCGGGTGTATCAAAGGAGGTAATATGAAGCCGAAAAAGGTCGTCATCGCCGCATCAATCGCGGTATTCGCCATTTGTGCCTACGCATTCCTTCTGGGCAACGATGTATTTGAGGGCGATTTCGCCAACGATGCGATTGCGTGGTACTTCTTGGCCAAGGGCATATTCTGCAGCCTCGCGCTATATTTTCTATACCTCATCCTCGAAGCCGTGCGGAGCAGATCGGATTCGACGACGTAGGCGAAGATTGTAGACGTCCAACCCGCGCGTGCAAATTTGGCACTGTAAATATGCCGGGTTGGCTAATCCTGTCATTTTCTCCTGTCCAGCCCCGCGCGCTGGTCGAACCCACATAATGATCCGTCTTTGTCATACCAAATCAACTTGCCACTTTCCAACTCAATTGTCCGCACGAGCTGCTCCCTTCTCTCCTCACTGGAGCGACGTTCACTTTCCCATAGCCGCCGCAGCTTTCCAAGAGTTCCCTGAAGGGTGTTGTTGAAGTCTTCACCTGATTGCAGCGCCGCAAGTATCGCTGCTATCGCTTTCTCGGGAAATTCGCTGCGCAAGTAGGGGGTCAGACGGTCGAAGATTTCCTCTTCCCAACGTCCCCCTTCGGACGGCTCTTCCCGGGTGCCGCGCAACTCTCGCTTTCCCTCTGCGAGTATCGTAATCACTTTAGCTTTCATTTGGATCTCCAATAGATAGAAATGAACCACAATAAACTACGAACGTAGTCAAAGCTACAACGTGTTCAAGCTCACAGCAGCTACCAATCATGCAACCGGGTTGATTCGGTACTCAAAAAGGAGGGTCCTTGCTCACTACATCGCCCGTCTGACCGCCTGGCCAGCCCGTCCTGAGCCGGGTTGAAGGACCGGACAAGCCCGTCTGCTTGTCTCGCAAGCGGCGGGGGCGACGCCGCAGCATACCAAGCCCATCAAGATGTTGCTAAGCGGGAAATCCTTGTAATCGCAATATGTTTATCTTAGTTTTAATCACTGATTATCTCATATTCCTTCATAGAGACGTACAATTGGCATATCCGGAGACTGAAATGAAAAATATATTCAGATTTAACTTCTTGATTATTTCTTTATCTCTTTCCGTGAGTTTCCTAATTAATCCTGTATTGTCTCAGAGCCCTGAAAAGAATAAAGATCTTGATGAGAAAGTAAGACAATTTTTCGAAAGTCATAGCTATAAATGGAGGGATATGAATGTTCCCGAATCTGATGGAAGGATATTATACGATCTTATCATTAAGCATAAATATCAAAAAGCCCTTGAGATCGGGACATCTACCGGGCATTCTGGAATATGGATTGCCTGGGCTCTCAGTAAGACAGGTGGTAAGCTTATTACAATAGAAATAAATGAATATCGATATAATACGGCTTTATCGAATTTTAAAGAGGCAGGACTTTCCGAATATATCGACGCCAGGCTTGCTGATGCTCATGAACTCGTTCCTGAATTGAAAGGGCCCTTCGACTTCGTTTTTTCTGATGCGGATAAGAACTGGTATAAAAATTACGCTGTAGCAGTACTGCCGAAGCTTGAAGTAGGTGGCTGTTTTACCGCCCATAATGTATCAGGTAGTGGACGCCGGCAAAGAGGTATTGAAGAATTTGTTGATTATATCACAAGTGCACCTAATTTAGAAACAACATTTGGTGGTCCTACCGGTAGATCAAGTCTTTCAATCAGTTATAAGAAATCGGATTAATTACCACATAACTAGATAAGAAATAACAGCATCTTCATTCCTGATATCATTCATAATGGTTAATAACTCAAAGAATGGCCTTGTAAGAAAGCTTGGTCTTTTCCCTATAACGAACATAGTAATTGCCAATATGATTGGGGCGGGTATTTTTACCACATCCGGGCTTTTAATGGGTGACTTGAATAATCCCCTGCTAATGATATTCTTATGGATTACAGGAGGATTAATTGCCTTTTGCGGAGCACTATGCTATGGGGAATTAGGGGCGGCAATTCCCCATGCAGGGGGCGAATATATCTTCCTTTCAAAGTTATATCATCCTCTGTTGGGCTTTTTGAGCGGTTGGGTATCTTTCATTGTCGGTTTTTCCGCACCAATAGCAGCATCTTCTTTAGGATTTAGTGAGTATTTTACCAGAGCAGTTCCTCAATTTCTTAATTTGGGAACTAATTCAGGTATTGTTAATCCCGTATTTATAAAAAAGATGCTTTCAATATTTATTATTACAGTTTTTACGCTCGTTCATCTCAGAGGAATCGAATTTGGATCTAAAATTCAGAATTATTTAACCATATTGAAAATTGGCTTAATAGTTGGCCTCATTGTTGTTGGAATTTCATTTGGAAAGGGCGATATTGATCATCTTTTCCAAGGGAGCAAATTCACATTCGACTTTGGTGGTTGGAAAATCATTGGCCTTTCCCTTATGTGGATTATGTTTGCGTACAGTGGGTGGAATGCTTCTACCTATATAGGGTCAGAAATAGATAATCCAACGAAAAATATACCTCGCTCTTTATTACTGGGGACTGGGATTGTTATCTTACTTTATTTCTGCTTAAATATCTTTTATGTATATGCTATTACTCCAGAAGATATGAAAGGTGTCATTTCTATAGGTGGATTGGCCGTAGGCAACTTATTTGGAAAGTCGATGGATAATCTCGTTTCACTACTGATATCATTTGCCCTTCTTTCTTCAATAAGTGCCTTTATCATTCTTGGCCCGAGAGTTTATTATTCGATGGCTAAGGATGGGTATTTTTTCAAGTTTGTTTCGAAGGTTCATCCGGTTTCTAAGGTTCCCTCAAAAGCAATACTATTGCAGTGTATCATTTCAATAGTAATAGTGTTATCAGGAACTTTTGACCAGATATTAACATATATGGGTTTTTCCCTTGGAATTTTTCCGATCCTTGCAATTATCGGTGTTTTTAAATTAAGATATTCAAAGAAAAGTATATATAAACTTCCGGGCTATCCTATGGTTCAGATTACATATATAATCTTTGGTATTTCAATGCTTTTATTGGCCTTTCTTGAACGCACAGTAGAGTCTTCAATTGCGATATTAACCGTATTAATAGGAATACCGTTATATTTTATTTTTAAAAAAGTGAATCGAAACCAGCAATAATTTTCAGTACAGCGAAGAATATACCAGGTATAAATAAAATGTAAATTTATGCTATGAAGAATTACCATCCAGCCTAATATAATCAAAATCCGTTGCTGATCATTGCCCGGCTCTCCCGAAGGGATCCCTCCCCCGTAAGGGGCCCCTGCCCCGTCCCGAAGGGACCCCTTTTCGGGGAAGGGAAGCCTCCGGCTCGGGACGGGACAGGCTGCCCACCTTGGCTCCCATACCGATGGCGTGAGCGGTGTTGATGGTGGCTGCCAGATGTTGTGGTTCAGGGTAGTACTGTGAAGGACTCACCCCAAACTTCGTAAAGGCATTCCCTCTTTGAAACAGGGGGGGGTAAGTTGTGTGCCGCTCTCTACCCCGGTTTTATCCCTGCGAAGAGGGTCTGGGCGATCCAGCCGGCGATGGGTGGGAAGAAGAAGGTGCTGGCCAGGCGGATGATGGTCAATTTCCAGCCTAAGATACCCACTTCCATGGGCAGGCGGCTGACGGCCCATAAGGACCAGCCGGTGAGGAAGGCGACCATGGTGCCAATACCGGCCCCTGAGCGCAGTAGCCCGGCGGCGATGGGCAGGCTCACATACGGCCCCCCTGGTGCCAGCGCACCGGCCACCGTGCCCACCAGCAGCCCCCGCAGGCCGGATTCCACCCCCACCAACCGGGAGACCAGTTCCCGTGGGAGCAGAGCCTGAATCATACCCGCCACGATGAAGGCGAAAACCAGGAGTGGGAGGATTTCCAGGGTCATATTCAGGGCGGATTTCAGGCCGGTGATGTGCTGTCCCTGCCCCCGGGAGTATCCGATGGACAGCAGCGTAAGGGCGAGGACGCCCATGATGATGGTTGGAAT
>CAZQOY010000013.1:25447-25805 GCA_964595095.1 uncultured bacterium | reverse complement strand
ATGTACTATGGGATTAATCAGGGCTATGCCCTGACCCTGAACGAGATAGGAGAAAAGTTCAACCTCACGCGTGAGCGGATTCGGCAAATCAAGGAAAAGGCCATCCGTCGCCTGCAGCACAGGTCCCGCAGCGTCCATCTGCGGCCATACCTATAGACACCTCGTTGTGAGAAGGGTCATTCTACAGTACTAAGGTTCAGATTACGCCGTCTCTGTTGTCCCCTCCGGCATCTACATCGCCCGGCTGGTGACGCCGGGGCGCAAGAATAGATTAGGGGGCCGGCCGGCTGCCGGGGTTATATTACGGCCTGAGCCTTGTCTACGGTGCCGTAACCGAAATATGGGGAGAGCGTGATAT
>CAZQOY010000013.1:25028-25437 GCA_964595095.1 uncultured bacterium | reverse complement strand
GATATGAAACGGCTGCTTATGGTGTTTCTAATGGTCACTGCGATGATGCTTGGCGCCCAGGATATTATCGAGGTAGGCGTGCGGGGGATCAGCGACGCGAACCGCGACGGTGTTCAGCAGGACCGGCTGGAGGCCATCATGGACGCCAAACGGCAAGCCTGCGAGAAGGCCGGTGTGCGCATCGAGTCGAGCACTACGGTGGAGAACTTCCAGACGGTGTACGATCTGGTGGAGACCCAGGCGGCGGCGGTGCTGCTGCCGGGCTTTCAGATCATCGATAACGGCTATGGGGAGGACGGTACCTACTCGGTGGTGCTCATGGGCCAGATCAAGACGGCCACCGCCGGCAGCAGCGACCAGGCCCGCTTTACCATTATCGTGTGGTTTTACAAGATCGGGGAGGCGCTGG
>CAZQOY010000013.1:13183-25018 GCA_964595095.1 uncultured bacterium | reverse complement strand
ACTGGCTGCTGACGGCCCGCGGCGAGTTCACCCTGGACGGCACCGCCATCGAGGCGTGGGAGGACCAGCTGGTGGCGGTCTCCCGCTCCGACTCACTGTTCAACGGCCAGCGCTATTACGCCTTTTCCTACCAGCTGCCCGCCGGTACCGTCCAGTACACGCAGAAGACGGCCAACATCGGCGCCGCCGGCAAGGTCCAGAAAGTCAGGCTGCGGCCCAACCTGAGCTACATCATGGAAGTAGCCGGCTGGAACGCCATCTACTTCAAGGACCCGGCCGAGTTCACCGGGACGCTGACCAGCCCCCGCCTATACGGCACATACCCCACCGATTTTTCAGGTGTCTACGGGAAGGAGTAGGCACTATAAATAAGGGACAAGCAAACTTACTCGCCTGCCGATACAAATTGACCAGCACTGACGGAATGGATTATCCCCGCCATTGGCGGGGGTGCCACCAAAGTACACCAGATCCATCAAGATGCTGCTGTTGAAGTAGGGGCTGCTGATCAAGTGAAGGACGCTTCAGGGAAGGCATCAGCTAAACCTTGGAAACGCAGAATGTGTCTCTTAGTTTTTAGCCCCAAGTGTCCAAAAGGCTTTGAACCGATACAAGATTTAAAAATATAATTTGAAGGATTAAATGAAGAAAGAAGAAAAAACAATATGACACAATTCTTAACTGTCGGCGTGATTGGGAAATCACTAAAAGAAAACGAAAAACGAGTAGCCATTCATCCGGAACATATAAAACGCATTCCACAGAGATTATTAAAAAAATTCACTTTTGAAGAAGGGTATGGGTTGAGATTTGGCATGGATGACAACACTTTAGCCAAACTTACATCAGGACGAGTTGATTCCAGAGAAGAAATACTGAAAAGTTCTGATTGTGTGCTAATACCCAAACCTTTGGTAAAAGATTTGTCTCAGGTACATGAAGATGCAATTGTGTGGGGTTGGCTGCATTGTGCACAACAGAAAGAAATTACTCAAGCATCAATTGAAAGAAAATTAACCCTTATTGCCTGGGAAGAAATGTTTACATGGAGCCGATCAGGTGATAAAAATATGCATATTTTTTATAAAAATAATGAAATAGCAGGCTATGCCGGTGTAAATCATGCGATAAGTCTTATCGGAGTTGTCGGGAATTATGGAAAACCACGAAAAGCAGTGGTACTCAGTTTTGGATCGGTGAGTCGAGGGGCAATATATGCATTGCAAAGTCAGGGATATCGAGATATCACAGTCTATACCTGTCGTGCATCAACAGATGTGAGTGATCAATTGCCTGCAATATCGTTTAAACAAATGAAGAATGACGGTTTAGGAAATTTGCTTGCAGTTGAATCTGACGGCAGTACTCGCCCATTTTCAGAAGCTTTATCAGATGTGCAAATAATTGTTAATGGAACCCTTCAAGATATTGACCATCCAATAATGTTTGTACCTGAAGATGAGGCTGATAAATTGATGAAAGGTACTCTTATTATTGATATAAGCTGTGATGAAGGAATGGGTTTTTGGTGTGCCAAACCAACATCCTTTGAACATCCAATGTTTGAAATAGCAGGTAAATATTATTATTCAGTAGATCACAATCCAAGTTTTTATTGGAATTCTGCCTCATGGGAAATTTCGGAAGCATTACTTCCATTATTATCCATAGTTATTGGGGGACCAAAAGTATGGAAAAATAGCAAAACCATTTCAAAAGCAATAGAAATACGCAATGGAGTAATTCAAAATCCGAAAATTCTTTCATTCCAAAATCGAGAGAAAGAATATCCACACCAATTTCGTTAATGAATTTTATTACAATAAAAATTACATCGTAAAACATAGGTTTTAAATAAATAGGGTTTAAGAAAACCCGTAAAACAAGAAAAAACATGGAAAATTTCAAGGGATATTTATAATGGACATAATAATTGATAAAAAACTTAACAGATTACGAACAATAATCGAAAGAAATAGAGTTGCATTTACTGATGTGGCTAATATTCAACAGTTACAAGTTGGATATGATGTAAGAGCCGACAATTATAGCAAAGAAAGTCAAAGCAGGCAGGATAAGGTACATCAGACTACTTCAACAGACAGGTTCTTTCTTGAAGAACTGAGAGGATTAATCAGCGGCAAAGAAATTGATTATTTAGATGTTGGCTGTGCAGATGGCAGAAGAACTAAGAGGTTTTACAACGAACTGGAGGAATTTTGCCAAATTGACAGACTCAATGCAATCGACTACTCAAGAGAAATGGTTGCACAAGCACAAGGAATTCTGGGACATTCAAACGTTGCATGGGGAAACATTACTGATTTACCTTTTCAGGCTGAATTCAATGTAGTTACCTGTATGTATGGCGTTATTGGACATTTACCGGAGGATTTGATTCAGCAAGCTTTTAATAATCTATCTCAGGCTCTCGTAGATGGAGGCATTCTCTGCATAGATGTTCTTGAAAGAGATCAGAAGTTTCTTAAACAATACCGTTACAACGAAGTCAATAGTAATCATGGGAAATATGTTGCATATTTTGTTAAAGTAGGAGGGAGTCCATTAACGAATGGCAAAGACCAGCGAATAGTCTATACTATGCGGATGTTTACTCCCGGAGAAATAAATGCTTACGCTAAGAATGCAGGTCTTAGACCGGTAGCAGATAAAGAAATTTATCCGGTTGAAAGAGGGGTTGATGAAATGGAATATGCATTAGTACTAAAAAAAGAGTGCTAACAAATCTGTTTGTTTGCTTCGATAAAATATCCACTGTATCGGTTCAAAGCCTTTTGGACATTTGGGTCTAAAAACTAAGAGACACATTCTGCGTTTCCAGGGTTTAATTCACGCCTCCTCTGAAGCGTCTATTGCCTGATTTCCTCATGCTCGTACAGGACTATGTCTCAAAACATTTTTAACCTTTCAAGCCTGAACTCTGTTTCCGATCCGTATCCGGTTCCGTATCCAGTAGAATGTGCGGTTCTTTGCGGTTGTTTGCGGATTCAGTGGATGATAAGGGGTGCCTAAAAAAGGCAATATCAGGAGGACGTTTCTCGAAGTAAAACAATGTCTTGTGCCGCGGATAGGACTCGAACCTACACGTCCTAAGGGACACTGGATCCTAAATCCAGCGGCTTACGACGAGGATTTTGGGAAGTGAGCAGTAATTGGACAGTATTGAAACGACTTCTGTGCAAACTACGGCAAAGGGGTGGGAAAAATGCTGCAAGAATTTGCACTCAAGTCACCATCTGGTACAGCGTTTATGGGTAAGGTTAGGAGTGGCCTATGGAATTTAAATTCCTAACTTTAGGAGCGGTCTAAAGAATAGGCGTAGTTCAATAGTTTGTTATCTCGAATTGTGATCTGTAATATCGATTATACCACAAGCTGGATATCATAATTTCAGGACATGCAGCTTTTCATTATAAATACTACTTGGGCCTAATATCATATGCACCGCACCATTTCCTTTTCTGAATTGCCAGATGTCATACTCAACTCTCTTGTGAAAGCTAACCATAGCGTCGAATTGGCTTGCAATTGCCACCTGGGATTTGCAGGATACAGAGATGATCCACCCACGCTGAGGAAAATACTTCTCAGTGTTCCATCTGGAGTGCGGGCACGTTGTCACCTTGGAATCTTAGAGAGTGATGGGGAATGGGCCGATGACGAACTTGATCGTCTCTTTCGCAACCCGAAAACCTCAATCACTTCGTCTCTTGGACGCTGGGAGGCCTGCGTAACCTGGGAGTGGACTGGGGCTCACTATCTGATTATATAGATCGAACCTTTGTATTGGTCGCTTCTATACAGTTTAACTACAGAACAATGCATCCTAACGTGAATATCTTCATTACAGATGATACGGATGAGCTTGGCGCGAGAATTGACCTATTTGAAAATGTCTGGTCATGCAGTAGTCATCTCAGCAAAGTGTACCGATCACCTGAAGCAGAGCTGATAGAAGGTTGGAACCATCTTGTGGAGGTTTCGAAAGCCGACTGGGACGGCTTTTTTCGTCTATTAGTCTCTTCTCCAAGTATACTACACAAGATCTCTCCCCGGAAATTCGAAGAGTCTGTAGCAGAACTACTCGCTCGTAGCGGTATGGAGGTCAGGCTGACTCCATACACCAAAGATGGTGGGAGAGACATAATTGCTACCCCTACGGGTGCCATAGGAGATTTCCTATATTTGGTCGAGTGTAAACACTACCGCCCTGATTTCCCAGTTGGTATTTCTTTGGTTTGTGAGCTATACGGGATTGTGGAAATGGAGCGTGCCACCGCTGGTATTCTATTCACTACTTCAAGATTTACTTCCAGTGCTCAAGCGTTCCGCGATACTGTGAAGCATCGCTTGTCATTACGCGACTACATTGACCTAATCGAGTGGATTACGCGAATGATGGATAACTGATCACGGGAATAGTCTCACAAACCATCCTTTCTAACACTCACTTTTCCAAGTCTCAAAAAGGTGTCCTATTTCCAGTCTATACGACTCTGGATCCTAAATCCAGAGCCTCTCGACGAGGATTTTAGGAAATGTGCAGTAATTGTGCAGCGTCGAGCCTAGGAACTTTTCTGATAAGTTCCTTTATCGGAAGGAACGTTGTAGATCCGTTCAATTTGACCAATAAACAATAACATACTCACAAATTAATCAGTATACAAATTCACTCTATTCGTTCGAGTTCGGTTGTTCGTAGAAGTTTCTCGATCCCTGTAGATTTTCATCCTTGAGTCGATAGACCTCTGAGTATTCGACCCATTTACCTGACGAAGTAGTGGCTTCTCCCAACACGTTTTTCTCACCTATTACGGTCCAAATGAGTGAATAGCCATTGCTAGACAGATATCGGTCGAACATGTCTTTTCTAACTAACAGCCCTAGATAGCGATGCCCTTTCAAAGCAGGATCAAATGCAATACACAGACCGCTATTGTCCTCCCACTGGCTATTTTCAGGGTTCCATCGTAATCCCATTCCTTCGATAATCTCCGGATTGGGAAAAGTGCACGATACCCCCTCACCGACCGAATTATCGTAGTCGTTGGCGGCATTGCGATAGCTTTCAACCGTGACACGTACATTTGCGGGGAGAGTATGATGGCCTGCCTTGTCTGTCCACCCGTCCCGTCCATAGTAATATGTGTTTTGGGCTATATAGGAAGCCGCCCAAGGGTATTCACCGACATACACTTGTCTGAGATCAACAGATTCGGGCATCCACCGACCATAGATATTCTTGTCCTTGGCCCACTCGAACAGATCGTCACTGTCTTCCTTTTTCATGAGGTAGCTACGAAGCTGATACCATATCCGCCTATCTGGCTTCTGGTCCCGTTCCTCATGGGGTAGCCGAGGCTCTTCCCACTCAAAATGTGTCTCAAGAGCGTAATAATCAATCCCTCCAGAAGGATTATGCACGATGATGAGTGGTTTAGTATCTGGAAAATCGTCTGTGCCAAGTCGCCATTCCAGTGACACAGGATTCGAGGTCCAATCGTATTCTACAGGGGCGAGCCAACTAATCTCGTGACCCTTGCCATACAAACTAGGTGACTTGGATACAAGAGTGTGGGACGGGTCGATGTCTCGCACACTGAGTTCCCAAGGACCGTCATATATGCTGGGTCCCACATCGATGTAATCGGGCATCATGTAAAAGTTATCACTTAATCGTGCGAGCGCCTCATGGTAGCCTATCCATTGGTATTTCTTTCCGATCCTTTCAATTCTTGCGCCTTCTCTACGGTGAAGGTGATACCCTGTGTCGAACTCGCCAAACCGTTTGTTTGTATATCCCATATCGATAACCCGCTGAAAAATGAAGCGCAAAACCAGTTCACTACTCATGCGTCTATCATCTTGGTGGGTCAGGTTCCCGTAGTAGGGCACCACAATATCATCGTACGCTTGGCGTTTCTTACCTCTGAGCGATTTCAAGAAATCCGTTTCCGCGGCTACTATTTCTTCATCTGATGGCATGTCAGGTTCCGGACCTTTTTCGCCTATTGGCAGGAGAACTCGGATTCCAGCAAAACGAACCCGTTGGAACTCCTCCCATAACACTCGCTGTCGCTCAGTTAAACTCGCGATGAAGGCCTTATATTTCTCCATAAGGCTCGGTTTCCATCCCTCACATAGGGGGACGGATGACCAGGGCAAGCGGGAACCAACGACATATTCACCGAAGTCGTGGATAAACCCAAGCAAAGAGGAATACACTCTAGATATTCCATTTTCTGTTCTGGGAGTCTTCTCCTGCAGGTCAACATACTTCTTCAGGTCATCGGCGCTTGGTATATCATCAGGCCATACGGAATTGTACGGAGGGCGAATTTTCTTTTTTGATAGGCGAAGATCGAGTCCCCGATGAAGGGCGAATTCAATAATCCCTCGAGCATAATCCCTTAATAGGACCTGAATTCAACTGTTAAGTGCAACTCAAGTGCTTGGAAAGATGGGCAAGATGTGGTAGCATCCCTGCTTTTCAAATCAAGCAAGAAAGAGAAGCACCTATGGGACACTACCGACATCTTATCCAGGAGCAAAGGTACGCAATTAATATGCTGCTGAAAACAGATCATAATCACACAGAGATCGCCGGGGTGATCGGCGTTCATAAATCGACCATCAGCCGGGAACTGAGACGAAACAAGGGCTTGCGTGGATATCGTCACAAACAGGCCCACGATCAGGCCACAGCCCGCCGGAAAGGGAAAACTAAACTGCGTATTGACGCCGACACCTGGGTCTTTATAGAAAGGCTTATTCAGAAAGAGTGGAGTCCTGAACAGATCAGAGGATGGATGAAAAATGAGATGGGCTATTCAGTGAGCCATGAACGGATTTATCAGCATATCCTCCAGGATAAACAAGCTGGAGGTAGACTCTACCTTCACCTTCGTTGCCGGAAGAAGCGTAAGAAACGCTATGGCTCCCACGACAGACGGGGACAAATACCGAACAGGATCTCGATTGATGAGCGCCCCTTCATTGTCGATTCAAGGTGCCGTCTTGGCGACTGGGAAGTGGATACCATTATTGGTCGAAGACATCAACAGGCCATCGTCTCTCTGGCTGAACGGAAATCACGTTTGACTCTGATCCAGAAAGTGGACCGCAAAACATCTTTGCAGGTATCCCAATCAGTGATCGAACTTCTACGACCGGTCCAACACCGGGTTCACACGATTACGGGGGACAATGGTAAAGAATTCTCAGGACACCAGGAGATAGCAAAGTTTCTGGATACTGACTTCTACTTTGCCCACCCTTATTCATCGTGGGAGCGGGGCCTGAATGAAAATACCAACGGTCTGATCCGTCAGTACTTCCCGAAGGGCAGAGATTTTGCGACTATCACTGACAGGGAAATACAGAGCGCTATGGACAAACTAAACAACCGTCCGAGAAAATGCCTTGGCTTTAAAACACCAAATCAGGTATTTCTCGGCATCAAACCAAATGTTGCACTTGGTAGTTGAATCCAGGATTTATTAAGCGAAGACTACCAGGAGATCTCGGTGATCTTGGACCGACAACTCAATTTTGATGCGTTATATATGCGTTCAAAGGAGACCAAAACAGACTAATTCAGGACATTTCCTGAAGTATTCAGAAACGCCAAAATCCCGGTAGAGCATTAAAAGGGCCCCTTATAAGTCATTGATTTATAAAGGGCTTTTGAGGTGCCGGGGGCGGGACTCGAACCCGCACAGCCTATGGGGCCGGGGGATTTTAAGTCCCCTGTGTCTACCAGTTTCACCACCCCGGCAGTGCCGGTTGGCTATGCGCGTTGAAAAATAGAGGCGACGACCGGATTCGAACCGGTGAATAGCGGTTTTGCAGACCGCCCCCTTAGACCACTTGGGTACGTCGCCTTATGCCCCTGAAGTTACACCCCCTTTACCAGAAAAATCCCCGCTTAAGGAGGTTTTTCCCGAGCGAGAGACGGGACTCGAACCCGCGACAGCCACGTTGGCAACGTGGGGCTCTACCAACTGAGCTACTCTCGCAATCTGCCCCTCAGCCTGATATCGTCGGGCTTACAGGACTAATAGAACAGATTAAATCTACACCCATGATAAAAGCCCGGTCAAGGCCCATCCTGATTTTCTTGGCCGCCTTGAACTGAAACCCCGGGCGTGAACTTACCCGCTTGAACTGCAGCCGGGCCGGTGATTTCCTCAATCGCCCGTTTGGCGGCATTCACCAGCACCAGGAGCTCCTGGTCACCCCTGACCGAACGGCCGAGAGTAACCCGCTTACTCTCGATGGTGTTCACTGCCGCCTCGATGGTCTCCCGGTTCCTGGATTCTCGTTCACGCAAATCCTTAATACGCTCCAGGATCTTAGGCTGGTCTGCGTACAGTTCCTCCAGGGGGATGTCTTTCGGTTGGTTTCGCCTCAGGCGCTCCAGGCTACTTTCAACGAAGGTAAGGGTTCGACGGTGAACCGTCAGATCCACCAGCGGCTGATCTGGTGAACGAACAGTCATGGTGATTACATTTAAGTACTTACCCAGGCTCCCCAGCGCCGAGCTGAGAATTGGTCCCGTCCCGAAATTGGTATCATAGCGCTTTACGTGGCTCTGAAGGATCAGGTCAATGGGCAGGCCCGATGCCAGAATAACCTGTTTATCCTTGTCCGTACCGTGGAACAGCAGGATTACTATATCGGCCCGGGAACGAACCTCCTCTAGCACCGCTTTGAGTGATGGCAGCAGCTCTCTAGAATGGTAACCATTGTCCACGGCCATCTCGGACGAGGCCCCCACCAAGCCAACCTTGAGACTACCTTTCTTTACGACCGCGTAGGGCGTAAAAATCAGGTCACCGTCAGGGTCCGCCAGGGTGGCGGAGAGGAACGGGAAACGAGCCGAATCGGCCAGCGCCTTAAGGAACGGCAAGCCAGCGGTCAGGTCGTTCTCGCCGATGGTGATGGCATCGGTACCAATGCGGTTATAGCCCTCTACCAGGGCGCCGGCCCTGATCTTCTCTCCGGCCAGGATCTTGCCCTCCAACCGGGGCTTGGAGAAAAAGAGATCCCCTCCGTCCACCACCAGGAGGGAATGCGGTTCCGCTGCCAGGCCTTTGACGATGGTCGCTTTCCGGGCCAGACCGCCCAGAGACGCATTCTTTCACCCGCAGGGCTCGATCTCGCCCTGCACGTTCCCCGTGGCCACTATCTTGAGGACCGTTGCCCCCGGAACGGAATCGCCACCGCAATCCCACAGGAGCAGCCCGGTAGCCAGGAGCAGCGGGAGTTGGAACAGGTATGCTTTCCTGATCATGATGCATTAACTTAGCCGTTAGCCCCGGATAAAGTCAAGCTGAGTGGAATGAAAATAGCGCCCTCACTAAGCGGCTGATAGTATTATTCGGGAAACTATCTACGATAAGGGCTGTATGCGCAAGCTCGCCGCCATCATCATATTTGCCCGAATGAAAGGTGCCGCGGCTCCCTGAACCGGGGCTGCACGCAAAACCTTGCCCGCAGGCGGTTATTTTTGTAAGATTGCGCGGCGCTGCCGGGGCGTTCAAGAAAAGCCCGCCGCCACCGATATTTGAACTAAGCGGGGATATAGCTCAGTTGGGAGAGCGCTTGAATGGCATTCAAGAGGTCGCCGGTTCGATCCCGGCTATCTCCACCACCGGGGGAGGCTTGAGGATCTCCCTTTTTTTTATTGATCTGAAGGCTGGGGCAGTAGCAGCTTGCCCAGCGTAGCGCAAGCGTAGACAGGTGGCAGTTTTCGTCCGTAGTCAGTTGTCCATCGTCCGTTGTTAATCAATATCTCTTGCTCTTTGCGATCTTTGCGCCCCTTCGCCTGGCCTCAGGCTTCGTCGTAAGCGCTCAACCGAACGGACAGGCTTTGCGGTTAATAATAGGTTATTCAACCAAAGCCAAATTGATTTGGCTTCGACGGGGCGGTAAATTCCCCCGCCTTGAGGCGAGTATCGGATATAATAACCTGCTGATGCGTACAACTGACGGTAAAATTCTGGAGTCCTGACCCCGTGGCTACAATGACATCTATCCGTGAGCGCCAGAAGTTCATTTTATGGGCGTTCCTCGCGATTTTCCTGCTGAGCCTGTCCATCGGCGGGCTGGTCGGCGGTGCCAGCCTCATCGATCAGATATTCGGCAGCAATCTGATCGGCAACGCCGTCGGGGTTGTGAATGCAAACCGCATCACCCTCGATCAGCTCAGCCAGGCCATCTCCGCACAGACCGCCCAGGCCCGGGAGCAGTACGGCGAGCTGAGCGATCGGCTGATCGACCAGGCTGAAATCCAAGCCTGGGAAAGTCTGGTCAACCTGATCCTGCTGAGCGAGGAAATCGAAGACCGGCGTCTGGAAGTCTCCGGCGACGAGATCTATTACCTGCTGGAGAACTACCCCCCGCCGTTCCTCCAGCAGAACGAGGCTTTCCAAAGCGAGGGACAGTTCGATCCTACCTTCTACTACCAGGCCCTGAACAACCCCACCGGCAACGAATGGGCACCCGTGGAGGCCTACCTGGCCAGCATCCTGCCGGGTGAGAAGCTGATCGATCTCCTGCAAGCGGTAGCCTATACTTCCGAAGAGGAGGTCAAATCGGCCTGGTACGACCGGAACACCGAAGCCACCATCGATTACATTTACGTGCCAGCCAGTAAGATCAACACCGATGACATCGTCGTCAGCGAGGATGACCTGAAGGCCATCTACCGGCGGGACCGGGACAGCTACACCCTCCCCGAGACCCGCGTTCTGGAGTATGTTGTCTGGGCGAAGATCCCTACAGCGGAGGATTCTGCCGGAGTCGAGGAAACGGCCCGGCAGCTGGCTGACCGGGCCAGGGCCGGTGAGGACTTCGCCCGGCTGGCCCTGGACTACTCCGAGGACCCCAGTTCGGGTCCTGACGGCGGCAACCTGGGCTGGTTCGGCAAGGGACAGATGGTGGCGCCTTTCGATGAAGCTGCCTTTGGAGCCAAGGCAGGCGAGATCGTCGTACCGGTAAAAACCCAGTTCGGCTACCACGTAATTAAAGTTGAGGACCGCCGGGAAGATGAGGACGGCCCCAAAGTAAGCGCCCGGCACATCCTACTGAAAGTCGAGATCAGCCCCCAGACCCATAGCCGCCTGCGAAGCCGGGCGAACATATTCTCCTTCGACGCCGCCGACTCGTCTTTCGAGATTGCCTTGAAAAGCCATGGCCTTGCCAGCACCTCCTCTCCCCCGCTCCGCATTGCCGACAAGTATCTGCCGCCCCCGGTGGGGATGCTCCGCCGGGTGGTGCGCTTCGCCTTCGAGACCGAGGAAATCGGCCTGGTCTCCGATGTCATTGAGAACGAGCGGTGTTACCTGGTGGCCCGGCTGGCTGAAATTCGACACAAAGGCGTGCAGCCCCTGGAGGAAGTCCGCGGCTCCCTGGAACGCATCGCCCGCCAGGAAGCTGCCAGTGAACAGGCGACGCTCATTATGGCCAGCATCCAGCAGCAGCTGGCAGCCGGTATTCAATGGCAGACCGTAGCCGATTCCTTCCCGGAAGCCACCTATGCCGCCGGGATTACCGCCAAACTCAACGGCAGTTTCAGCGGCATTGGCCGCAGCCCTATCCTGACGGGCACGCTCAAGACCCTGGCGCCGGGCCAGGTCAGCGATGCAATCACGCTTGAGCGGGGTGAAGTAATAGTGAGATTGGTGGATCGCAAGGAACCAGACTGGGAGCAGTACGCCGCCGACCGGGAAGGCGAGCACCAGCGGCTGCTCAACCGGCGCCTGAACTCAATCTGGAACGACTGGCTGGCCGACCTGAAAAAGCAGGCCC
>CAZQOY010000013.1:5020-13173 GCA_964595095.1 uncultured bacterium | reverse complement strand
TAATCGGCACGTATTCTTTTAGCGGGAACGGCTGCCCTACTCTCCCCGCCACTCCGCCCGCCGCTTCTCCATAAAGGCCCTGATCCCCTCCCCCCGATCCCGCGTATGGATCAGGCTGTCGTAGGCCTCTCCTTCCGACTCAAGCCCTTCCTCCATCGAGCGCTCCAGTCCCTGGATGATCGCCTGCTTGGCGGCCCTCAGTGCCAGGGGCGCGTTGCAGGCCAGCTCGGCGGCATAATCGTGGGCGGCCTGGTGCAGGTCAGCGGCGGGCACTACCCGGTCGGCCAGCCCCAGCTCCAGGCACTCGGCGCTGTCCAGGATGCGGGCCGAGAAAATCAATTCCTTGGCCTTACTCAGCCCTATCAGCCGCGGCAGCCGCTGGGTGCCCCCGGCACCGGGGATGATCCCCAGGCTCGTTTCGCTGAAGCCGAAGCGTACGTCATCGGCCATGATGCGCAGGTCGCAGGCCAGGGCCAGGTCGGCACCGGCGCAGAAGTGGCGCTGATCGGAGCGGATCACAACGACGCTGACGCTCTCATCGACGGCCAGGACCCCCGCCGCGGCGGCCAGCTCCCGGACCATCTCGCGGGACAGGGCGTTCACCGGTGGGCGGGAGAGGGTCAGCGTGGCGATCCAGCCATCGCGATCCAGGCGGAGGTGCTGCCAGCGGGTGTCAACCATGACGCTACTCCCTCAGGCAGTGGCTTTCTTACGTACGATCATCCGGGCGAAATACCGGAACATGGACCGGCGCTCCTTCTTCACGTAATAATAGCCGGCAATGCAGGTTATCAGTGCTCCAAAACCATCCACGATCAGGTCTCACTTGGTATCCACGAGACCCGACTTCTGCATGGTCAGGCCGAAGACGCCGTCCATGGCAAATTCAAAGACCTCCCACACCACACCAGCGGTAACGGCAAAGGCGAAGGCGAAAAGGACTATGAAACCGGAGCTGAGCACCAGGCTGATCCGCTCCTTCTGATTGAGGAAATAGATCAGGAAAAAACCCACGATCCCCAGGATCACCCCAGAGGACAAGTGCAGAACAATATCCCACCACCAGAACTTCACAAAATAGGCCCCGATCTCACCGAGATACATGGCCGTAAAAAGGAACACCAGGACCATGATCTGAAAGAGGGGTGGCAGGATAATATGGTTACGGTCGGCGATTAGAAATGGCAGGTACGTCAGCCCAAGGGTCAGGACCGCCGTAAAGAGGCTATCCCAGTTCTGGGTGAAGATACTGCCAACGATGGTGACAACCAGCAGCACCCGGAAGACGTTGGCAAATACGATTTCGATCCGCTGCTCGATCTGTTCCAGGGATTTCATTACTACGTTAAATCCACTCGTTTACGGGGCGGCTCCAGGTTATCGGGCACCCCAATTTCCATAGGGTGACTGAAGTCTTATAATTGCAGTTCGTGTTCATTCGTGTGAATTCGTGACTGAACCTCTTATCATTCCCGCTTCAGCACTGCCTTGTAGCCGTACTGGATGATATCCGCCTGGCTGTCCTCCTGGATGCGGCGGAAGACCAGCTCCACCGGCACGTCCACTGCCAGTTCATCGGGGTCGCAGTCGACTACCTGGCAGGTAAGCCGCACTTGTCCGGCATCCTGACGGGCTCCATCTTCGAGCTCCACGATGGCGATGACATACGGTGCCTCCAGGTCAAAATGGGGCGGCGGTACGTGGATAACCGTCCATGTAAGTACCTTACCCTCATGGGGCAGGACGACCTCTTCGAATTCCCGGCAGCGGCAGGCGTCGCAGATCAGCCTGGGTGGGAAGTGGACCTTGCCGCAGCTCTTGCACTTCCCGGCCTCCAGCCGGTAGCGTTGAGGAATCTCGCGGGTGTACTGCGGCGATTTCATGAGACTGCTTCCATGATGTGCACCGTGCAGCTGGCACCGGTGCCGCCCATGCTCTGGGCCAGGCCGATTCTGGCGTTCTCGACCTGGCGGCGGTCAGCCTCTCCGCGCAGCTGATGGACAAGCTCCACGATCTGGGCGGCCCCGGAGGCCCCAACCGGATGTCCTTTGGCTTTCAGACCCCCGCTGGGATTGATGGGCATCCTGCCTCCGATCTCGGTCTCCCCCGCTTCCACCAGGGGGCCGGACTGGCCGGGTTCCGTGTAACCCAGCGCTTCCATCACGCACAGCTCGGCAATGGTGAAACAGTTATGCACCTCTGACACGTCCACCTGCTCCGGCGTGATCCCGGCCTGTCTGTAGGCTTCTTTCGCGGCCTGCTCCACGGCGTCCAGGCGGGTGATGTCGGCGCGGTTGTGCAGGGCAATGGTATCGGTGGCCTGGGTGGAGGCCGCCACCCGCACCAGGGGATGATTACCGGCCTGCCTTGCAGCTTCCTCGGAAGCCAGAATGACTGCGGCGGCTCCGTCGGTCACCGGTGAGCAGTCCAGCAGCCGCAGGGGATCCGCCACCCTGGACGAGTTCAGCACCTGCTCAACAGTGATCTCAAAGGGGTACTGGGCCTTGGGATTGAGGGCACCGTGCTGGTGGTTTTTTACCGCTACCCGGGCCAGCTGCTCCCGGGTGGTGCCATACCGGTGCATATGGGCCCGGGCCATGAGGGCGTACAGACCAAGGAAAGTAACGCCGTGGTAGACTTCGTATTCTTGGTCAGCGGCCGTAGCCAGGGCAGAGGTTACATCGGCGCCGTCGGTCATCTTCTCTACGCCGCCGGCCAGTACTACCTCACTCATTCCGGCTGCCACCTCAAGGCAGGCATGGAGTATAGCCGCGCCACCGGAGGCGCAGGCCGTCTCCACGCGGGTGGCGGGGATAGGCGTCCGGCCCAGGTAATCGGCCAGCATCGGCCCGATGTGCTCCTGCCCGACGAACAGACCGCTGGACATGCAGCCTACGTACATACTGCCCAGACGGTCGGTTCCTGAATCATCCAGGGCCGCCAGGGCCGCCTCCACGAACAGGTCCCGGAGCGAGCTCTCCCACAACTCGCCGAAGCGCGTCATACCGACGCCAATAACGTAAACGTCTCTCATCGTTCACCCCCTCATGGATACTGGATGGAATCCCGCCAACCCCGCTTCCTGCGGGACCAGTCCCGCCTTCCGGCGGGGCGGCGGGGCTGGATACTGGATTCTTGCCCTGAGTCCGCCAGTCCCGTCCCAAGGGGATCCCTTCCCCGAAATGGGGTCCCTTTGGGATGGGAAAGGGACTCCTGCGGAGCCGGCGTATCGAAGGGCTCGATGCATGATAAGAAATGGGACAGTACATCGGTAGACCCCTATACGGGCGAGTTGAAGATTATCTTTCTCCGGTACTTGGCATACCGCCCATAGTCCAGGTAGCGCCGGTTCTGGTCCAGTAGCGTACGTATTTTCGGCGCCCTGTCCTGAATGGCAGGCAGGTGGTCAGTGGCCTGGAAGATGAAGGCGTCGCTGCCGGCACCCGAGCCGAACGAAACCATTAAGATCAGGTCGCCGGGCCGGGCCACATCCAGGACAGCCGCCAGACCGGTTGGCGACGAGCCGGAGTAGGTGTTGCCCATGATATTCACCAGCCAGCCCTCATCGATCTGCTCCCGCTTGAAACCCAGGGCTTTGCCCGCCCGCAGGGGGAACTTACCGTTGGGCATGTGGAACACGACATAAGCGAAGTCCCCGGGTTTGCGGCCGCTTTTTTCCAGGATACCCCGCCCGGCTGCCAAGACGTGGCGAAAATAAGCCGGCTCGCCGGTGAACCGTCCGGCGTGTTGGGGATAGAATTCGCCCTCTTTGCGCCAGAAGTCGGCGGTGTCGGAGGTATAGGAGTAGGTCTCCAGAACCTCCGCCGCCACGTTCTCCATACCCATAATGAAGGCCGCCCCGCCGGCTGAAGCCGTGTACTCCAGGGCGTCACCGGGGGCTCCCTGGGAGATGTCCGCGCCGATTCCCAGGGCGTATTTCATGTGCCCCGCCTGCACATGGCTGCAGGCCACGAACATGGCCTCAGTGCCGGCCTTGCAGGCGAACTCGTAGTCGGCCACGTGCACCTCGGGCCCGATGCCCAGGGCATCAACGAGTACCGTACCGCTGGGCTTTACCGCGTAAGGGTGGGACTCAGAGCCGATGTAGACCGCCCCGATCTCGTTGGGGTCTATATCCGCCCGCTGCAAGGCATACCGCGCCGCCTGGACCGAGATGGTGATGGTGTCCTCATCCAGGCCGGGGACGGTCTTTTCCTCCAGCAGGAGGCCTTTTTTCACGGCCGCGGGATCACCACCCCACTGCCGGGCAATGGTCTCATCTTTTATCCTGAAACAAGGCACATACGCACCGTAACCAACGATACCAGGCATGGGACTCTCCTTTTAAAAGGAAATTACAAATCAACTAAAGTTAGCCATGATTTATTTCGCGGTCTAACGCGAACCAAAGAATAAGGATAAACCGCCGCATTGACTCATAATAAATGTAACCGTAGGGTTTTTCAAAAGTGCCCGTACCGCTGTGGTTGCCATATTACGAACAGCACTTCCAGCGAACCCTCCCTGATAGTATTAAGCAGCGGCTCTTAACCATCTCTCCCGCTACCATCGACCGGTTTATGGCTCCCATGAGAAGCAAGTTCAATCCGTCAGCTGACGGACTGGGGTTGGCCACCACCAAGCCAGGATCCATCCTTAAGAAGCATATCCCCATCAGGGCCAATCAATGGGATGAGAACCGGCCTGGTTTCCTGGAAGCCGATACTGTAGCCCATTGTGGTACCTCCGCCGGAGGAATGTTCGTCTACACCGTCAATGTCGTCGACCTTGCCACTGGTTGGACCGAACCCCGCCGTTGGCGGGGGAACAAAGAGCTGTATTGGATAAAGGCTACTAGGGGGCTAATAATGCCATCCAGGAGTGGCCATAGGGCCTTGGATGCTTTCTCAGCTAGCTTTAAAATCCTGTAAGCTAAAGAACAAGTATTCAATGACACGTACTTATTTGCATGATTAGAATCCCATCAAGCCACAGCACCTGGAACAGATGGGGAACGAGCCTTCTTCTTTAAGGGTGTTTCGAAAACGCCGATAGGATTCGTTGTTCCAAACATCCAGGATACTGTCTTTGTTAATATTTCCCGTAACGTAATCGGGGTAATCCCTGCAAGTGGCTACGTCACCGTTGGGCATAATTTCTGTAATAAGCCAAGGCGCGACACATCGTTTGTATTTAAAGATCTCTGATGGGTCTTCATAATATTTCGGAATTTGTTCAATCGTCAAATCTGGTAGAAAGACATAGTGAAATGCCCAATCTTGCGATTGGATTTTTCGGACGTTACTTTGAATGGCTTTTGTATCAATTTTATCAAGGGTCAGTAAATAGCCTGTCCAAGCTGTAGGAGTTATACAAAGGCGCTCTTGCATAATTTGCACGTGCTGATGACCTATTTCCGGATTAGTAAACCAGGAATAATAACATATGACTGCATCGGCGCCCGCATCTTCAACAGCCTTAAAAATATTATATAAGTCATGGACGTTATCGCTCGTGATCGTGATTAAAAACACTAAATAGGGCAATCTGCTATTATTCGCGGCCTTATATTCACGGACTTTCTCAATTCCATTCATCAAGTGTTGATAGCTGTTATCCCAGCCTCGAATCTTATTATGTACATCTTCTGTGCCATCGACAGACATAAGCAGTCCCTCTAACTGCATCTCCACAAGTTCTTGAACTGTATCCTCCAATCGTATTCCATTAGTGACAATCATTGTGGTTAACTTATTTTTTTTTAAATACCACAGCACATCCATTATTGGACGATACAGAAAAGGTTCGCCGCCCCAGATATAGAAAAACGGCTTATAAGGCTTGACGTCATCAATCATTCTTTGATAGACTTCAAAAGGCAGCTCAATATTGATGACTTCCCCAGGCTTAGTGAGGTTATAACCACTTTCGCCCCATTGAGCGCACATCTTACAGCGAAGATTACATTTATTAGTGATCTTAAGGCTTACCTGCCTGGGGGGTGCGCTTTTGCCAGCTTTGAAATAATAATCGTAGTTCACCGTGACATGCTTACGCAAAAGCGAGGAAACAACCCGCCAAACAAGTTGAGGTTGTTGGATTAATAACTGTGTCAAAGGAGCTAATGGGACACGACTGTGCAAAGTTACTTTCTCCTTGTTTCCAGGCGATTCCCACCACCCGCCATCGCGGGCCCAGCTCGACACTGTAGTCCGCTGATTGATCCGTGACTCGCCTCTACGTCGCCCCTCGCCAGGCAATGGTCTCGGCCTTGATCCGGTAGCAGGGCACGTACGCGCCGTAACCAACGATGCCTGCCATAGAATCCCCCATAGTATTTCATATTATTGATAGTCGCATTCCTCCCATCCGTTCGGGAGGAGACTAACTGGGATATCAATATCTTACTTTGAATTTAAAGCCTGCCACCCCGTCACAGAGCGCAAATTAATCTCCGCCGTCATCTTCACCATGCTCTCCCTGCTAAGCAGGTCCGGCCGGCAGGCAACATGCCATCGGCCTCAGGAATCGCCGGTTTGATCCATGGCGTCAGGCTCGCCGCAGAAACCATACCGCACCTGTGACATCACTTTCATGTATTTCACTCTCGCGCTCCTGCCGTTCCACATACTCGAAAAGGGAATCAGCCGCTTCCGGGTGCTGCCGCGCCAGCTGCTCCGCCCTTCTGCGGATGAGTTCAGTGTAACTCCGGTTCAGAGCTTCTGTTTCCTCGGCTGATATTACTTCTTCGCGCAATAGCGTATCACCATGTGTTGTAAGAAGCCGGAGAGTCTCCTCGTGGGGAAGGTAGTGCTCGTAGCCCGCTCTTTCCATCCTGATGGTCTTCGTTAGAAATCCATCGTCGATGACCATGTAGCCCCCGGGACGAATGGCTTTCCTCAATTTGCCCACACAGTGTTCCCAAGCTCCAAGTACCTCTCCAACCGACGTGTAAATGACTACATCAAATTCCCCAGCATTGTGGAGCATATTGCGCATGTCGGCGTTCTCAAACCGACACAAGCTCTGGACACCAAGTTCCTCCGCTCGCTCGCGGGCATCCTGAATGAAGAGTTCAAACAAATCGACCCCTAAGACCTGAAAACCCAATTCTTTGGCCAGGTTAATGGCAACGGCCCCTTTCCCGCAGCCCAGGTCCAGCGCCCGAGTGGACGCTGGCGGGAGATTAAGCGGACGAAGGCATGCAACGATTAACTTCGGGGAACTTCCCAGCTCCCATAGATCGGCCAGAAGTTCGGGGATGAAAGGCAACAGCTCGGGTGTCGCATCAAACGCTTTGGCGACTTCCCGTTCTTGCTGGTCACCCATGTTATAAGGTCTCCACCGCCACCTTGGCCTGGACATGCACCAGGTCTTTCATTCAATGCCATCCATTCCGCTGTCACTCAATTTCACGCCTGCACTCAACTCCGCGGCGTGGAAACACGGGAGCTCTCATAGCGCCGCCCTTTCCAGGCAATTGTTGAAAAGCTGCCCAACGTCCCGAAAAACACAATATACAAGGGATAGAAAAGGCCGGTCAGGATAAATGTCACCAGGCGAACCGGCCGCTGGATCTTCCGAAGGTAGGCCAGCACCAGGATACCCTCCGACGCGATCTTCAACACCAGGGGGATCAGCCAGACGATCCGCAGTGTAATAAGCGCTGCCACCAGGCAAACCATTCCGGCCAGGTTGGCCAGGTACATAAGGGCCACCACGAATTTGAACCTGGGCTTAGTCTTCAAGCGGAAGTAGTGCCGCCCCTTGGAGGCGAACCTCATGCGCTGGCGGACAAAGGCGCTAAAAGTAGGCGGCGGCTGGCTGGGAACGATAGCCTTAGCACAGAGCGCAAAGGCGAGGCGCCAGCCACCTGCGGCGACCATCTTCTGCATGAGCAGCTCATCATCTCCCGAGACAAAATGTTCCACCCCTTGAAAGCCATCCAGCTCTTCGAACAGCCGCTTGCGGTAGGCCAGATTGCGCCCGGAGCAGGTGAGGGCCAATCCCTGACCGGTACCGGCGGCAACGAGGGCATCCTGGGCACAGCTGTCCAAAAACAGGGCCTCCCACCACATTCTTTTCCCATCCGCAATCAGTGGCGCCGGGGCTGAGACCATCCCCACTGAAGGATCCGCAAACGGCCTGACCAC
>CAZQOY010000013.1:0-5010 GCA_964595095.1 uncultured bacterium | reverse complement strand
TGTTGAACGGCCGATACCTTGCGTCAGAGCCCACTTCTTTGGCGACCAACCCGACGGTATTTTGTCCAAACGGTAATAACGCAGATCGGGCATCTGCTCTGCGCAGGAGGTCAGGACGCGGCCGGTGCCATCGGTACTACCATCATCGATAACGATAACCTCCAACCTGTCGGAAGGATAGGATTGCTGCTTCAGCATCTCCAGCAGTCCTGCGATGTTTTGTTCTTCGTTCCGCGCAGCGACGATAACGCTTACCGCAGGGGTCGCCGGGTTGTGACCCCAGAGCGGTACTTTCCCCAAACCCAGGCGCATCCAGATCAGGAACGCCGTGTAAAAGATGAGAACGCTTGTGACGATCCAAAAGATAAAGATCATTATCTACCTGAAAGTATACCGGCGGGGGAGCGGAAATTCATCATGGGGACCGGAGAGAAGTGATGGAGTAGCCGGGAAGGTCGAAGTTATAGTAAAACCCGACGTTCAAGGACGTTTTCTTCACGTTCTCCAGGCTGCCAGCTTCCGGCTCGGCTGGATTGAAACCGGCGTTTGCCCACCAGATGCGGCTTACGCCGATTTCAAGCCACAGTTTTTTCCAAAGCGGCTTTGCCACAATGACATCCAGGGTCTGGATTGTCTCCGTATTGCCCGAAAAGCGCTCGTAGGGTGTTGAGCTATACTGGTCAACAATCATCGTGTCGGTAAGCGCCCCACGCTGGGCATAAAGGTAACTCACCATGAAACGAGAACCCCACCGAGGCAGAATGTAGGACACGAACAGGCTCTGGGCATGAGCACCGATCCAGTGGCCCAAGGGATAGCCGTGGCTGTAGAAATCATTAATGGGGAATCGGTGCCGGTTGATGCGATGGTCGGTCCAGGTGGCTTCGGCGGCCAGACAGTCATGATTGCCAATAATCGACCGCAACTCAACACCACCCTGCCAGGCAAACCAATTGCGGTTGGCCTTTATGAATGTATCCTGCGGCCGCCATTCATCCATCAGGAAGACGCCATAGAGCTTCAGGCTAGGACTGAACCGCCAGGCAAGGTCGGCGCTCATTTGCACATTGTCGGTATCGCCAAGATAGTGCTCGGCAGACCAGATTGACATGAAGGGCATCAGGTAAATGGTCTCGATGCCCCTGCCCCCATACACCACCGATTCCACCAGCCCAACGGTAAGCTGGTCCACGGGACTCCATTCCAGCCGGTGGGCGGCGATGTATCGGTCCAGGTAGATACGCCTTTTGCCAAACAGACTGGTGTCAGGAGCTGCACGCAAGTCCTCCAAACCACTGAATAGATCCCCATGGAAATAGGAAAAGTGCAGCTTCTCATTGATCCGCCACTCAAAGCCGAACTGAGGGTAAGTAGGCGACTTGTCGGAGACGGTCAGGGAGTGCAATCCCGGCCCCCAGGACTGGGAGAATTTGCCCAGCACAGCCGTAAAACCACCCGCTTTGTAGGCCATTTTCATGCTGGAGTAGTCCGTGTCAACCTCATCGGCTACATCGGTGGCGTGCTGCTGCCATGAAAAACCCTGCTCGGGCGAAAAGCGATTGGGGATGTTTGCCAAACCAAAAAAGCGCATGAGCACCAGGTCGGCGTCCATCCGCCAACGACCGTACTCGACGTTTCCCCGAACACCCCAACCGGCAAAGGAAACCGGCTTCGCCTCAGCCTGCCAGATACCCCCCGATAACCGGTAGATACCAAAGAAGATGGGTTCAATCGCAATATCCTGCCCCCGGAGCAGGGCACTGAAGAGTATAATAGCAAAGGAAAGGGTATTTCTATTCATATATGTGACCATTAATTATAATTACGAGCAACTTGTCATTAGACTGGATGCGGCAGCAGTGCCTCCCAAAGATCGGCTGGGCATTACTCACAGCAGATCTCTTAGCTCATCCCTGCTCATGCCTGCCTGCTTCAGGATTTCCAGCAGCGTTCCCTTCGGTATATCCCTTTTATGCAAAGGTACAACCACCCTTCTTTTCGTCTCTATATGGTAGTAAATGTGGTGGCTGCCCTTAATCCTGTCCAGCTCAAACCCATTTTTTTCAAGCACCTTGATAACTTCACGCGGGGTAAGAGCCGGAAGCCTAGGCATAGTCTTCTACAGTCAAGGTATACTCCAGAGTGGACTCCTCCGTCGGAATCTCTTCTCCATGTTCCCTGAGACTCTCTAAGTATAGATCAATTGCTTCCCTGGCCATATTAATGGCATCTTCGATAGTATCTCCATAAGTAACACAGCCCGGAAGAGAAGGCACAATGACGGTATACCCTCCCTCGGGTTCTTTTCGGAGCAGGATGCGATAGTTTAGGACCCTCATATTTTCACCTCGTCTGTTTTGTGGGGAGATTTACAATGGAGTTTACGCTTGGGTTAATAAACACGCAAGGACACCCGTCTTTTCAATGCCATCCCGAAACTGTAAGGGCGTATTGCGATACGCCCCTAGATGGTCATACCGCTGCCATCTTACCCCACCGCTTGGCGTGGCCTATACCTGCATCACCCCGAACCTGGGTGCCGGCATTCTGGTCTGGTGGTCACACAGATCCAGGTAGCGGATGAGGGTGTCCCAGGTATCCTCGGGCATGATGATCTCGTCCACCCACAGGCGGGCGGCGGCGTAGCGGGAATTTATCCCGGGGCCAGGTCTTGGCGGCGGTGCCGATGGTGGTCATAAGGGAAACTCCAGAATCATACCGGCCTTCATACCGCCATCAACGTTGCTAAGTTTTTTGATAAGTATCCAAGAATTCATCTCTTGAAATTCCAGCTTGGTTGCAAATGGTCCTTAGTGTCGATGCCTTTATTTTTGGATGGTTCGGCATGGTCAGAGGCGTTTTGCTTCCGTCAGGATTTTCACGGACCAAGGATATGTGCTTTCGTTCTCTAACCGCTTTGAAACCCAATGCCTCCAATGTCTTAAGAACCTTGCGCTTAGGGGCATCGACGGGAAACTTATTCACTCTACTTCGATTCCCGTTTCTGCCACAAAAGCCTCGACAACGGGCGATTCAATTTCCAGCACTTCCTTACCAAAAGTATCAATATGAAAATGAATGGCCGACTTGACGTCTGCGAGGGCCTGCTCATAGCTATCACCCTGGCCAACCACGACCCCCTTGAGCCCAAGCGGGTAGGCGACATAACCATCAGGGTGCTTTTCAACGATTATTTTGAATTGCGTCATAGCTGATTGCTCCTTCGTTAACCATAGCAGGTTTACCGCGCCACCAAAACTTGTCCCGCAGCCAGGTTTTAGCATCTATAGCGATGGTGGTCATAGGCCAAGCGATTCCTCATCCTCCAGCACCTGCCCGGTATACTTGCGGGTGCAGGCCAGAAATGCCTCCGGCACCTCCACCGGCTGGAGGTCGCTGTTAACGAAGGAGTGAATGGTATATCCCTCGGCGATGGGCCGCTCCACGCCATCCTTGTAAACCTTGTATGAGAGCTTGATTTTCACCTTCGGTTCGTCCTCCAGGCGGGTCTCGATGGTGAGCAGGTCCTCGTAGGTGGCGGGCCGGTAGTAGCGGCAGTGGCTTTCCACCACCGGCAGGAAGATGCCCTCCCGCTCCATCTGCTCATAAGGAACGTTGATGCGCCGCAGGAAGGCACTGCGGGCCGCCTCGAAGAACTCGTAGTACCGGCTGTAGTAGACCACGTTCATCCGGTCGGTCTGGGCGTAGATGACGCGCAGGCGGTGGCGGTGGGTGAGGTTCATTCCTGCCACTGGCCAAGGCGCTCGTAGCGGCTCACACGGGCGGCGACCAGCTCATCGGGCGGAATCGCCTTCAGCTCGGCCAGGATTTCCATGAGGGCCGACTTCACCGTAGCGGCCACGGCCTCCATGTCCCGCTGAGCGCCGCCCAGTGGTTCAGGCAGAATGCGATCACAGACACCCATGTCCACCAGGTCCCGGGGGGTTACGCGCATGGCGTCGGCGGCCTCTTCGGCTTTGCTGGCGTCCCGGTAGAGGATCGAGGCGCAACCCTCGGGGCTGATCACCGAGAACCAGGTGTTCTCCAGCATGAGGAGGCGATCCCCGACACCCATACCCAAGGCTCCGCCGGAGGCACCCTCGCCGATGACAATGACGATGATCGGCACCGGCAGGGTGGACATGACCATCAGGTTGCGGGCGATGGCCTCGGCCTGGCCCCGCTCCTCGGCCCCGATCCCGGGGTAGGCACCGATCGTGTCAATAAAGGAAATCACCGGTCGGTTGAACTTGGCGGCCAGGTTCATCAGGCGCAGGGCTTTGCGGTAGCCTTCCGGCTGGGGCATGCCGAAGTTACGGAACAGGTTGTCGCGGGTACCCCGGCCCTTTTGCTGACCGATGATAACCACCTGCTCGCCGTCGATCTCGGCCAGGCCGCCCACCACGGCCTTGTCATCGGCGTAGTGGCGGTCTCCATGCATCTCGAACCAGAAGCCGGTAATGCGCTCGATGTAGTCCAGGGTGTAGGGCCGCTCCGGATGCCGGGCCATCTGGACCCGCTGCCAGCGGGTGAGGTTCTGATAGAAGTCGGCCGAGGTCTTCTCCAGCTTGACTTCCAGGCCCTCGATCTCCTTACTCATGTCGATGCCCCGCTCCAGGGCGGTGTGCTTGGTCGCCTCGATCTTCTCCTCCAACTCCTGGAGGGGCTTTTCAAAACTGAGTGTGTATTTGCTAGCCATCTGCCCGTAAGGTTATCACCGCTTGAGGGTGGAATGCCAGAAGGTTGTGCCTTCTCGTAATCGCCAAAAATGCCGACGGTCTACTGGCCCACGAACGGCTCCCGGCGAGCCCAGGTACAGACAGACGTAGTCAGTTAGCTCTACACCGGTGAGCACCCTATCGATTCTGTACAGTACCATAACCGAGATCAAGATCGATGTTTTATGTCTAAAAGCCCATCACGAAATACTTGAAAGCTCTTGGATCGATTACATAGTGGGTCCATATGTAGTGATATCTCCCGCGCGGCTGCAACCTTTGGTAAACCGCC
>CAZQOY010000012.1:0-26004 GCA_964595095.1 uncultured bacterium | reverse complement strand
TGTCTGAGTTTAGCTATAAAGGCTCCCTATACCTTGAGGTTTCGCAAAGGATTCTTTAGTATAAATTCCCTCATCAATTAACTCTTATGCCACACCAAAGCCGAAAAGTTCCTTTCATATCAAATGATTGCGATGGAGCGAACCGGGATGGGTCAGGGACAGTTGATATCGGTGAGGCAGATCTTTTCTTTGAGAATCGGCTCGCGGATTCTGGGTTATAAGGATTGGCCGATACCCCTTGGAAACCTGAAAAATACCTCTTATTTTTATATGCTGAATATCCAAAGGGACTGAAGGTGTACAGGAGGTAATTGCGGGTGAGTGAAATGACCCATCGCGCGCGAGTGATGGCAGCAGTCAACCACCAGGAACCCGGCGAGAGCCTCATTCTATACCGGCGGAGCTTATGTCATAACCGTGCTTATTCTTATCCTGCCCTATCTGATACTTGAAAACTACTTTGTTTGTTTGGGCTGTACTCTGGCCGCCGCGGTGTTAATTATAGCCTTTTTCAATTACTACATCTCCGTTGCCAAGGACCTGCCGTTCAAGAGGCGCTTTTTGGAGATGGCGGTACTGAGCCTGGGCGTAGCGACGCTCAGTTTTTTCATCGGTCTTATCCTTCGATCATTTCTGGATGTTGACGTCTGAAATGAAAAGTATTACGGGGTCCAGGGCTTACTCCCCACAGCTGTCATCACAAGGGCGAAGCCCGTGGCGATCTGAGCCCCAACGAGATTGCCACATCCCGACATGAATGTCGGGACTCGCAATGACTGACATGAAAGTAATTTGGCAAACATAGATGATACCTACCCGATTATTCCGGGATAACTTCTGATCAACTGACGTATTGATATATTAGGCAGGCAGGAATAAAATAGGTAACTCTTGTAGCTGACATTTATCGCAAACCAGAAAGGGAGGAATTATCATGCCTGAATTCGCGGCACCGTTTTCCGGACTTGCGAGCGATCGCAAACTGACTGACGAAGAACTTATTCGCGCAATACGTTATATGATCTCTGCCGAATATGAAGCGGTCCAGCTCTATATGCAGCTGGCCGAGTCAACCGACAATCAACTGGCCGTGGCAGTGCTGAAAGACATAGCCGATGAAGAACGGGTTCACGCGGGCGAGTTCCTGCGTCTATTGAAAGAGCTGGCGCCCGACGAAGAGAAATTCTACGCCGAAGGTGCCGAGGAAGTAGAGGAGGAGATAGAAAAGGCGCAGAAAGGCTAACCCTGTTTTCCACAATAACTGCCGCTTAAAAGCCGTGATCAACCGCCTACCACGCAGCAGAAGCTGGTGTCTTCGTTTTACATTCCAGGGCCGATCGTACCCTGCTCACGCCTTTTATTAACCTAGTCCAGTAGGTATACCAGTGGAACTGGATGTTGTCCTGCTTTCCCGCCTGCAATTTGCCCTCACCATCGGTTTTCATTATATCTTTCCCCCGATTACCATCGGCCTGGCTTGGCTGCTAGTACTGATTGAGGCCAGGGGCTACCGGACCGGCGAGCCGGTCTATGAGCAGATCGGAGTTTTTTTCGGGAAACTGCTGGGAATTACCTTCGCTGTCGGGGTGGCCACCGGGATCGTCATGGAGTTCCAGTTCGGCACCAACTGGGCTGCCTATTCGGAATTTGTCGGCGATATCTTCGGAGCACCCCTGGCAGCCGAGGGGATTTTCGCTTTCTTCCTGGAGTCGACCTTCCTGGGGCTATACCTGTTCGGGCGCCGCAAAGTGTCCCGAGGGGTGCACCTCCTTTCCGCCGTGATGGTGGCCCTGGGCGCGACGCTCTCGGCCTTCTGGATCATCGTGGCCAATTCCTGGCAGCAGACCCCCGCTGGCTTTGTCGTCCAGCATGGGCGGGCGGAGCTCACCAGTTTCTGGGAGGCGGTGTTCAACCCTTCCACCGTAATCCGCTACTTCCATACGGTCAACGGCGCGCTGATTACCGGAGCTTTCTTCATGGCGGGGATCGCCGCCTACCTGCTCCTGAAGAGCAAGGCGACTGATGCCGCCAGGATCAGCCTGAGGTATTCCATCGTCTTCGGACTGGTGACGTCCATTCTGGCCGGGTTTCCCACGGGCCACGAACACGCCCGGCAGGTAGCCCGGACGCAACCGGCCAAGTTCGCAGCCCAGGAAGGTCTGTATACCACCCAAGAGAGAGCCCCCATGGTCCTTTTCGCGCTGCCGTCGGATGATCCCCCGGAGCTGAAACTCGCTGTCGAAATCCCCGGACTGCTGAGCTGGATGACCTACAGCGATATGGACGCAACAGTTCAGGGAATAGATGAATTTCCCGAAGACGAGCGTCCGCCACTCGGGCTGACCTTTGCCTCGTTTCACACTATGGTTGGATTGGGTACGTACTTCGTTTTCATAATGCTCCTGGCAACGGTAATGCTGTATCGTCAGACCCTCTGGGACAGCCCCTGGCTGCTTAAGATACTGGTCTGGTCCCTGCCCCTGCCCTGGCTGGCCAACCAGGTGGGCTGGATCGCAGCCGAGGTAGGGCGGCAGCCGTGGATTGTCTACGGCCTCCTGAAGACCAGGGACGCTTACTCCGTGACCGTCTCGGCGGGTGAAGTGCTCTTCTCCATCATCATGTTCGGCCTGATCTACCTGTTATTAGGGGCGCTATATATTTTTCTCCTGGTCCGCAACGTCAAGCGTGGACCTGAACCAATTCAAGCGGGAGGGGCATGATGGACCTCAACACAACCTGGTTTCTGCTCATCGGTGTCCTGCTCACCGGGTACGCCATCCTGGATGGCTTCGACCTGGGAGTGGGGGTGCTGCATCTGTTCTCCCGCGACGATAACGAACGCCGCCTCAACCTGGCCGCCATCGGCCCCATCTGGGATGGCAACGAGGTCTGGCTGATCACCGGAGCAGGGTCTCTGTTCGCGGCCTTCCCGCGGGTCTACGCCACCGTCTTCAGCAGCTTCTACCTGGCGTTCATGCTCCTGCTCCTGGCCCTGATTTTCCGCGCCGTCTCCTTCGAGTTCCGCAGCCAGGTGGACTCGCCCGGTTGGCGCCGCTGCTGGGACTGGGCCTTCGGTCTGGGCAGCCTGGTGCCCGCCCTGCTCTACGGCGTGGTGGCGGGCAATATCCTGCGAGGAATCCCCCTAAACAGTGAAGGCGTTTTTACCGGCTCGTTCCCGGGGCTGCTCAACCCCTATGCCCTGCTGCTGGGGTTGCTGAGCCTTACCATGTTCACCATGCACGGGGCCGCCTATATGACTCTGAAGACTGACGGCGAGCTTCGAGAACGCATGAGACGGTGGGTTACCCGGGCCTGGATAGTCTTCGCGGCTCTTTTTATCCTGAGCACTATCGCCACCTTCTTTGTATCGCCGTACCTGTTCGAAGGCGCGCCGGGCAATCCCTTGTGGTGGCTCTCCCTGCTGCTTTTCCTGGCTGCTGCGATTTACCTGCCGCTGGCAACGCGGGGAGCAAAATATCTCCACGCTTTCCTGGCCTCATCATGTTTGATAATCGGCATGATCGGGCTGGCGGCCGTGGGCATCTTTCCCCGGCTGGTGCCGTCAATCACCGACCTGGCCTACAGCCTGACCATCTATAACGCCGCCTCCACCCCCAGGGCCCAGACAGTAATGCTCATCATAGCCCTGATCGGCATGCCGCTGGTCATCGGCTACACCGCCTTCGTATACTGGGTATTCAAGGGCAAGGTGGAGCTATCGGAGGAAGGCTACTAAATTGATACCTGCTAATGTAATGTCTTCATGTAAGGGCGTATCGCAATACGCCCCTAGAGCCGTTTGCAATAGAACTATATTTCTGCAGGATGCAATAGCGGCGGTTATCCTTACCTAAAGCGGTCCACTATTGCATAAAATCTCTCAGGAACGACCATTCATGGACCTGTGGATGATAGAAAGTGATCAACCATGATAATTGACTGGTTCAAGGACCTGAGCCCAATCTGGCAGGCGCTTCTAGCGACGTGTTTTACCTGGTTTCTAACTGCACTCGGGGCTGGCGCGGTTTTCGTTTTCCGAAGCATGGACAGAAGAGTGCTGGACGGCATGCTGGGCTTTGCGGCAGGGGTTATGATAGCCGCCAGTTTCTGGTCCCTCCTGATGCCGGCTATAGAAATGGCGGAAGGATCAGGGCTGCCGCGGTGGTTCCCTGCCACGGCAGGATTCCTGCTGGGCGGTGCTTTTCTCTTGGGAGTAGACAAAATATTGCCCCATCTCCATCTCGGCTTTCCAATGGAAGAAGCCGAGGGCATTAAGACCAGCTGGCAGAGGAGTGTACTCTTAGTGCTGGCTATCGCCTTGCACAACATACCGGAGGGACTGGCAATTGGAGTCGCATTCGGCGCATTGATTGTCGGTTTACCTTCTGCATCATTGGCCGGTGCTGTGGTTTTAGTGCTGGGCATAGGCATTCAGAATATCCCTGAGGGTACCGCGGTTTCCGTGCCACTACACAGGGAAGGCATGAGTCGTTTGAAGAGCTTCTGGTATGGCCAATTATCCGGCGTTGTTGAACCCATATTCGGAGTACTTGGTGCGGCTACAATAGTATTCATTAAACCAATCCTACCATATGCTTTAGCGTTTGCGGCGGGAGCAATGATATATGTAGTTGTTGAGGAACTGATACCAGAGTCGCAGCTGGAAAAGAATACCCACGTTGCCACGCTGGGCACGATGGCTGGCTTTGCAGTCATGATGATACTGAATGTGGCCTTAGGTTAGAAAATACCTTTTCTGCAATTGGATAAAAAACGCTTGACTGAAGAATCTTATTGCTGTAATATTACTAGTGGATAATGATTATCCAATAGTAATCATGCTCGCGATAACCTATGAATGAACACCAGGCTCGATTGGAGGAAGTGATCGCCAGGCTAAGAGCAAAGGGCCACCGGTTGACACCCCAGCGGATGGCAGTACTTAAAGTCCTGACCGGCAGTCGGGAGCATCCCAGCACCGAGCAGATATATAAGCGCGTGAAGGTGGATTTTCCCATGACCAGCCTGGCCACCATCTACAAAACGGTGACTATGCTGAAAAAAATGGGGGAAGTGCTGGAACTCGGATTCCATGATGATAGTACCCGTTACGACGGCAATCCGTATCCCCACCCCCACTTGATCTGTATCAATTGCAAAAAGATAATGGACATTGAAATTGACGATCTGGGAGAACTCCCCCGGGAGGTAGCCCGCAGGAATGGTTACCGGATCGTGAGCCACCGATTCGATCTCTATGGAATCTGTCCCAGGTGTCAGGAAAACTCGAATTAGCGAAAAAAAGAAAGGAGAATAATTGTTATGTTAAGCAGTAAAGTTCAGGATGCAATGAACGATCAGATCCAGCGAGAGCTTGAATCGGCCTATATTTATCTCTCAATGGCAGCCTATTTTGATGCGGCAAATCTACCGGGCTTTGCCCACTGGATGAAGGTACAGTTCCATGAAGAGCAGGCCCATGCGTTCAAGTTCTACGACTTCGTCAGTGATCGCGGCGGTCAGGTATTACTTCAGGCCATCGGCCAGCCGCCGGTCAAGTTTCAGTCGCCTTTCGCTGCCTTTGAAAAGGCCCTGGCTCATGAAGAAAAAATCACCGGTCATATCAACACTCTTTACGCGTTGGGCACTGAGGAAAAAGACTTTGCAAGCCAGAGTCTTCTACAATGGTTTATAGACGAACAGGTCGAAGAAGAGAAAAATACCGGCGACATTGTAGACACACTTAAGAAGATCGGCGACAATTACCAGGCGCTTCTTATGATAGACCGGGAACTGGGCCAGAGGCAGCTTCCGGCCCAGGCCGGAGCACAGACCCCACCTGCGGAATTGTGAGTTTGGGCGAGTTTTCAACCGAAGGAAGTAACAACCATGGCGAGTCTAAGCGAATACATCCAGACCGCCGACTGGAGAAGGAGAAACATGCCCCAATTATCGAGTGCCCGGAGCGGGTGAAGGCGGGCGAGGTCTTCGAAGTAACAGTCGGCCTGGGCAAGGAAATCGCCCATCCTAACACCACCGAACAGGCGGAGCTATAGGCATTGCTTAAATAAGTGGTTTTGCACGACGGTCAGGCCATCGTCATATTTTTTAAGGAGAAAATTCCTATGGACGTGAAACAAGCCATTCACGCAAGGAGAGCGTATCGCTCACTAGAGCCCGTGGAAATAACTGAAGAACTCACCAGGGACCTGGCCGAGAGCGCCCAATTAGCTCCGTCCTGTTTTAATAACCAGCCTTGGAGATTCGTCTTTGTCTATGACCCTGAGGTATTAAAACAGTTGTATGGCGCTATGTCAAAAGGCAACGGGTGGGCTCAAACTGCATCTATGGTCATCGTAGTATTCAGTAAAAAAGATGCTGATTGTCTCATCAGAGGTAGAGAGTATTATCTATTCGATACAGGCATGGCAACGGCCTTTATGCTATTGAGGGCAACAGAGTTAGGGCTTGTGGCGCACCCGATAGCCGGGTATGATGAAGATGCAGTCAAGGAAATCCTTGGTATTTCCGAGGATATGAAAGTAATTACTCTGGTTATCATCGGCAAACACTCTGAAACCATCGGCCCTCTTCTCTCAGAAAAACAGGCAGAGTCGGAGAGAAAGCGACCGGAGCGACTGCCGGTGGAGGAATTCTCTTACATGAATGGCTTTCCCATATCGTGAGCCACAAAGCAGGATGGCATCAGGGCAACACTCCGCTCCGTGACTGATTACAAACACAACATGAGGAGGCCGTGATGACAGACGGAAAGAAAGTGGGAGATGTAGCCCCCGATTTTACACTCAAAGACCAGAACGAGAGGGATGTCACCCTTAGCGACTTCAGGGGGAAGAAAAAGGTAGTGCTCTCCTTCCATCCTCTAGCCTGGACGAGTGTGTGCAAAGATCAAATACAGGACCTGGAGAAGCATAGGGAAGACTTTGACAAGTTGGATAGCGTGGCTCTGGGTCTGAGTGTAGACAGTGTACCGTGCAAGAGAGCCTGGGCCGAAGCCATAGGTGTCGAGGAAACTCCTCTCCTGGCTGACTTTTGGCCTCACGGGGGCGTCGCCGGGGCTTATGGCATCTTCCGGGAGAAAAACGGCTTCAGCGAACGGGCCGTCTTTATAGTGGAAAGAGAAGGGGTAATTCGGTTCAGAAAGATATACCCCATAAGGGAAATGCCAGACATTGGAGAAATCCTCGAGCCGCTGGAGGAATTGTGAGAAGAGAAAGTGGGGCATAAGAATAAAGATCAAATCATCTATGAACAGATCGCCTACAGAAAATCCTAATACCTAAAGAAAGGAGCAAGAACGTGGAAAAGTGGGAATGTTCGGTATGCGGGTACATCTATGATCCGGCAGTGGGCGACCCCGACAGCGGGATTGCCCCCGGTACAGCTTTTGAGGATATCCCCGACGACTGGGTTTGTCCCGAGTGTGGCGCGGATAAGGATATGTTCGAGAAGGTGAAATGAACCGATATTGTGAAACCGGGAAAATTAAAAGAGGGCATCTATTGGGTAGGGGCTATTGACTGGGATCGCCGGCTGTTTGACGATCTCATCCCGCTTCCCGATGGCACCAGTTATAACGCTTACCTGATCCAGGGAAGCGAAAAAACAGCCCTGATAGACACAGTTGACCCTACCATGTCACAGGTCTTGCTCACTCATCTGAATCAGCTGCGCACCGAGCGGATTGATTACGTCGTTGCCAACCACGCCGAGCAGGACCATTCGGGCACGCTCCCCCAGATTCTCGAGAGGCACCCCGAGGCGCAGGTCGTCTGCACGCCCAAATGTAAAGGGATGCTCATAGACCTGTTGCTGACACCAGAAGATCGTTTTATTACGGTTGACGATGGTGCAACGCTGTCGTTGGGCGACAGAACACTTGAGTTCATCCACGCACCGTGGGTTCACTGGCCCGAGACCATGCTAACCTACTTACGGGAGGACAAAATCCTCTTCCCCTGCGACCTCTTCGGATCCCATCTGGCCACCACTGCCCTGTATGTCACTGATGAAGGCCAGGTTTACGAAGCGGCCAAGCGGTACTATGCGGAAATCATGATGCCATTCCGTAAAATTATCCGAAAGAATCTGGAAAAAGTTCAGGGATACGAGATCGCGCTGATCGCCCCCAGCCACGGCCCGATATACGACCAGCCGGAGTTTATCCTGGAGGCGTATAACAGTTGGGTTTTTGACGACCCGAAGAACATCGTCGTGCTGCCCTACATCTCAATGCACGGCACCACCCGCGAGATGGTCAACTATCTGGTGGACGCTTTAGTCGAAAAAGGGGTGACGGTAAAGCTGTTCAACCTGGCCGTCACCGACATTGGCGAATTGGCTATGGCGCTGGTGGACGCCGCCACCATCGTGATCGGATCGCCTACTGTCCTGACCGGTGCACATCCGAACGTCGTCAACGCGGCCTACCTGGCAAATGCCCTGCGGCCCAAGGTGAAACTCGTCTCGATCATCGGCTCCTATGGCTGGGGTGGCCAGATGGTGAAGCAACTTGCCGGCATGATGTCCAACCTGGATGTTGATATACTGGACCCTGTCGTTATTCGGGGCTACCCCAGGGATAGGGATTTCGAGGCTCTGGATAAATTGGCGGCCACAATCGCAGAGAAACACAAGGCTCTGAACCTGCAGCGGTGAGTTCGCCTGATAACTAAAGGAAACCAATGAGTCGATACATTATCGTGGGCAACGGCGTCGCGGGCATAACGGCGGCACAGAGCATCGTTAGAGCAGATCCACCGGCTGAGGTCCACATCTTTGGCGCAGAGCCCTATCCTTACTATCGCCGCCCCTTGCTTTGGGAGTTCATTGCAGGACAGATGAAGCAGGAGGCGCTCTACTTTCGACCAAAGGACTGGTATGGTGAGCACGGCATACATCTGCAACTGGGGGCTCAAGTCACAGCTTTCGATACCCAGGCCCATTGTCTTACCCTTGCTGATGGCTCGCGCGTGGAATACGATCGCTTGCTGCTTGCTATGGGTGGTCGTTCCTTTGTGCCACCTTTCGGGGGTGTAGACAAAAGGGGTGTCTTTACCCTGCACACGCTTGAGGACGCGCTGGCGATCAAGAAACATGCGCAAGGTGTTTCCACGGCGGCGGTCATCGGTGGGGGACTGTTGGGGCTGGAAATGGCACAGGCGCTGCACACCGCCGGCCTGGAAGTGACGGTGGTCGAGTATGCTTCTCATTTGCTGCCGCGCCAACTGGACAAGGAAGGGGCGCAGGTCCTACAGTCGCTGCTGGAAGCATTGGGGCTGCACATCGTGACCGGCGCTGCCTCTGATACTATCCTGGGACACGAGGGTGCGACGGGTGTGCGGCTCAAAGACGGAAATGTAGTGAACGGTGAATTGGTACTGATTTCGACCGGCATTCGTTCTCGGATCGAGTTGGCACACGAGGCCGGATTGGAGGTGAATCGTGGCGTGGTTATTGACGAACAACTGCGTACCAGCGCTGCTGATGTCTACGCGGCTGGAGATGTGGCTGAGTTTGATGGACGCGTCTACGGTATCATCCCCGCCGCCACAGAGCAGGCCCAGGTCGCCGCGGCGAACATGGTCACTGACGGCAGCGCCACCTACAGCGGCACCATACCTGCCAACACGCTCAAAATCGTTGGCATTGACTTGACCAGCTTAGGCGAGGTGACGGTCACGGGCGACGAGTTCGTCGTCTTGCGAAAGGTAGATATGGCAAGCGGCTTGTACCGGCGTTTGACACTGCGTGACGGTAAGATCGTAGGTACTATTCTACTGGGAGACACGCGAAACGTCCAGCCAATAAAACGGTTAATTGCTGAAGGGCGTGACGTGTCAGCCTACGTTGAGCGGCTATTGGACAAGAGTTTGGATCTGAAGGCATTGGCATGGGGACAAGCCCTTGAATAACCAAACGCCCATTTTATTAATTCCGAGGAAATAAAACGTGAGAAAAATGACTAAATCCAACCTTGAGGCGGCTTTCGCAAAGGAAATAACCATGGCCGTTATCAAAGTTTAGTAGGAGGATTCATAATGGAGACTAAAGCTATCGGTAAACTATCGCGGCGCGAGTTTCTAACCGCCGCAGGTGCGACCGCAGCAGTTGCGGTTATTGCTGGAAGTCCCATTTTAGCATCGCAAAATGCACCAAACAACGAAAGAGAGGAAATAATCATGGCCAATACAAAATTGGGCGACAGGATCCGGGAAGCTGATTGGAAGAAAGAGAAGCACGCGCCGGTCATCGAGTGCCCGGAGCGGGTGAAGGCGGGTGAGATCTTCGAGGTAACCGTCGGCCTGGGTAAGGAGATTGCCCATCCCAACACCACCGAGCACCACATCAGATACATCACCCTTTTCTTTCACCCGGAGGGGATGCCGTTTTCCCACCAGGTGGGCCACTTTGAGTTCTCCGCCCATGGCGAGTCAACCGCGGGACCGAATGAGGGTCCCGTCTATACCCACCACCAGGTTACGACCGCGCTGAAAATCGACAAGCCCGGCACGCTGCACGCCCTGGCCCTCTGCAACATCCACGGGTTGTGGGAGAGCAGCAAGGAGATCGCCGTAGATTGAACTTGAGTTACGCACGGGTGTAATTCACACAAGCCAGGCCCGTGAACTGAAATAGCAAATCACATCAAGGGAGAAAAAGTAATGCGTGCAATGACCCAAGCCAATCTGGAGGCCGCTTTCGCCGGTGAGAGCCAGGCGCACATGAAATACGCCATTTTCGCCGACAAGGCCGAGAAGGAGGGCTACCCCGAGGTGGCGCGCCTGTTCCGGGCCATCTCATACGCCGAGCGGGTTCATGCCACCAACCATCTGCGGGAACTGGGCGGCATCGGCGATACGGTTGCTAACCTGGAGGCAGCGGCCGCTGGCGAGAACTACGAGAACACCGAGATGTACCCCGCATTCGACGCCGTGGCCCGGCTCCAGGGAGAAAAGGGCGCAATCCGCAGCATACACTATGCCTTGGAAGCCGAGAAGATCCACGAAGCCATGTACACCGAAGCTAAAGGGGCGGTCACGGCCGGTAAGGACATCCAGGCTGCGGCTGTGTATGTCTGTCCTGTTTGCGGGCACACGGTCATCGGCCAGGCCCCGGACAAGTGCCCCATCTGCGGTCTACCCCAGGACAAGTATCGCGAATACTAATCCGTGACAGCAGAAACATCCAAACGGCCCCTGGTCCTCGGGCTGAGTAACGACCTGCTCGCGGACAGCACCGACGGCCGCTCCTATCCCTTCATCGAGGAGCCATCGCCCCAGCGGGCTAACTACCACCACAGCAACGACCCCTTCGACGCCGCCAACGGCGCCTCGCCGGGCGGTTTCTATAACGGCGAGAAGCACAGCGGTTTTCAGACGATTGACAGCCCCAGCCCCTGCGGCTGCTACGATATGGCGGGCAATGTAGCCGAATGGCTCGGGGACGTCCACGAGGGCAGCCATCTGCGGCTGTTCTACGGCGGCAGCATGATGAGTTATGCCTACAACCTGCGGGTGTATACGGAGAACAGCGCAGTCCCCGAGTATGCCAGTTTCCAGGTGGGTTTCCGCTACGTACGGAACGTCGGGCTTTGAGAAAAGGGCTAATCTCAACCGGGTGCAGAGGAAAATCATGACTAAGGTGCTTCGATTCTACATCCGGCTGATCAAGACGCCGCAGACCGCGCTGCTCCTGTTTACGGCCGTCGCCGGCTACCGCAGCGCCAATGGGAACCTAACGCTACCGTTAGTTCTGATCGCGATGCTGGGACTGCTGCTGGCCATCAGCGGCACTACCGCGTTGAACATGGTCTTTGACCGGGATATTGACGCCGTTATGGAAAGGACCAGGACCCGTCCGATACCCACCGGTGTGATTTCCCCAAAGGCAGCTTTCACTTTCGGGCTGGTCTTGATCGTCATTGGCATGTCCGGCAATTACTGGGTTTCCCTGCCATACGCGACGGTGGTACTGGCGGGGATTTTCTTTGACCTGGCGGTCTACACGCTGTGGCTGAAGCGGCGCTCGCCCTGGTCAATTGTCTTTGGCGGCCTGTCCGGCGGGATGCCGATCCTGGCCGGGCGGACGCTGGCGCTGGGTCACCTCGACTGGATCGGGACTCTGCTGGCTCTGTCAATCCTGTTGTGGATACCTTCACATATCCTGACCCTGGCGATGAACCATTCCAGGGACTATAAACTGGCCGGTGTGCCCACTTTTCCCAACGTATTCGGTTTTAACAGCACCCGCTATTTAATGGCCCTGTCCAACATGGCCGCAGCGGGGGTCATGCTCGCCGTTTTTTTCTGGCTGGGTGTTTCGGTAATCGGGATTATCGTGCTGGGCCTGGGCAGCCTGATCCTGCTGGGTTTTTCAGTGCGTAATATCCTGCGCCCGTCGGAAAGAACAAACTTTGCGCTATTCAAGTATGTATCCATATACATGGCTGGCGCGATGCTGATTCTGATTCTTTAGGGACTTATTGAATCCTACTAATGTCCTCATGTAAGGGCGTATGGCGATACGCCCCTACAACCGTTTGCAATAGGACTATCTTTATGCAGGAAGCAATAGTTGCGAAATCGAAAGATGGACGAAATGGGCTGATTCTCGAAAGTGTATGCTCTTGTAATAACCAAACAAAGAAGGAGAAAATAGCATAAACGTCTTTGACCGTATCGTTCTGCTGCTGACCGGGCTGATCGCAATCTACCTGATATGGTATTTTGTGAAGAAGCAGAAAGACCCGGAGACCGCGGATTTATTTAACGTCTATTACCTCATCTCGTTTGCCGTCCTGCTGGTAGCGGGCCTGCTGCTGATCTTCTTCGGCTGGGATGCTCTGGCAAACAACTTCGTGGCGGTGGTGGCGGGCCTGATTCCCTTCAGCCTGGCTGCGGGACTGGTCATCAAACTGCGGCCTGAATATGGCAAGGGTTACCTGTGGCTGATGATTATCGGCCTGGTCCTGATCGCTGTTACTCGCTTCGCCGGCCTGGAAACTCTGGGCAAGATTGTCTACCCGGTGTTCCATGCACTGCCGGTCTGACCATTTTCTTCCTGCCGCTGCTTGGCGTAAAGGCTGGTAAAGTGAAAGGCTCGTTCGCGTATGTAACCGTTGGCGGTACCTTGATCGGCCTGGGTGGGATCGCGCTGGCGTTCCTGTCGGCGGGGAAGCAGCTGCTGTTCTTCTCCCAGGACTTCGTTCTGACGATCCTGGCCCCGTTGCTCTTCTTGACCGCGCTGTTCTTTGCCCTTGGACTGGTAAAGGGGGAATTGGAGAAGTAAGCCGGATCAGCAACATGATGAATAACGGGATGTCCTGAAGTATCGGGGCATCCCGCTGTTATTTTGTAAGTCATCAAATGATGTAGTAAACTTCAACTAGGTCGAATTCAGGGTAGAGGGCAGGCACGCCTGATAACCCGGCACACGAAGACGGCAATGGCCGGAAGGAATATCCATGAGCAAGGCTGATAAAAAGCCCGGCAGGTCGATCAAGGAAGTCGAGCAGGTCACCATCCGGTTTGCGGGGGATTCCGGCGACGGGATGCAGCTGACCGGCAGCCAGTTCACCGAGACGACCGGAATCGTGGGGAACGACCTGGCCACTCTGCCGGACTACCCCGCCGAAATCCGTGCCCCGGCCGGCTCTCTTGATGGCGTGAGTTCCTACCAGATTCAGTTTGGCCGGGAAGACGTCCAGACGCCGGGCGACCGGCCCGACTTGCTGGTGGTGATGAATCCCGCCGCCCTGAAAGTCAACCTGCCGGAGCTGCGGCCCCACGGGATCATAATCGCCAACAGTTCCACCTTCAACAAGCGCAACCTGGAGCTGGCTGAGTGGGAGACCAACCCCCTGGAAGATGATACCCTGGCCGAATATACCGTGGTGAGCATCGATATGACCCTTTTGGTGGAAAGGGCGCTGGAGGATTTGGGGCTCAGCAGCAAAGTGGTGGCTCGCTCCACCAACATGTTCGCCCTGGGGCTGCTCTACTGGCTGTACGACCGCCCGGTGGAGAATACCTTCCGTTTCATTGAGAACAAGTTCAAAACCAGCCCCGAGATCGTTAAGGCCAATAAGCGGGCACTCCAGGCCGGGTACAATTTCGGCGGCACCAGCAGGCTGATACAAACCAGCTATAGGGTCTCCAAGGCGACCCTGCCACCGGGCACCTATCGCAACATCATGGGCAACCATGCCGTCGCGCTGGGACTGGTGGCCGCCAGCCGGAAAAGCGGCCTGCGCCTGTTCTACGGCAGCTATCCCATCACGCCGGCCAGCGATATACTGCATCTGGTATCCAATTACAAGAATCTCGGGGTTATCACTTTCCAGGCCGAGGATGAGATTGCCGCCATCTCTTCGGCCATTGGTGCTTCGTTCGCCGGTTCCCTGGCCGTTACGGGTACGAGTGGTCCCGGCATGGCCCTGATGACGGAAGCCATCGGACTGGCGGTAGCTGCTGAGCTGCCACTGGTTATAGTAAACGTGCAGCGCGCCGGGCCCAGCACCGGCCTGCCCACCAAGACCGAGCAGGCCGACCTGCTGCAAGCCCTGTACGGCCGCAACAACGAGACTCCGGTTGTGGTGCTGGCGGCGGCCACGCCGGCCGACTGTTTCCACATGGCCTACGAGGCCTGCCGCATCGCCGTCCGGCACATGATCCCGGTGATCCTCCTCTCCGACAGCTATCTGGGAAACGGCTCCGAGCCCTGGCGGCTGGCCCGCCTCGATGAACTGCCTCCAATCGAGAATAACCTGGTCACGGATCAAAACGGCGATTTCAATCCCTACCGGATCGTTGATCCTGAGACAATGGCCCGCGGCTGGGCCGTGCCCGGCACGCCCGGGCTGGAGCATCGCATCGGCGGCCTGGAAAAGGACGCCGTGACCGGCGCGGTAAGCTACGAGGCGGAGAACCACGAGCAGATGGTGCACCGCCGCCAGCAGAAGGTGGACGTAGTGGCTGAACATATTCCTCCGGCCGCTCCTTTCGGAGCTGAGCGCGGCGACCTGCTGGCGCTGGGGTGGGGTTCTACCTACGGCGCTATCCGGACCGCCGTCGAGCGGGCGCGGGAAAAGGACCATTCCGTAGCGCACCTCCACCTGCGCCACCTTAACCCATTCCCAAAAAACCTGGGTGAGGTGCTGGTAAGGTTCCGCAGGGTGCTGGTGCCGGAGATCAACCTGGGCCAGCTGGCGCGGATCATCCGCTCGGAATTCCTGATCGACACGATTTCATACTGCAAGGTACAAGGCAAACCGTTTACCGCCGATGAGCTTGAGGAGAAAATATTAGAAGTGCTGAAAGAGACCAAAGATGACTGATGGCGCGGCTGCATCGGGGCTTGGGGCCCTGACCCGGAAAGACCTTATAACCGACTATACGGTCAGGTGGTGCCCCGGCTGCGGCGATTACTCAATCCTGGCCCAGATCCAGAAGACCTTCCCCCAATTGGGACGGAAGCAGGAGGATTTCGTCTTTATATCGGGGATCGGCTGCTCCAGCCGCTTTCCCTACTACATGAACACCTACGGTTTCCACACTATCCATGGCCGGGCCGCCGCAATTGCCACCGGTCTGAAGCTGGCAAATCCCGACCTCAGCGTCTGGGTCGTGACCGGCGACGGCGACGCCTTGAGCATCGGCGGCAACCACTTTATCCACCTGCTGCGTCGTAATCCGGATATCAATCTACTGCTGTTCAACAACCGCATTTACGGCCTGACCAAAGGGCAATACTCCCCCACCTCCGAGTTCGGCAAGGTGACCAAGAGCACCCCGCAGGGCTCCATCGACTGGCCCTTCAACCCGCCGGCCCTGGCCCTGGGCGCCGCCGCCACCTTTATCGCCCGCAGCATCGACGTGGAAGGCAAACATCTCCAGCAGATGATCGAGGCGGCCTACCGGCATCATGGCACCTCGTTCCTGGAGATCTATCAGAACTGTGTGATATTCAACGATAATGCCTTTGCCACTCTCACGGATAAAGAGACCAAGGCCAACCACCAGCTGCTGCTGGAACACGGCCGGCCCATGCTCTTCGGCCGGGACCGGACCAAGGGGATATACATGGACCGCGCCTGCTCGAAGGTTATCGACCTGGCTGATGGCAAGTATTCCGTCGATGACGTGCTGGTTCACGACAAGACCGATCGCATGCAGGCCCTGATCCTCAGTGAAATGACCTACCGGCCGGAGTTTCCCGTTCCCCTCGGCGTTATTTACGAGGTAGAGAAAAATACATACGAGGACCTTACCTATCAGCAGATCGATCAGGCCATCGAAAAGGACGGCCCTGGAGATATAGAAACCATCCTGCACGCCGGCCACACCTGGGAGATCAAGGAAGACGGATGAGAACCGTGTAATATGATTAATTATACTTCAGTAAGATAAAAGAGAAACACACTTGGAAACAAAGCAATGGGACAGCCTGCTGGTAGGCGAACACGAGATGATCGAGCGTGCTATGGACATTCTGCGAAAAGAACTGGAGAAACTCCCCGGTTCGGCCTACGACACCTTTGCCATGCAGCGGGCGGTTGACTTTCTGCTGGAGTTCGGCGACCGGATTCATAATACCAAGGAGGAACAGGTACTTTTTCCGCTCATGGTTGAGCGAGGGATCCCCGAGGACGGCCCGATTCGGGTGATGCTGCTGGAGCACGAGTCCGAGAGGAAAATCCTGCAGCAGATGATTGTTGATGTCCCGGACCTGGCAAAGGCTTCTGAAGGAGCCAGGGCCGGGTTTAAGCAGAAAGGGCTCGATTACCTTGAAATCCGGGCAAACCACATCTGGAAAGAAAACGACGTGCTCTACCAGATGGGGCGGCAGGTTCTCACCGAGGAAGACAACCGCTCACTGGTGGAGGGATTTGACCGCATCGACACCTCCACCTATGGGGAGACGGCGGCGCAGCAATATTCGCAAATGCTGGCAGAGGTCGAGCAGGGTGGCAAAGCCCGAAAGAGCCTCATCTACAACCTTTCGCTGGAACAGATAGATGCAATGATGGAGACCCTGCCGGTTGAGGTAACCTTCGTTGACGCCGATGACACGGTGGCCTATTTCAATCGCCTGGACAAGGAGAAAATCTTTACCCGGACCCGTTCTGTTGTAGGTCGAAAGGTCCAGAAGTGCCATCCTGCAAAGAGCGTGCACCGGGTGCAGCAGATAGTGGACGGCTTCAAGGACGGTTCGCTGGAGCAGGCCGATTTCTGGATCGACTTTGCGGGCGATAAGGTGCTGATTCGCTATTTCCCGATTCGTGATGAAGCAGGTACCTACCTGGGCGTCCTGGAGGTTACCCAGCGAATCGGCGAGATCCAGAAACTCACTGGCGAAAAGCGGCTTCTGGACTGATCTTGTCGTTTTCAATACCTGCGGGCAAGGGTAGGTTGATGAGAAATCTACGGCCATGCCCAGGACTTAGGATGTAAACTCAGGCCGGGGTGAATGTGAAGAAATACGCTCACGTCAATACCGAGAAACGAGGTTAATAGTGCACAAATTGGACAGAATCACCGTTGATCCCGGGGTTTTTCAAGGTCAAACCTGCATCCGGGATATGAGGATTCCTGTTCCCCTGGTCGTGAAACTTGTTTCCGCGGGCAAGACCACCGATGAGATCATCGCCGATTACCCTGAACTGGGGAGGGAGGATATCAAGCAGGCCTTCGAGTTTGCCGCCTGGGTGACGTCTGAAAAAACATATCCCGTATCTGTCTGAGGGCGGACTTCAGGGTATAGAGGAATACTTGGAAAGAGAAGTACTTGTAACAGTCGAAGAAACCCGAATACGGGTCAGGGAATTGCCGGCATAATCCTTTGATGTTACAGCTAATGGACAATGCAGCACAGGCGGCAGCTGTGTAAGTCTGTCCGGTCTGCGGCCATACGGTTATCGGCGAGGCCCGGGACAAGTGCCCCATCTACGGTCTGCCCAGGGACAAGTATCGCGAATACTAATCCGTGACAGTAGAAACATCCAAACGGCCCCTGGTCCTCGGGCTGGGCAACGAGCTGCTCGCGGACGATGCCGTCGGTATCCTGGCGGCGCGGGAGCTCTCGGAGCCACTCGGTGACCAAGCCGATGTAGTGGAAAGCTCGCTTTCCGGGCTGGCTCTGCTTGATCTGTTCATCGGCTACCAGCGAGCCGTTATTATCGACGCTATCTATACCGGCCGCGCCGCACCCGGCACCATCACTCGCCTGGGCCGCGAGGATCTATCCCAGGTATTGGCCCCTACGCCCCACTATGCGGGCCTGCCGGAGCTTTTCGCCCTGGCCCGGCGGCTGGAACTGGAGTTCCCGCAGGAGATAATCATCTTCGCCATGGAGGTGGCCGACCCGCTCACCGTCGGCGGGACGATGACCCCGGCGGTGCGGCGCGCCCTGCCGGAGCTGGTCGAACAGGTGCAGGACCAGGTGAAGCGGTGGGTAAAAGGACCACCCTAGCGCGGGCATTCAACCTGGCCGGTGTGTCATTATTACACAAGGCACGGCCGGAAAACAAACCCGGTCCAGTTGGATTTATTTTGCCATTCCTCCGTTGGAAAAATAACTTCACGAGCTGATTTTTCAGCCCGCCGCGCCACTAGCTCAAATTGGTAGAGCAGCGGACTCTTAATCCGTTGGTTGAAGGTTCGAGTCCTTCGTGGCGCACGACGGAGGGGGTGCGATTGCAAATCACTCCTACCGCTACCCGGACTCGGTAGCTCAGTCGGTAGAGCAGCGGACTTTTAATCCGTTGGTCGGGGGTTCGATTCCCCCCCGGGTCACTGGCCCCCACAATCAGCGCCCCTCCCATTGTCTCCTTCTTTCAGTATATCCGTTGGTCGGGGGTTCGCCCCGCATCCTGCGGGGTAAACAGGCGGGCGATGTAGATGCCAGAAGGGATAGTGACCCAGGCCCTAAAACCCTAACTTAACAAGTGGGCGAAACATTGGGGGCTGGTCATTCGTAGAGATTGAGAATTTGGTCGAATGACATTTCCTTGAGCAAATGACCACTAGATTCCGTTCCGTATATCCATTCGCCGAAGAATTTCTCAAGGTTTTTTTCTGAGACACTCTCCGCGGTTCGAGTAAAATCCTCCAGAGTCGCTCAACTACGATAATATTTCTGATGAAACTCTCGATAAATGTCGATGAAGGCTTTTTCTCCTACGAGACGATATAGAAGCCAGAAAGCGATCATGCCCTTTGTATAGGACGCGTCCGCACAGTCATGCTTCCCATAGTTAGCGATTGGGATGTCTCGGTATTTTGGATCGTCATTGCATTGCCTCCGAAACCTGCTTCTACAGCTTGTCAGACCTTTTAGGAGTTGTCCCGTTTTCTTGTCCAATCTTTCCGGCAGCCAATACTCAAAGAACATAGCAAGGCCCTCGCTCTCAAATCGAGAGGGGCTCTCATCAAGGCTTGGTGGATTCCATAAGTGAGAGACTTCATGGTAAAGGCGGGGATGATTGCCCCGGAATGCCTCAGCCTCTTGCAGAATGCTTGTCACGTCCGTTTGGGAGCCGTATCCATCCGGGACCTCTATGACCGTGAAGTCTTCAAAGTTAGGCAGTGGGCTAAAAGATTCGGAGAAGAACTGCAGGGATTTCGAGCAAGCATTAAGGACAGCGCCAGCCTCCTCTTCGTGCTCGCGCAGGAAGAATACATTTAAGGCGGTTTTCTCATCGTGGAGAACTCCATAGGGAGCGATGCAAACATCGATACGCCAAGCCGGTTTGATATTGCGGTATCGATACGTCGCTACTCCGTTCTGAGACGTACGCCCTATTAACTTCCCGCCATTTGCCGCCACGAGTTCCGCGGGGATGCTCACCTCAAGGAAGTAATCCCATCCATTTCTCATGTCCCGATAAAAGGATTGCAGAAGATCGTCCATGGATGGAGTACCCACTATCGGATAGGCAAGGCAGTCGGTGCGAAGAATCGTGAACTCCTTATTGACATGGTCCTTGACATATATATTTCCCGCCTCTACGTACCCGGCTAGCTCCCCTCCATACCGCGTTCTCAACGTGAACGTTGCCCCTGGTGGCATCGGCTCGTTCAATGCGACATCCACATAATTTACAAGCATCTTCTCATGGCCTTTCAGGGGAACGACACGTTGGGTGAATTTCAGTGTCCTATCGTCCGATGCAGAAGCGGACTTGACGCGAAGCTTGTGATACAAGAGCAGAGGCACGCGAGTGATCGATTCCTGAGAAGCATTCAAGATCGTAATCTGGGAAATGCCTTCAAGGTTCCCAGTATCGTAGTCTGGTTTTAGCGTTAACTCGTGTTTCAGGGTTTGGATGCCCAGAACCTCTCGACCGGATGGCGTGTAGCCGGCTTCTGAAAAGGTCGTGATGACGACGGAAATAATAAGTACTTCCAGAATCCGCGAAAAGCGAGGAACCATATGTGTAACCTCCATAGTTGATCCAAGTGATTTCGTAAGGGGACCACTTCCGTTTCTCGATGATTCGGTCTATATAGATGCTTAGACTATTCTATCTTAAGGAAGGTTGTCATAAGCCGCCCTGATTCCACGACCTCTGGAGAATAATATGGTAGTTCTGAGATAGATGATGTGCCGACATCGTTAGTAAATGGTTCCATTACAGGTTGACTCAAGAACTTCTGGGAGAACAAGAATGCATATCCGAGGTAAGTGGATTGGAGACATGCAACGTCATGACCCGTTGGCTACAGCACTATTACCTAGCAGGCGATGAGGCGATGAATTTTATAGTCCTGATTCTCTGAGAGTGCTTTTTACTCAATCTGTAGCGTACTTCATAACTATTGATAACCATCCGCCTGACTGCAGATTCGGCGACGACTGTACGTCGTCAAAGGAATGTGAGCTATTGGAGCTACAAACTACGAGATACATTTCGCATTTTCAAGGTTTAGCTGACGCCTTTGCCGAAGCGTCTTTCGTAGAATCAGCAACCTTTCCCCCTACTTCAGTTGTAGCCCCCGACCCAAAGCGTCGGGGACAAAAGCATCCTTCGCCGAACTCAGGACAAGCCTTGATGGACTTTGTGGAGGAAGGCGTTACCCCCCGACCCAAAGCGTCGGGGACAAGCCCCGCTTCCTGCGGGGTAAACAGGCGGGCGATGTAGATGCCGGAAGGGATAGTGACCCAGGCCCTATTTCCAAACTTTACAAGTGGGCGAAACATTGGGGGCTGGTCATTATTCGAGGAAATGACAGCCGATACTATTTTTATTAGTCCAAGCCGCGTTCGTAACGATTAGCGCCGATCTAACGGCATTGCGCAAGCCAATCAATCCATCTGTGATCCTGGTAGTCCGATAAAATTGCTCAATTTGAAATTCAAGATTTCGAAGCTCGTTCCAGGCTCTTTCCAATCTGCGAGAGTTACGTATTAGTCCAACATAATTCCACATTATATGTTGAATGGAACTCATATCCTGTTGTATCAATGCGAGGTCCGGCAGATCATCCCCGGCAGACTGCCAGTCCGGGATCGACTGTTCATCAACGATGTGTTGCCCCGGCAATTTTTCGAGGATGTGTTGTGCCGCCCGGTGTCCCCAGACCAAGCCTTCCAGTAAGGAAGCACTACCCAGCCGATTGGCTCCGTGCACCCCGGTACAGGCCACTTCCCCCACGGCATATAAATTAGCAATCGTGGTGGCTCCCCATTCATCGACCCAAACCCCACCACAGAAATAATGGGCAGCCGGAACCACCGGCACCAGGTCGGTTGTCATATCGACACCATACTCTTTTAATTGGCGATAAATCGTTGGAAACTGTTTCTTGATTTTTATTGCCGGTATACAGGAAGCCAGCTCCAGGTACACATTAGTGAGTCCCTTTTCCAGCATGACGACATGGATGCTCCGGGCTACGATGTCACGGGGAGCTAAGTCCTTCCAGTCCGGACTGAATCTGTCCATAAACGGTTCCCCCTGGGCGTCCACCAAACGGGCGCCGGCTCCCCGGACTGCCTCACTGATGAGGAAATTAGGGGCATGACGATGGAAAAATGTGGTCGGGTGAAATTGGATGAATTCACAATTAATCACTCTGGCACCGGCTCGGTAAGCCATAGCCAAACCATCTCCCCGGGAACCTTCAGGATTGCTGGTAATGAGAAATATTTCGCCTAATCCTCCCGTGGCTAAGACGGTATTTTTAGCTAGACAACGGATTACTTCACCAGTTTGTTGATTGAATATATACGCGCCCACACAGGACTGTGGCTCATAGATCTGCAAGGGATTGATGCTGTGGTGGGAGGGGGTCAGGAGATCGATCGCCGTGTGGCAGGTCAAAATTTTGACCTTGCGATGGGATTTCAGGGCATTCAGCAGGGCGATTTCAATGGCTCTACCAGTGGTATCGGCCGCATGGATAATACGTTTGGACGAATGCGCACCTTCCTCAATAAGGGAAAGATCCCCATTTTCATTTCTATCGAAAGGCACCCGCAGTTCATCAATCAGGATCCTCTTAACCAGCTCTGGTCCATCCTTGGCAATTCGCTGGACTGCCTGGGGATTGTTATACTTTGCTCCGGCTTCAAAAAGATCCCCAGCTAAGCATTCCGGCGAATCGTTCTCTCCGCGGTAAATAATCCCCCCCTGGGCATAATAGGTATTGGACTCTTCCGGAGCGGTGGCGCGGGTAACCAGGGTTACCAATACACCGGCATTCGCTAATTGCAGCGCCGTCGTACCACCGGCAATCCCACTGCCGATGATGAGGACGTCGGATATGATGCACTCCGCCATGTTATCCTGTGGCAATCATCCGTTCCACAGCTTGCCGGGCGCGGAAACGAATATCTTTCGGCAATTCAACGACATATTGATGATTTTGCAAGGCTTTCAGGGTATCTTCCAACGTGATCTCCGCCATGTGTGGACAGCGCACACCGCATAAGCGGAGCATTTCCTTTTCAGGATGTGCAGCGGCGATGTTATCCCCTATAGAGCATTCGGTCAATAATAAAAAACGTCTGGCTTTGGTTTCATCCACATGCTTAATCATAGCATTGGCACTACCGGAATGTACGTCATCAAAGTAATGTGAGCTATCAGGGTTAAAACTAAGAGACACACTTCATGTTTCCAAGGTTTTCTCAATGCCTCATTTGAAGCGTCTTTCGCTTGATCGACGCAAGCAAGATAAATACTGGTCATGACTGGTCACGGTAGGTCACCCTCCTGCCCCGTTCCCCTGACTCATTTTGTATTTCACAACGGTCGGTACATGAGCTGAACCCCGCCTGCGGCGGGGGATAATCCATCCGTCAAAAGCCGGACAGGTGTGTCGGCGGTTCAATAGAGCCTGCCCCGCGTTGCAACGCGAAGCGGGGTCCCGAGCCACGAAAAAAAAGCCCCGGTAATGTCCGGGGCTTCCATCTTCATCCAGCATCAGGCATCCAGCCCTTCGTCAGGCCTTTGGCGCGGCACAGGCAACAGCGACATACCTGTGGCCCTTCTCGCTTGAAGGCATGATTGATGAAGCCACTTACTGGAATGAAGTGCTTACTGCTGCAGAGGTAGCAGCTCTTTACGACGCTCATTTATCAATATATATGCTTAAGGTTGCGGCAAACAGGGCCGTTACTTAAAGCAATAGTGATGAAAAGGGGGTACCTACGGGTGCCCCTTTTTTTGTGCTACGAAGAGTTACGCCAGCCCGAAGATGCTGATGTTATCGCTGAGATAAAGCGTTCCACAGAGGTAGAGTTGGGCTTTGATGATATAATGGATCGTACCTGCCAGATCAGGGGATGTTATCATAGCCGATCATGGTTGTATTCTGGCTTTTTTCCCCGGCTAATTTTCCTTCTTCGCCAGTTGAAACACGGTCTGGAAAACCGCTCCCTCGTTGCCCGCATCTGCGTATGGTGTAAACATGAAACTGCGAGGTTCCCCCGAACTCGCATACTCAAGGTCTGCGCGATACCGCCGGCGACTCCCGTCGGAATCAGTAGGCTGGAGCGCCATTTCCTCTGGAAATGAGATCCAAGGTAGGAGAGTTTCAGTGTTATCGCGGACGTCGATCGACAGGACCTCGGGACCACGGCGCATGAGATAGCCGCCCGCAAACTCCTCGCGTACGATGGGAACATCAAAGCGAATCTCGACTTGATGCTTCGTTGATTCCGGTAAGTTGATGTCGCAATACCCGCTCGCAACGGTAGATTTGGGCGCGGGCTCTCCGTTCAAGTGGACCTGAAACTCCGTGGTCCAGGAGGGTACGCGGATGCGCAGCGTTCCCTTCCAGCCGGAGGGAGTCTCCATCGTGACTCTGCTTCGGCCAATCTCGGGGAACTCGCTATGCTGCGCGATATGCACCTCAGCGCCACGCGTGGCGAGCGTCGCACGGCTTGTCTCGAAGAAGTTGACATAGACTGTGTCGTCCTTTACAGCGTAAATGAGTTGGGGGAATCTCGCGATGGCGCGGGGCCCCGACCAGTAACAACAGTTTGTCGGTCCATGGAACCAATCTTTATGGAGACGCATGGGGGTGAAGTAACACCACTTCATGCCATCCACAGACTGTGCCGCCAGCAATGCGTTGAAAATAGTATGCTCCAGCGCTTCCAAGTACCTCGCACGCCCCGTTATCGCATAAAGGCTCTGCGTAAAGAAGATCCACTCGGTGGTGGCACAAGTTTCCTGAAACGAGCCGTCCTTTCGGTCGGTTAGCTTCCCCTCACGAAGGCTCTCTCCCGCTCCGAGGGATCCCGTGGGGTACAGATGGTCGCTTACCATCCGCTCCCAAACCTGCTCCACCCACGCCAAGATTTCGTAGTCTTTCGTAACTTGGGCAAATTCGGCCATGCCGCCCAAGTAAGCGCTGAGCATATAGGGATGGGTCAGCTCGGGTTCACCGCTGGACAGCATCCGCTGAATGGGCGGGTAATGCTGAATCACTTGTCGAACAAATTCGATCAGGTCCTCGTTCCCTGTATGACGATACAACCGAACCAATTGGCCGATCACGGCAACGTTGGTTCCCCCGTCCAAATCGCCCTCTGTTAAGAAGCGCGCGTTCTCATCCTCGATGGGACTATAGGTCTTCACAATCCATGCGCCCACGCGGGAGGCGGCCTCAAGGGAAGCGCGCTCTCCACGAAACTCATAGTAGGCCAGGAAGCCGGTCATTGCGTACCATTGACTCCACAAGTCCCACTCTTTTTCCCACATAACCAGATCACGATCCGTCGGCAGTTTGATCCCGACATATCCATCCGGCTGCTGGTGCTGGAGCAGGGACGCCGCGAAGGCATCAGTCATCGCCAGCTGAGCGTCGTTGCCGGTATTGACTGCCGTCCGAATTGCGGCGTCCAGCCATTTCCCCGCGTACTCGCGATCCCATACGAGCTCGAGGAATTTCCCGGGGGCGTAATGGCGTGTGGCGAAAGCTTCGAGCATCTCCTCACCATAATGATCATGTAGGTAACGCACATAGTTGATATTGCCGTGGAAACGCTCGCCGAGCCGACCCTCGGGATCCAAATGAACGGACGCCGGCGACGGAAGTGTGACGGCCGCATCCTCGTAGGAAAAAGAGACGGCCGGTTCTGCGGTCTGCTGAGTATCCGGCTTTGCTGCCGGATCGCTATTTGCTTCACCCGGCTTTGCTGCAGGTTCGCTATTTGGCTCGCGTACGGTCGCACAACCGCACACCAGGGCAAGCGCCAGGAGCTGAATTAGAAAGCATTCTCTTCGCTTTGTTTGACCTTTCCTCCGAGATTTCCCATTTACTGGGATTTCCCATTTACACGCTTAAAAAAAAATATTTCCGGGTCCACCGTTCCCGTCGGTATGCTAGATCCCAAATAGGCCCAAGGGTGGCCCCGGGGGCCTTTGCATTTACACCAGTTTTCTGTCGCCTACCCCACCTGCCGGGAATCAACGACATCCCTGATTGCCCGAATGTGTCTCCCGGTTGTTCCGCAGCACCCCCCGATAAT
>CAZQOY010000011.1:11208-26015 GCA_964595095.1 uncultured bacterium | reverse complement strand
GCGAGGTAACCGAATACACCAAGATGATGGCCGAGGCCCGGGAGCAGGCCCTGGATCGGATGATCGCCGCCGCCGAGACTCTGGGCGCCGACGCCATTACCGGCATCCGATTCACCAGTGCCACTGTCATGAGCTCGGCCGCCGAGATCGTGGTCTACGGAACGGCCGTTAAACTGAAATAGGGCCAATCTTCTTCCTGCCGTGCCCTTTTCTTCAGCCCGAATTGATCTAAGGTGATGACGGATAGATCATCTGCGGATCGGAGTACCTCGCCCTCCCCTTTCCAGACCATCCTTGCTAACCGTACTCACGGCGCCTCTGCCCTTTTCCATCGGTTTATCCAGCTGGCCCAGGGACAGCCGCCGGGGATAACGCAGGAGGGGCTGCGGACTTGCCTGGAAACTTTCCCCCTCATGGCCGTCTGGACCTACGCTCTGGAGCACATTGCCCAAGGTGAGGACCTGGAGGAAGTGGCTGCTGCGATGGCCCGGCAGACCCAGGTTACTATCACCCGAGGTGTAGCGGCCCTCCAGGACTATTTAACAGTACTGACACTGAGCCATAGTTCCCTGGTAAGACGGACCATCATCGCCTGCAAGGAAAGTATAGGGCCGGTCTACTGCGCCGCCTCGCAGCCGGGGGGCGAAGGACACCTGTTGGCCGAGTCCCTGCGGCAGGAAGGCGTCAAAGCCCTGGTCATGAAAGACGAGCAAGCGACGCAGCTCATGGAAGACGTGGACGTCGTTCTCTTAGGAGCAGACCAATATGACGATAGGGGTTTTATTAACAAGGCAGGTTCAAAGCGACTGGCGGAACGCGCCGGAGAGTTGGATAAGCCGGTGCTGGTCCTGGCGGAGGGATTCAAGCGGGTGGCCCGCATGCCGGAACTGACCCCCGAGCTGTCGGAACTGGAACTGGAGCTGGAAGGCCGGGTCTCACGAGAGGTATTTTTCGAGATGGTGCCCTGGCGGCCCCACATCAGCCTGGTATCCAATGCCGTATAGAAGTACCTGATAACGGTCCAGCAGAACTCCTCCCGACCTTCCGCGGCGGCATATCATAATACACCACTCTATCGGGGTATGGCGGGAAGCACAAGGGTGCTCTTCCCTAGTCCCTCGATCCGAAATCTAGCCGTATAGCAGGTCTGCCGGTCCAGGTCAAACAACTGGGCCAGGTCAAACCGAACCAGGTGCTCTTCCCCACTACCCACTATGATCCACGCTTCGTCATCCAGGCTGAGCATCCGCCCCTGGAGGGGCACCAAGGGTTCTCCTTCCTCCTTACCTCCCGGCCCTGATCGGAAAACGGTTAGGCTGACACCGGGATGCAAATGCAGCGCCCCCTCTTTAAAAAGAAATTCGGGGACCACGGCATCCTGTCTGCGAGCGTTTCGTACTACCAGATCCACTATCATCTTCGAAGACGGGCTGAGGGGCGTGCGGCGGAGAAAAACCATATTTTTCTGAAGAGAACGGACAACCCTGAACCTGTTCCAGCGCGCCAGATATCGCGGCCCGTCGGCGCGATATACATCTGTATCGGTTCTAGCCAAGAGCCAGATACCCTTCCGGCCCGCATGAGCTGCCCAATTGACAGGGTCATGGCTGCCCGAAATCGCCCGCCAACCTACGTTGACCTGCTCCTCGCCGACTACCTCCCCGATCAGAAAGCTGAGCAAGTCCCCCCAGAGAACTTCCTCCACCGTGATGGTCCCACTCACGTAAGGGACGTTTCCGGAACTATCCACCGCTTCAACCTGACAGGCTCCAACGACGATGAGGTCGCTGCTGCTCACCAACTGATCCAGGGACGGCCGGCTATTGGACTGGCCGCTTACTGGAGAGCAGGTCCAGATAAGGGACAAGACCATCCAGAGCCAGTTGGAGGCCCTGGCACTTACAGGCGGCATCCTATTGCTGCCCTACCTGCTGGACTTTCAACAGGTTGGTGGTAGCGGGCTGCCCGATGGGGACGCCGGCGGTGAGAACGAAGCAGTCGCCGGGTTGCACAAAATCTCTTTCAAGGAGCAGCTGCTCGGCCCTGGCGATCATCTCATCGGTGCTGGCATATTCCGCCACATGGAGGGGAGTAACGCCCCAGCTGAGCTGGAGCTGCCGGCAGGTGGAAATGAACGGTGAGAAAGCCATGATACGGGATTTGGGCCGGAAACGGGACACACTCCTGGCAGTACTGCCCGTATGGGTCATGGTTACGATGACCGGCATCTCACGCTCGTGGGCGATGCTGCAGGCGGCATGGCTGATGGAGGCGGCTACTCCCCGGGTTTGGTAGTCTGCCCGTCGTCTTCCTCCAGCATCAACAGTTGCCTCTTCGGTTGTAACGGCGATGGCGTGGAGGGTCTCGACGGCCTTGACCGGATAGTCCCCCACTGCGGTCTCGCCTGACAACATAACCGCATCGGTGCCGTCGTAGATGGCGTTGGCCACATCGTTCACCTCAGCCCTGGTAGGGGATGGCGCTGTTACCATGCTGTCAAGCAGCTGGGTGGCAGTAATCACCGGCTTGCCCGCGGCGTTGCACTCCCGGATAATCTGCTTCTGGATGATGGGTACCTGCTCCAGCGGCATTTCCACGCCCAGATCCCCCCGGGCCACCATGATCCCGTCAAAGACCTGGATGATCTCATCCAGCCGGGCCACGGCTTCCGGCTTTTCGACTTTCGCCATGACCGGCACCTGCCGGCCTTCTTCGTCAAAAACCTTGTCGATGGCCTGGCGGTCTTCGGGAGAGCGGACAAAGGAAAGGGCGACCCAATCGACTCCCTGTGCCAGCCCGTGACGCAGGTTTTCCTCATCGCGGGCGGTCATGGTGGGAACACCCAGTGCCACACCGGGAAAATTCACCCCCTTGTTGGCCTCGAGGTGCCCGCCGTAGACCACCTGCACCCGCAGGCTCGAGGTGGACTCATGGGCCATAACCTTGAGCTCAATGCGGCCGTCATCCAACATGACCCGGGCGTCCTCCTCGACCGCCTGAAACTCCACGTCGGGCCGCACCAGGATATCCACGCTGCCTTGTGTGCCAAGGGTGAATACATCTCCTTCGGCCAGGTTTCGGCCCTCATCGGAGAGGCCGGTAACCCTGATCTTCGGTCCGGCCAGATCCAGGAGTATGCCCAGAACGCGGCCTTCGGCTTCAGCAGCCGCCCGCAGGTCAGTGACTATGTCGGTTATGCCCTGCCGGTCCGTATGTGAAGTATTGATGCGGGCCACATCCATCCCGGCCGCCAGGAGTTGGCGCATAGTCTCCCGCCCGGAGGTAGCCGGCCCGATAGTTACTACGATCTTCGTCTTGCGATACATATCTACCTTCCTTATCATTTACGTTACTTAGAAGTATCGCCAGTCGCAAGCGCAAGTTGCCGGGGAATGAAGCAGTAAGCAGTTGGCAGGGAAAAGAGAGGGGACCGCCGGGAGCAAAAGGGGGAGCAATGACCGGCGTAAAATTGAACAAAATCTATACAGAATTCGTTTTTTTCAAGGCTTCCCCCGACGAGAGCACTGTTGGGGTGGTGTACAGTTTTCCGGCGGGTACGATGGGCCCCGCTACGTTGCACTACCCCGCCGTTGGCGGGACTAAAGGCGCGGGGTAAACTCGCTCGCGACGACAGCTTGCTGCGGTATGTTGCGGGCTTTTTCATGCGGTCGGAATATACGCCGGCAGCGGGGGCCTGTCGTTCGCGTGGTGCGCCTGGTGCGTGAAGTGCGTGAGGCTTGAGGCTGGGGACTTGAGGCTTGGGAAGAAGTGGCAGTGACAGTTGGCAGTAGGCAATTGGCAGTAGGCAGGGAAAAGAGAGGGAACAGCCAAGGGCGGGGTAAACAGGGGAGCCCTCAGCGGTCAGCGATCCGTCTACACTTCGCTACGCCGGACAAGTCAGCCGTAAGCCAAGAAGAAAGGAACCGCCAAGGCGCAAAGAAGCTTGATGGACTGTGCGGTATACCTCTAACAGCACTATATCATCAGATGCGTGTATTGAAGTAAAGTCCAATCCCAAACAGCTGAACGAGTTGATGTTCCAGGGTACTGTAGGGCAGATGTCCATTATAGTACTCGAGGATGATACGGAGGGGATTGGACCGGGAGCTCCCGAATTCAAGGCCGATACCCAGCTTGAGATTGGGCCGATAGCGGTTCTGCTCGAACACCCTAATATCAGCCCCATACAGATACCTGAGATCAGGCCGTGATGCGAGGGGTTTAGTGTAGAAACAGCCGAGCTGGGCGGCAAGGCGCTCCCGGATAGTATGAGGGCTTACGTTGAGCCCCAGGCCGTAATAATAGCGGGAATCCCCGGATTGCGTCGATCGCGTGAGGTCCAGCTGTTCATAATTGAGCAGATTCGACGTCGGCGAATTGACCTGATTCCTAATGATGTAGTCATCGCCGAGATGAGACGACATATGGAACAACCTGAACCTGTAGGTGTGCCGGTTATCCCGGTAATGCAATAATGCCGCCACGCGGTAGTCTGCATTCAGCATCGTCCCCAGATAGGCTTCTCCTACGTCAACGATATCGAACTGGGTGAAAATGGCGATCTCAAACCCGATCTCGAACCCATGAGAGGTGTCCTGCTCCCGCCGAAGGATCATTTTCTCAACCCCGAGAGAAAGCGGGATGTACGCTTTCGGTTCCAGGTCCCCATTCAAGGCGAAAGCCAGGAGACTGCCGCCAAGCTGACAGGCAGAGGGATCAAGGGTGATGGTGCCGAAGTAGCCGCCTGAGGGCAGAAAGCTTATGTCTCCCGCATCCGCTTGCGATGGACCGCAAAAGGTGCATACTGATCCAATCAGAAATAAATAACCGTAGAGGTTGCGCTTCATCTTTTAGTCCTTACTCTGCTTACGATGAATAACAAACTTATTCAGGGAAATGCGTACAGTCATACTATATCGCACAAGCGGGGAATAACCGCAGAGGTCGCAGAAAGCGCGGGGCGCGGGGCGCGGGACTGGGGACTTGGAGTGGAGAGCAAAACTACGGTCAACGGACTACTGACCACAAACCACTAACGGCTAATCCAACCTGCTTCATTCAAGGACGGGTGCGATCTCAGGCTAGGATGGCTTGCCGATTATTCTGGGGGACAGTAGTAAGTAGCGATTGCTATAATAAAATTGCCTAATTATCCGGCTCTTCGCCTTTCTCGCGCTGGATCAACCGGCGAAGTTCCAGGGGTAAATCCAACAACGCCTTTGTATCCCCGAGAGCGTCTTTCCGGGCGGCTGTGAGCATTTCCAGGGCGGGTTTCGCGTCAGAGATTTCAGTGAACACCTCCATAAGCGTTTCTTCGGCTTTCTCCAAATCCCTGGCATCTGATTCCGACATGGGCAATAATTGTCTTATCCACCCTACCAGGCCGCCGACCAACAGACCCACACTGTCATGGCTTATATATGCTTCAGCAACCCGACGCAGGTGGACATTATCTTGGACAAAATCGCTTATCAGTAGACTGCTCAGGGTAATACCAGCAGTTTCAGGTAAAGAAGAATCTAGTATTTCATCCAAGTAGGAAAATGCTTCCTCCTCCTTGTTCAGCTCTCGAAGTATATTAAAACGACCGTAAATCGCCAAGGAGGGCTCACCCGGTTGCAACCTCAGCGCGGACTCATGCGCGGCTAATGCATCCTCATGGCGGTTTATTTCGCCAAGGGTAACACCCTTGTTAACCAGCGCCTTGGCAACCTGCTCCAAGATCTCCGGGTGTTCACTGTCGCCAAACCGCTCCACTATCTCATCGTAGACGGCGATCTCATCATCAGAACGGTTCAGCCGTCCAAGGGCAACCCCCTTGTTGAAAAGCGCACTGGCAACCTTCTCAGGCAGCTCTGATTCATCGATTCCACCGAACCGTTCCACAACTTCGTCGAAGACGACTATGGCATCCTCATGTTTGTTCGCCCGGCCAAGGGTAGTCCCTTTAGTAACCAGTGCACCGGCAACTTGCTCCAACAGCTCTGACTCTTCACTTCCGCCAAACCGTTCCACGACCTCGTCAAAGATGGCGATCGCGTCCTCATGACGCTCCAGCTGGTTGAGAACAAAGCCCTTGTTGACCAGCGCCCTGGCTACCGGCTCCAGCAGCTCTGTCTCCTCACTTCCGCCAAACCGCCCCACGACCTCGTCAAAGATGGCGGTCGCGTCCTCATGACGCTCCAGCTGGTTGAGAACAAAGCCCTTGTTGAACAGTGCCCTGGCAACTGGCTCCAACAGCTCTGACTCCTCACTTCCGCCAAACCGCCCCACGACCTCGTCAAAGATGGCGATCGCGTCCTCATGACGCTCCAGCTGGTTGAGAACAAAGCCTTTGTTAACCAGCACCCCGGCAACCTGCACCAGCAGCTCTTTCTCCTCACTGCCGCTGAACCGATCCACAACCCCATCGTAGACGGCGATCGCGTCCTCATGACGCTCTAACTCTCTAAGGGAGTTGCCCTTGTTTACTAGCGCCCTGGCAACCTGCACTAGCAGCCCTGGTTCCTCGCCGCCGCCGAACCGCTCCACAACTTCGTCGAAGACGACTATGGCATCCTCATGTTTGTTCGCCCGGCCAAGGGTAGTCCCTTTACTGACCAGTGCACCGGCAACCTTCCCCAAGAGCTCCAACTCCTCACTTCCGCCAAACCGCTCCACCACCTCGTCGTAGACAGAGATCGCTTCCTCAGGACGATTAAGCCGGTCAAGAACGATTCCTTTTTCGAACAATGCTCCGGCAACGACCATGTTCTCTCCGGAATCACCTGCGAGACTTAAAAGGTCAATCAAGCGGTCCAATTCCTCAAGCGCCGGTTTCAACTCGTCCATCAAGTGGAGGGAAGACGCACGCAGCAGCAGCGCCCAGGGATGGTCCGGGCTGCGCTCTAACACCTTATTATATGAGTCGATCGCCTTTTCGTAATCACCTTTTAGGCCCCACGCGATACCTTCCTTCAGCAATTTATCAAATTCGCGCTCGGCGGAGGTCAACGCCTTCTCTTTCTGTTCAAACTCGCCAAGGCTTATACCATCACCGCCAATCTGCTGCACTCCATCCAGGGCAGCCTGGTAATATTCCTGGGCGCCTTCGGGTGCTATTGCCTCAAGTTGTCGCAGCTCCTCGGATTCATACCAATATCTCAGCAGGTTCACAATAAGGGGTAGCGGCTTTTCACGCGCTTCTTTCAGGTCAAGGACGAGGCGCAAAAGGGGTTCGTTAAGTTCATAATACGATTCGCGGCCTGCCTTCCTGCGCCTCACGAAATTACCGTGAAGCATATCGTGTAATTGCCCGGAAACAGTCTGAGACTGAAGATAGGTTTTTTCGGCGATTTCCTTGACACTTATCGCCCCGCCCTGCTGGGCAATTACGCGTAGAATTTTGTTTTGTTGAGGAGATAGTCTATCCAGCCGTTGTTGATAATAGGGTGTCAGTTCACGGTCCACGAGCCGAATAAAGGGCTGCACCAGTTCTTCCAGACCCTCGTTGGTCAAGAAACAGCTAAGCATGGCAAGTAGTCGGTGACTGCCTCCAGTGAGTGCATATATCGCCCGCACCCGTTTCCTGGCTTCATCCTTCTGGAGGGCATTTGCGAGGGCTGTCTCCCCATTCAGGCATGCCAGCATGATTAGAAAATTCCTGGCGTCCTCGGCATTTAGCTGCTTCAGGTGCTCAATCATGAAAAATCCATAGAAGGGATGATCCTTGCTTTGGCTTCTTCCAAACAATTCAATGGATGATGCCAGAAGCGAGATATTGGTGTGTGTCTGGAGAAACCCACGTAGACTGTTTTGTCCCTTTTTCTTTAGGCCACGAAAAATGATTCCGGTGTTTTCCATAATGATGATTGATGGGCGACCACCAGCGTGCTTAATGAATATTTCCTCTATTGTTCTAAGAGCTTCTGAGGAGTTTCCGACGGGAGTTTGCTGGCTAAGTTCCTTTTCTGAGAAGTCTTTTGTAGATCGCAGAGCAGCAAGCAGAACGTCAAATAAGGAGGTTATCCCCCGTTCCTCTTCCGACAGGCGGTAGATGTTAGGTACGCATCCGTTGTATTCTGGTTTCTCCAGATTTTTCCAGATATAGGCCAAGAGATGGGTTTTCCCACAACCGCGCGGACCAATCAGAAGATAGTGTGTAGGCCTTCCAGTATCAGCGTACTCCCGAAGAGTTTTTAAAATATCATTTGCCAGGAGGAACCTGCCTTCCGTTATTGTACGCGATAATGTGTCAAGATCGGAATGCTGCGGGCTGAAGAGCATGAGTTTATAGCTATGATTCATCAGTTCATTTTCCCTCGAGTCACCGCCCACCATTGCCGGATGATGTCCACCTTGAATCTCCAGCTGCCGCCGGATTTTTCGATATAATGGTCATCCTGGAGTATTCTGATCACCTTCTGTAAAGACTCGGGATCGATAGTCAGAGTCTTGGGATTGTGTTTGACCAGGTTCAAAAGTGATCCATCATCCAGGCCATCCGGCTCGAGGGATAATACATCCAGCACAGCTCGCGCTTTTTCAACGATATCTTCGGGATAATAATTATCAAGACGTTTGTCATGGTCTCGAAATCCGGCGGGGTCTCCTGACGCCTCAAACAGCTTCCCTGGAATTGCAGCGATGTCCCCGGGTAAAAATTCATGGGGCCGCTCTTTTTTCATGTGATTCACAATATGCTGGATATAGTACGGCACATTGGAACCAGCGTGTGAAGCCGCCAGACTTACTCGCTCCAGATGTGTGTAGCCAATTTTTTCGCCAACGATCAAACCACCTGCGAACAACAAGGAATCCTGATCTGAGAGTGGGGGTACATCGAAGGGAATAAGATCATTTGTGGGACGGCCGGTGTATCCTTCGTCTTCAAACCTTTTTAGCACAATGTGGAGACCAAGAGAACCACAAAACACCATACGCAACGCTGGAATGGCCATCCGCAGGCTGCGCAGCTCGTTGAGCAGTTTTGTCGCCTCTTGAAATCCATTATTCTTTGAGATTTCGTCCAAACATAGTGGTAACTCATCGATCATCAATACCGCCTTTTTCGTCCCAACGAACTTGGCAAACTCTCGAATTGTAGACTGAAGAAACAATGGCCAATCATCTGGATTTTTGATTTCCACTGTGCCCTTGATTCCGCCAAGACCTTGACCTGTTCGCCGCATCCAATGGAATAATCTTTTCGCAATATTTGCGGACATCAGCCCCTTCTCATGGAGCTCCTGGTTCAATCGGCGGACAAACTCCGGAGCAGAATCGACTTTTTCTGAATCGAATAAAAAGGTCTCGGCCCACGCTGGTTGTAAAGCCTGAGCCAGTCGCAACACCCACGTTTTCCCCGTACGGCGTTCACCGATCAGGCTGATGCTGCTCGTTTCCAGGTTGTTCCATAGCTTAGCGACCAGTTTGTCACGGCCGAAGACGGTGCCTTTCGCCGTCTTTTCGTCTACAGTTGTACCTATGGTAAGTTTGATTGGCTTAATCTGTTCTTCAAAAGAGATCATATGTTACTCCATAATACGATAATAACATCGTACGATATATTCATCGTACGATAATACTGTCGTATATTAAGATGCCCCCCTGCCAGAAGCAATAGTTTTTGTAAACTTCGACACCAATGACCATCGCCCCCCTTCTTGCCGGTAAAGAAAAAGTATAAAGTTCAGACTATTCCACCCGATAACGATAGGGAGTTAGTAGGTCAAAAGGAGGCCGAGAAAGCCTTGACATGACAGTAAGACGCAGTAATATTCGCAAAGCAGCCCTGGTTCAATCATGGATTTGTCGACGGTAGCCATTCACCCCGTTGCTCCCGGGGCCCAACAGCCGTGGCCGGGGCCGTCACCTGAGACGGCCTCCGAGCAGGTCGCCGGCCAGGTCAGCGGTGCGCCCGAGCCAAACCGCCGTCGCGATACCTACGAGCCAGCACCGGTATCGCCCGACGATAGTGAAACCCGCCCTCAGCGCACAACCAGTGCACCGGAACGCAGTATACCCACCCAAGAGAGTCAGCCTCAAGAGGCAAGCGAATCCGGCACAACCTCCGCCGCCCAGCGCCCCGGACCGCGCGGCGCTCTCAAAGGCGGCCCCGGCTCAATGGAGCTCACGCCCGATGAGAAAGCACGGGTAGAGGACTTGAAAGCCGCGGACGCCGCGGTCAGGACGCACGAGATGGCGCACATCATGGCGGGCGGCCAGTACATCATCCGCCGGGCCAATTTTAGTTTCGTCCTGGGGCCCGATGGCAAGCTCTACGCCGTGGGCGGCGAGGTGCAGATCGATACTTCCGAGGTGCCCGACGATCCCGAGGCCACGATTCGGAAGGCCCAGGCGGTGAGGAGGGCGGCCCTGGCACCCGGCAGCCCTTCCCCCCAGGACCTGCGGGTTGCGGCTGAGGCCTCCCGAATGGAGTTCGAAGCCCGCATGGAACTGGCCCGCCAGAGGGCCGAAGAAGCCCTGGAACAGGCCGAGGAATACAACCAGGAGGGCGGGATGATCACGCCCCAGCCTGAGCCTGTTCTCGCTAATCTGTTTGCGTAGTCTTTCTCACGCGTTAGCCCGCTCCACCTGAATCCCGGCCAACCATTTCTTCCACCAGGCACTACAGACGGCCGGCTACTCAACCAGTAATCTCATCAGCCGGGTGATATCTTTATCAAGTGCCATTAGATCGGCACTTCTATATACCAGGATGAACATATTCCGTAACATTCGCAGCCCCGCCAACTCCGGCCCATACTGACAACGGCTTTCGACGGATGCATGCGGGCTGCCAACTGAACATCAAAGACCGCCCGATATTAACAGGTAACTCTGTCCTTTCCATTTGATACGAGAGAATGATGCCGGCTGGAGTAGTGGGAAGAATAATATGACAGTATGGTCAGCTAAGCGGGGCGAACTGAACTTTAGTGTTCGCTGAGAATTTATTCGCCCTTATCTACGGGAAGATGCTTCAGGCCCTCATCCAGGAGAAAACGGGCCAGTTTGACAGCTCGCCTCTGATCCTCGGTGATGTAGTTTATCAAGGCGAGCTGTTCAGGGGTGAGGGTCTCTTCGGTGACCGCGATGGGGGCACGGCTATCTTCGGCAGGCGGATAGGCGGTATCCATCCTGGGATCACCCTGTCCGGTCAGGAGCCAGCGGGGCGAGATTCCCTGTCCACGGCACACCTTTTCCAGCATATCGAGGGGAGGGCGCTGGCGATCATTCTCATAGGCATTGACGGTCTGGCGGCTCACGTCCAGTATCTGGCCGAATTCTTCCTGAGTGAGCTTGGCTGCTCTGCGAATTTGCCGAAAACGCTCACCGAATCGCCATGTAAAATTATTCATTTCACCACATAATATTTATTGACATGTTGTACTGTTGCCGCTTACATTCGGCATGTAATTGATATATTACTAATATTCGATACAATTGCTACCTGAATACGTAACGACCAGGGAATATAGGAATATTTATGCAAATAACCAAAAAAAAAATATGGGAATTTGAATCGAAATATTATGTATGTTTTAACTTTATTTAATTTGATTATGTGTCGTTGGCGCGTTGCGATCGGCCTTCCAATTGCATCGCCAGCATAGAACGAGAGATAGATCGGCGATCCCAAAGGTAAGCCGCAGATCGGGTTAGTGAAAAATGGACGCTAGAACCCAGACATGGAGATAAGAGGCTCTCAACAGGCTATTATCCGGGCGGGTAATGCGGAGAGTAGTAATACGCTTATTCCCGCCCGGGGAGAGCCTCGCCAGCATTGGGCCAACGGTTTCATCACTGACGGCTCCCACCCTCGGCAGGGATGGTGTACTGCCGGACTTTCAGGCCATAGGCCCTTTACTGGAACAGGCCTATACGATACATCAATTTATGGAAGTGGCAAAACGCCTTGATTATCGCACCTGACCAAGAGCTGGAAGTACCACCGCCGGAAAGCAGCGGCCTGTATCACAGTGAGAATCTGAAGTCGGACTGACCCGGGAGTTAAGGTCGGCAGCTGCCAGCTAGGCGGGTATTCTTCCTTCCAGGACACGTTGTGCAGCCTCACGGTCGCCAACTTTGGCGTAAAGCCCAGCCAGTCTCTTGCGCAGTCCCTCATGGTCAGGGTTGTCTTCAAGCCAGGTCCTGTAGTGGATAGCGGCCTCCTCAAAGCGCTGCAGCTTAAGAAGGCCCACACCCTTCATTTCACGGAGGTAATCCGGCAGAGGCTGCGGCAGGTCAGCCAGAACCGCCAGAATCTCTTCCCAGTGATTCTGCTTGGCCAGTGCGGATATAAGCAGTTTTCGCGTTTCACTATTTTCGGGTTCCAATGTAAGGCATTCCCTCAAGACCTTTTCCGCTGCGTCATAGTCTTCGACCGAAAGGTGAAGCTGTCCCAAGCTGAAGAGCACATGCGGCCGGGGGAGAAGGACATCTTTCGGCAAATCACTTTGAGTGCCCGCTATCTCCCCTGATGAAAAGGGCAACACCCGCTCGAGGTAATCAATCTGCCCCCGCACATCTTCACGTGATTGCATGACCCGGTACATTGTAAAGCTGGCACTGGTCTGCCGCGAGGCAATGGCCAGGGACCGGCGGGCATAGGACTCCGCCTCGTCCAGCCGGTCCAGATGCCAGCAGGTTTCGGCCAAGGCGTTCAGGAGTGTAGCGACTGAAGGTCCGGTAAAGGCGTCGATTTCCAGGGCACGGAGATACTCTTGCAGCGCCTGTTCATGCGTGCTAAGCAGATTATAGTTCTGCCCCAGAGTATAGTGGGCGTAGGCCGAATCCGGCTCCTCTTCAACCATGGCCTCCAGGAGGACCCGGTTACGCTCCAGCTTGGCCCGCATCTGCTCCTCTTCCAGGGCATAGCCCTGATGCTCAAGGACTATCTTGGAGGGTTTTTCCACCCCTCCAGCGGCTTTCAGGCTGGGGTGAACCTGTTCGTGGATCCGGCCGGAAAAGCGGAGCTGGGGATGCCTTGAAAAGAGCCGGTGGGACATTGAGAGGGAGTAGACCGGCCCTTCCAACTGAAGATTTCTGATCCGAACCTGATAGATAGTGGGCCGCTGTAGTGGTTTAAGCAGCCGTTTAAGAGACTCGACGGAAGCCGGTATCAGGCGCTCATCAGCATCCAGCCAGAATATCCAGTCGCCGGTGGCATGCCGGATGGATTCGTTTCGGGCGGCCGCGAAATCATTAATCCACTTGAAATGATGGACCTGGGCGCCGAAAGACCGGGCGACGGAGATCGTATCATCACTCGAGCCGGTATCCACAACTACCAGTTGGTCGGCCACCGCGGAGATGCTGTCAAGGCAACCCGGCAGCATCCGGGCCTCGTTGCGCACGATCATACACACTGACAGCGTTCCCCGGGCCATCGTCAGTCCAACTTCTTAAGGCTTTGCTGGAGAATATCCTGAATGGCATTAAAGACAGGCGGATTGTGGTTAAAGACATATTGAAGGAGTGGCCGCATTCTCCACTGGTGCCGGTTCAGCAGGGTCTGGAACTCGATAACGCTTCGGAGCAGGTCTTCCCGGGAACGACGGAACTCAATCTCCCAGGCCAGGAAGATCGGCTTGAACAGACCCTCCTCCAGACTGAGGTGATATCGCCGTTCATTAAAGAAATTCCCCACAGCCCGATGCTGGGCGGCGATGGCGTCCCCTTCCCTGTTTACAGCCAGCAGCAAATTACCGAGCGAGATGCTGAAACGGCCATCTCCTTCCATATTGCTGTATATGGTCCATAGAGACTCCACGGTCTTCTCAGGGTAATATTGCCCGGTCAGCAGGGCATCACAAAACATCCCGATCAGGCCATTCACCGCATATGGCTCCTGCTGGGGAGCATCCGATTGTCTGCTTACAACATTAAGTCCTTCTTCCACCGCAGAATGCGCCCGGTCCCATTCCTTAAGCGCACTGGCGGTCTTAGCCAACAAGTACCAGTAACGTGTAGACTGGGGATCCTGGTCCAGTTCCCGCTCCAGCCGAACGATGGCATCTCTGAGTTCCCATTCTTCAGGCTCCGGCTCGCCCAGACTGACAATAGCCGCCAACGGCATAACAGCTATGGGATGCTCCAACTGTGCCTTCTCAGCTGCCCGATCCAGGCTGGCGGTAAGCGAGGGGGAAATTGTATATTCCCAGCGGATCTGCCTGTCTGTCCGAATGAGCCGGGTCTCAAAGAAATGATTACTGGGCTCATCAAAGGGAATGATGGGGAAATCAAAGGCGATAGCTTCGGTATTTGCCAGATATTCCAGAATAGCTTGGGGATCGTCTGCGTGGAGTACTTCCTGTTGAGAGAGGAACAGGGCCCAGGGCGTCGTCGCCTGGTCCAGGGCTGTGTTGATCAGAGCGCTTTCATCGGGATCAGCCGGAACCTGAAGGTAAATGGCATCATATTCCGAGGCAAGGTGCCTCACCGTCTGCCCTCCCCCGCCACCGGTATCCACAACCACCATCTGACTGGCCACCTGGTTGACCGAATGCAGAGCGTTAGCCAGATTCCCGCTCCGGGTATGCACCACCATGCACATGGTCACACCACCGGAAGGAGGCCCTTCAGGTTCACTCATTCCATTATTTTCTGCTCGAGGTCGCTTAGCTCCGCCAGCAGTCGTACTTTGGCAAGTTTCTCTTCAAGGAGGCCTCGGTTGTTGACCCGGTAAGCCGGCTCGCTCCCCTCAGGATGGAATGAATCCAGGAGACCAGACTGGCCGAAACTTCCAATCGCATGCTCGTAAACTTTCATGGGATTCTTAAAGCGGGTCTGCAGGCGCTTTTCCAACGTGGCGGCGGGAAAGG
>CAZQOY010000011.1:0-11198 GCA_964595095.1 uncultured bacterium | reverse complement strand
CCCTGCTCCTTTATAATTTCTTCCAGAACCTGCAGCAGCTCCTGCTCCTGCTTATCCTTGAAACTGAACTCCTCCGACAGCTCCTTGGCATGGCCGGTCTCGACCGTATACCGCTCCCGGCAATAATCAGCAAACTGGTATAACTTGTCAGGGCTTTCTATAATAAAAACGCGGCCGATACCTTCCCTGCGGTCACTCTTGCCCAGATGGGACGTGACAAGCTTGTTTACCGTATCATTAACCCGCTCCTCATTCAGGCCGATGAAAAATGCAATCGAAGAGACCAGCTCATTCCACGGCAGGATGATTTTCCCCTGACTATCCGGCTGCTCCTGCCGGGCCGACATGGCAAGCAGGTTAACAACCTGCCGCCCGGCTCCCCTGGCGAGCAGGATACTCTGATTCCTGGTAGCGACTCTCAGCCGCTCCACGATAATCTGGAAAAATGTCTGCAGCCACTTGGGCACTTCTTCCAGGCGCTTACGGAACATCTCGCGGCTGATTTCAAGGAGAACGGCATTCGTGACGGCCGTGGCCGTTGCTGACCGGGGCTGGTTGTCGAGGATGGCCATTTCACCGAAAATAGCGCCCGCTCCAAGCTTTGCCAGGATCGTCTTTTGATCCCCCAACATCTTGGATATCTCCACCTGGCCTTCCAGGACAATATACATACTCTGGCCCGAATTCCCATCTTGGAAAATCACGTCACCCTTCGTAACCTGCCGCTTCAACCGTTCCTTCATGTATCCCATGTCCCTGAACCTCCCTTACGATTATGGGATTATTGTCGGAATTGGAGTGAGGACCAGTACCTGTGCTCCGGTTTTCATGCAATCTAGCTGATCTTGTCTAACATTTCCCGGGCTTCTGCGTGGTTTGGATTCGCCGCCAACACGGCTTCGAGATGACGCTTGACATCCTGCATCCGGTCAATCTCTGCATACAGTGAAGCCAGGATAAAGTGTGTCTGCCAGTCGTTGGGATCATCCTCCAGAATGCCCGTGAGAACATCGATCCCTGTTTCAAACTGTTCCTCCTCCAGGAGAATCTGCCCCAGCAGGCGTCTGGCATTCAGGTCGTGAGGATCTTTTTCCAGGATCTGTACAAGCCAACGCTGTGCGGCCTTCAGATCCCCTTCAGCCATATCCAGCAATGCCAGACTCTGCTGGACCGGGAACCACTCCCGGTTCAAGCTTACAGCCTGCTGATAGCGATTCCTAGCTTCTAGCAAGTCACCCTTCAGGTGGGCTATCAGGCCCAGACCATAGACCGCTTCCACCTTGGTGGGGTCCTCCAGCAGAACCTCCTCGCACAGTCTGCGCCCATTCTCCAAGTCCCCCTGCTCGATCAATTTGGCACCCTCCTGGGATTTTCGCTCAAGAACCTGGACCAGGGGCTCATCCTTCTCAAGGAGCCAGTCCGGGTCCACTTCAGGCCATTTGGCGCGGAAAAGCTCCTCATTCTTCTTCAGAGAGACATCGTAATCAATCTTGTTCTCTTTAAAACTCCGGCTGCCAAAGTGATGGATGAAAGTGCCCTCATCCACCATAATGGCGTAACCCTTCTCCCTGACCCGCAGGCAGAGGTCATCATCCTCGTAATTGCCGGAGCCGAAGCTCTCATCCAGACCGCCCAGCTCATCGTAGAGGGCCTTGGGGATAAGGATAGCAAACCCCGCGATGCGGCGCCGGGGCGTCACCTTGCCACGATTGCCTGTCCTGACCGTCTCGGCAAAGTCGTAGTATCCTTTGTCATCCTGATAGGAGATATCCGCCAGTCGCTGGCGGCCGCTGATGTAGTTAGAAACCGGTCCAACCATGCCGATGTGTTCATCACGCTCCAGGGCACTCACCAGACTCTCCAGCCAGCCATCGGCCACCAGAACATCGTTGTTCAGCAGGAGCACGTACCGGCCCCCGGCAGCCTTTACTCCCCGGTTATTTCCCGCTGAAAACCCAAGGTTAGTCTCATTGTCGATGAGTTTATAGTTGGCGTTCGCGGCCACTACATCCTGGAGATAATCCTTGGTGCCATCCGTGGATCCATTATCCACAAAGATCACCTCATGGGGATAGCTGGTATGCCGGCTCAGGGAGTCAACACACCGCCTGGTATACTGAAGGGCGTTGAAGGTCAGCATTACGATGGAGACAAGGGGCCGTTCCTCCTGGGGCCGAGTTGCCGTAGATTCGGCTAGAACACGGCTGTACAGGTCATACCAGCTGTGTGCCTTCCGGTCAAGGGTTCGTTCACGCCAGACATAATCGTGGGCCTGCTGCTGAATACGTTTCCTTTCCTCCGGCTGCTCGATGAGATACTTGATTTTCTCATACCACAGATCCGGGTCTTCCTTTTCCACGAAGAGACCCGTCACCCCATCTATTACGCTTCCGGCATAGGGCGTCTGCCGGGAGTATATTCCGGCTATTCTTTGCGAGCCATATTCCAGAAACTTCATATCGCTTTTGCATTCGTTAAAGCGGCTGGAGCTCAGGGGGGCGAGGCCGATATCCAGCTGCGCCTGTGCCAGCAGCCGGGCATATTCCGGGAGATTAGCCGCACCGCCAACGTGTTCGACGGTGGGGTCTTCTTTTAACTCCTTCGGCATATACATGAAAAACACCAGCCGGATCTTATTCCCGTATTCTTTCTGCAGCCGCCTGACAGCCGGGAGAGCTTGGCGGAAGTCGTCCTCATGGGTCCAGCCGGCGGCATAGCCGATTCTCACAGGCCCCTCACGCGACGGAGCGACTTTCGGCTTAGTGAAAATCGTTTCATCCAGGTAATTTGGCAATAGCGTGATATTTGAATTGTATTGGGACAGATCCTGTCTTAGCGGTTCCGTGGAAACCGTAACGTGATCCACCTGCTGGAGAAATTCAATGATACATTGACGATAATCAGCCCGGGAGTGTTCGTTGTACAGGGGATGTTCCGGCGGCATATCCAGCAGTTGATCATCTATTTCATAGATGGTCGGTTTCCCCATCTGTTTGGCCCAGTGTAGTATCTTGAGCAGTTCCGGGTGGTACACCCGTTGGAATATGATGAGATCGAAGGGGGCCAGGTCTTTGAAATAGAAAGCGCTCAACTGCTTGTAATCAATTGACTTATATTGGAGCAGCCCTTCCTGTTGGAGGTGTGATAGGGGGCTCAGCAATCTGATCTGGAGCACGGCGCCGGTGTGTAGGCTGAAGATTAGCACATTCATTGGGTTGGCCGCCTGGATGTTGGTCTGTAAGTGCACGCTAATCTTTGACCTCCTGTATTTCTGAAAAGTACATTTTGCGGTTCACGCTCGTGGAAAATGGTGGTTTTGGGCTTGCCGACGAAATCCGGTCTTCTCGACAGCATTGCGTTGCATACCGACAACCCATCAATGATGCTATCGCTGGGCTAGGTCTGGCTGAGAGCACTATTCAGTGTATATATCATATACCGGGGATTATAGGCCCGGATGACAACACTTACCGACGGGATGTTGCCTGAGGTCTGCAATTAGGGCCTCGCCAGCTGATTAAGGGCTTCCAACAGCTCGCAGGCGGTAGGATGATCGGGTTTGATCTCCTGTGCCCGCTTCAGATTCTTCATCGCGTCATCCATTCGTTCCAGTTGACAGTTAGCGGTGGCAAGCATAACCCACGCATCGGCGTTTAGGGGTTCACTCTGAGTCACGCGCTCGTATGTCGCCAGGGCATCCTCCCCCCGGCCCATAGCCAGGTAGGCGTCACCCAGGTTACGCAGAGTATTGAAATTGTGGGGTTCCAGTTCCAAGGCCCGTTCCAGGTAGCGCAGGGCCTCACTCTGATTTCCCGTCTCGAAATGGACCACGGCCAGATCGTTGTGCGCGGGAGCATGGTCCGGGAAAGCTTCCAACAACTCCTCAAGGGCTATAATGGAGGCTTCATACTGTTTGGTCTCAACCAGCTTGAGAGCATCGCTATAGAGAGCCTGGGCCTCTTGTGGGAGATTCCTGCGCCCATTTGTAGCGGAGTTCGGTGCAGATGGGGCCAGAATGGGGGTTTTTGAGACCGGTCGGGTCCCTTCCGCCAGAAGTCCTTCATGATAAACAGGTCCCGCGTCCGCTTCCAATGTGCGATAAAGCCGGGCTACTTCGTTGGGCATATCCCCGGGTTGGTTATGTCGTTCCGGGCTGCGATGATGACGCAGACTCATAGAGATGATCTTGCATGCTTGCGATATGGTCTCCTCGGGGACGGACCAATCCAACCAGTCAACTAATCGATGCAGCTCCTGCTGGGGGTTGATGAAATAGGTATCGTAGTGGGTGACGAGGCGTTGTTCCGGCTTGGTCTGGTCCAGCAGACACTGATTGTATTCCAGCCACAGGTACAAGCCGAAAGCTCTGGAGAGGCCGTTCCGCTTCATCAAGGAGCCGGCCACTTCCAGCGGGTGCCGGAGAGAGACAACGACCTTTGACTCAGTTAGAAGGGACTGCCAGAAGGGGAGCGTAAAACAGAAGCGTGGGTCTTTCCAGCCCCAGGGTTCCTGCACACTGAATATTTTAATAAGCTTTTCTGCTATCTCACGCAGGGCATCCAGGTCGTGGCTCCGCTCCCAGCCGGACTTGGCTTCAGGGGGCAGGAAATCCCATCCCCCGCCGAGCTTCTGCAGAATAGCCTCATTGAGGATACACATATCGCGATTTTCCCAGAACCCGGCCGGGTTGTCCGGCTGGGGCGGCAGGATCCTGTCTTCCGGCCCCAGATAAAGACCGCACAGGTTGAGGAGCCGGGCTATCATTGATGTCCCCGAACGATGCATGCCTGTAATAAAAATTGTCACGCTGCCAAATCCTCCTCTTTATCAGACACAAGGCATATATTTAAGCGGGAGCACACTTTCCTGCGTAGGTCTGGCAGATGCGGGTTATCCAGGTGAGGACAATTATTATCCGCATAAGGTCTCACGGGTTAACGCATCCTGTCGCAATCAATCCAGTAAGCTGGCACAGTGTCCCGCCATACCGCGGCTGTGTCCCGGCGGCTACGATTAGTCTGCCGGTCCTCCGGCTTCACTGGATTCGGTCCCCCTGCCCACCCTTCGCAGCTCTTCCGGCGCGCTCTTCAGCAGTGCAGCCAGGGTATCTCTCCCCCGGGCCGCAGCCAGGTTTTCCTCCCGAATACGAAGATACACCTCCTCGCGATGTATCGGCAGCTGGGGCGGGGCGGTTATACCCACCCTCACGTGACCTCCGGCGCACTCCAGGATGGTAAAGACAATATTATCCGCCACCCGGATGCTCTCGCCGCATTTCCTGGTCAGGACCAGCATGACGCTTATGCTCCTTCCCCGGAGGAAATCAGGTTCGTAAGGGGCTCGTCCACCACCAGGTCATCCCGTCCCAGGATAACCTGGCGTCCCTGCATGGATTTGGTATTGATGATCACCGGCGCCCTGGTGTTTGCGGTGATAGTACCCTCCTTGGAGTCTACACGGAGGATATAGTAGGGCGCAATATCATCTTCGGTGGGGCTGCCGATCTGGCTCAGCTCCTCTTTGCTGATATGCAGCTGTACCTGTTTTTTAAGCAGGAGGCAGCTGATGACCGGCAGGGCCAACTCCGGATCATCCACGGAGCGTAGCCAGAGGAAGGGCCGCATTTCAGCCCGGCTTTCAAGAATAAATTGCCTGTGCTCCTCGAAACCGGGAAGACCCACAGGAAACTCCAGTGGGTCCGATAATTCGACCTGATCAGATTCGGGTACGTGGTCCTTAGATTCGTCGCTCACAACTATCGCAGATAATTGAGTATACTGATGTTCATAATGCGCGAACTGGACTCCAAAGCAGCCCGATACCCCAGCTCCTGGGCGTTAAATTGCAGAATAGCCTCCATCAAATCCACATCCTCCGCCTGCGAAATGTAGGACTGTAAATTGACATTGGCCATCTCTAAATTGTCGCGGGTAAGTTCAAACTTACGCTGCATCGATCCGGCCCTGGCAATGGTATTCAGAAGCTGTGTGGAGACCGTATCGATCTGGGCTATGGCAACATCCATAGCCGCCCCATCGTTGGCATCGAGGGCATCGCGGAGGGCCATGACCGCGCCGAGCACGTTGAGAAACTCAGAGCCAGTCGTGTTGATCTTCAGATACGTATCGTCACCAACCTTCCGCGTGAGGGACCCATCGTTCCCGTTATAGGTAACAGAGACACCATCGTAGGCGAAGGGTTCGGTATCTTTAGTGATAGTTCCCCCGAAAATGTATTTGCCCATAAACTTGCTGTTGCCCAGAAGAACCATTTCCTCGAGCAATGCATTCACATACGGTATGACTTGAGCCCGCGTGGAGGTTTCCGCGTCACCCCTGGTCTGCAAGGCCAATACCTTGGCCTGTTGCAGCGCCTCGTATACCACATCCAGCGATTCGGCACCCATTACAATCCAGGCAATCCCATCTTCGATATTACTCGTATACTGCTCATTTTTTGCCAGCAGACTCTTGAACCTGCCGGCCCGGTCGAACCTTATCGGGTCATCGGAAGAAACGGCCACTTCTTTGTTAGTGCTGATCTGCCGCTGCACATCAGCCAGGCGTTCCTGGTTGGCCGACAGGAAGTTTATAATCTGGTCTTTAATCAGGCTATTCGTAACACGCATGACAAACCTCTACTTTCCTTAGATCAACTGCAACACGGTTCTCATCAGCTCATCGGCAGCGGATACCAGTCTCGACGCGGCGGTAAAAGCCTGTTCCAGCTGCACCATATGGGTCATCTCCTCTTCCATGCTGACCCCCGAAACCGACTGCCGCTGCATTTGCAGATGTTCAACGATCTTCTTTTGATTGTTCCCTAAAAAAAAGGTCTCCTGAACGCGGTTACCAAGGGTGCCTACCAGTGCGCGATAGTATTCCCCCGCGGTCTGGTTGCCGATTACATTCTTATCCGCCAGGTCGGCGAGAGCCTTGGCAATGTTGCCGTTGCCAGGCTCACCCAGGGCATCGCTGGAAGCTATTAGATCAACATTGGCAGCAATGGTACTGTCAACCGCGATAGTGGCGGCACCCTGAGTTGTGCTGGTAAAGAAGTCCAGCCCTGTAATACCATTCAGGTTAAAGCCGTTTTTATGGATGGCGTTTACCTCATTTACGATAGTAACGGCTAACGTATCCAGACGCTCCAGTAGACTGGGGATATCATCATTGTAGACCGTTAACAGGGCACCGAGCTCTCCTGAGGCCACGTTTACCTCCTTGCTGGTCCCACTGATGACGATGGTGACCTGGCCGATATTCTCTTCGTTAAGGGTCTCGCTCATTGATATCTCGTATGAAGTCCTACCAGACACCAGCATCAGGCCGGTGGTAGAGACCAGCACGCTGTCTCCATCGCGCTGCACATTGATGTTGATCAATTCCGACAGCCGGTCAATCAGACGGTCCCGCTGATCTTCAAGGTCCAGGTTATTGCCGGGATTCACGCTGTTCAGCTCGGCGATTTGAGCCGCCAGGTTGTTGATTTCACCAACCCTGGCATCGACCTCGTTGCTGACCGTGGACTGGAAAGAGACAAATTCCCGGTGCACCCGGTTAAAGCTCTGGGCCAGGGTCTGGGCCCGGTCCCGTACAGTGGTCCGGGTGACGGAGCTCTCCGGATCGTTGGCCAGGCTGTTCCAGGCGCTCCAGAATTCGTCCAACAGGGGCCCCAAGCCGGTCTCGTTACTTGATGGTAATACTCCCTCAATCTGCCGCAGGAGGGATTCCTCGGTACTATAGCGGGACTCCAGGGAGCTCTGACTCCAGTACTGATGATCTATGAAACCCTCGCGGATGCGCCGAAGAGTATCGCCATTTATGGCGCTGCCCAGGCTGAAACCGGACAGTAATTCCGGCAGAATGGGACTGACATCGAGCCGCTGCCGGCTGTAACCCCTGGTATTCACGTTGGATATGTTCTTACCGGTTATTTGAATGCCAAACTGGGAAAGCAGCATCCCCTGTTTGCCGATCTCCGCCAGGTCATTGAGGCCAGCCATGTCAGATCCTCCCCTCAATTAAATTGGAACCTGAACGCTCTTTCCCGCCTATTCCTTCGGCGGAGTACACCGGGAACTGTTCAGACGACTTGATGAGCTCCCGAGCGGCATCCCGCACGAACTTAATGGAGTAATCAAGCAGGTAACGGTTCTCTTCGTTGGTCAATATTACCTCCTGCACGATCCGTTGGAGGCTGCGATGAATGTCGGAGAGGCGTTCGGCATAGGTGGACTCGACCATCTCGATCAGCTGCCCCAGGGTCTGGATCTCATCCTCCCGTCCCAGCGCATCACTCACTTCCTTAAGGGACGCTTCTCTGGACGCGGTTACCGCCTCGGACTGTTTGAGGATGCTCTGCTCCTGTTCCACGGCCTCCTTCAACTCCTCAAGCTTGCCCTCGATAATACTCGACTGCTTCTTTCGGAGTACGAGCAGCAGCTCGTTATACATCCGCATCTCTTCAGACAGGACGGTAATCAGTCTGACAATCAGACGTTCAGCGGCTGGATGCTTGGTCATTTTCTTCCTTTCTCACACTGCGCGTGAGTAATTCTTGCAGCGAGATTCCATTATCATTTTCGGATGAATCCTGGTAAGTTTTAGTTTGCAGATCCCGATAGAGTATCTCGGCCAGGCCGATGCCTCCGCCCTCACTCAAAGCCGATCCCATTACCTGGTCAAACATGAGATCTGGCAGACCGCTGCTCGAGAGAGATCCCTGGGGCAGCGTTCGCTCCATGCTCTTGACCAGGTAGCCCATGAACAGGGCCTCAAAGTTCTGGCAGGCCTTCCAGAGTCGCTTGTCATTTCCGGCTGCCGGTGATTGAACCGTCAATGTTGAAGACCCCTTCGGTCGGATCGGGATACCCTGGTGCTCTGTGCCTTTGATCTCCATTATCCCGCCATTACATTATAATGAGCCTGGCGTTCAAGGCCCCCGCCTCCTTGATAGCCTGGAAAACCGCAATGATATCGCGCGGTTTGAAGCCCATGTCGTTAAGGGCCGCCGCTAGTTCCGCCACCGTGGCAGCTGAAAGGACCGCCGCCTCGCCCGGCTGCTCAGTTACCGTGGTTTGCGTGATTGGGATCATCACGGTCTGCCCGGTACTGAAGGGCGAAGGTTGAGCGATATAAGGCGCCGTGGTGGTATGAATCTGGAGAGAACCATGGGAGACCAGCACCTCTCCAATGGTTACATTGCCACCGGCGACGACGGTACCAGTGCGCTCGTTAATCACCACCCTGGCCTCCACGTCCTGGACAACCTCGAGGACCTCAATACTGGCCACGAACTGCACCAGTTCCCCGGCCTGGCTGAGGCCCGGCGGGAAAGAAACCTGCACGATACTGGCGTCCAGGGCCTGCGCCAGGGGCGGGACATTGGGTCTAAAGATATTAACGGCCTCGGCTATCCGGAAAGCCGTGGTATAATTGGGCTCCTTCAAGAGGAGTTCCACCGGTTGATCCGGCTGGAGGGCCACTTCCTCGACATCCCGCTCCAGGGTGGCCCCGTCAGGCACCCGGCCCACCAGGGCATAGTTCTGACGCAGCCGTTCGCCGCCCAGAGTAGTGACGTTAAACCCGCCTACGGAAACCGGCCCCTGGGCCAGACCGTAGTAATCATCCTTCGCACTCTGCAGGGGAGTCATCAGCAGGACCCCGTTCTCCAGGCTGGTGGCATCTCCCATTGAGGAAACGTTCACATCGAACCGGGTTCCCGGCTTTCCAAAGGGCGGGGTAGCGGCCGTCACTATTACGGCAGCCACATTCCGCGTGCGCAGATGCTGGCTGTCAACGGTGAGACCGAATTCTTCCAGCATATTTGCAATGCTCTGCACCGTGAAGATGGTTCCCCGGTTGCCGACCGCCCGGTCACCGGTGCCGTTAAGCCCCACTACCAGGCCATACCCGACGAGTGAGACCCGCCGGATGTTGCGGTAAGTGGTCACATCCTTGATGCGGCTTGTACCCTGGGCCGTCAGCTGCTGAGATCCCAGGACTACTGCAAGGAAAAGGTAAAGATACTGTCTCATTAGAGTGTAAGACCCCTGATAATAGTGAGGGCGCTGATACCACCGATGTATCCGATGAGGGCCAGGCCCGCACCGCCCATGATAATGTTGGCCATCCGCTCGAAGGTTCCGCGCTGCATCAGCTTCCCAGAGATTCCCGCTTTGCTGTAATAAACCCTGGCATCAGCGACGTTATAGGAAAAGATGGTGTTGTCCGACCGGATGTCCCTGGACCGGATGGTTCCCTTGATGGTCATGAGGTTGCGCTCGCCGTTTATGTTAATCACTTTTGACCCGGTGATCTTGAACAGGCCGTTGTCGGTAACTTCGGTGATCACCGCGGAAATCCGCCCGGTCAGCAGGTCCTTCTGGGCCGTGCCTTCTTTAGAATTCGAATTGGTCTTCAGATTGGACTGCAGGCCGAATAGGGGCAGAAACTGAAGCAGATTCCCCTCCACCTTGCCCGACGCATCCACCGAGTTGTCGCCGGCTCTCTGGACCTGGGACGAATGGCTGGCGTTGGCCATTTCCGAGACCAGGACAGTGACCATATCTCCTTCCCCACGAGCCTTCCGGTCAGCGTAGAGTGAAAGGGGTGCCTCTTGTCCGTAGACCAGGTTGCCAGCGACCAGAATGATCAGGACGATAATCAGCCGATGCACTGGTATATGTATACGTAAGTTGTTGCTCATAGCTTTACTCCACTACAACGATTCCCGGGGATACCAGCCGGCCGTAGAGCCGTTTTCCGGTGGCGCTGGCTACGACGGGAATCAGGTCACCAATATTTCCTTCCCTGCGGGCCTTGCCGGGGCTGATCAACGTAAAGTTCGTGCGGCGGAAGTGAATCATCACCTGCTCGCCGCGCTGCACCACGGGTACTTTCTCCAGGTGATGAAACTGCAGCAGCTGCCCCTGAGACAGGCTGGTACTCATCTGATAGCCTCCAGGCAAGGAATCGGCTGTGAAATATTCCTGCTCCCGCCGGGTTACCCGGATTTTTTTGCGTTGAAAATCTTCAGGTTCTATAAGGGTCCCCCGCTTTATGGGGAAACGGGCGGCCCAGCCTTCCACTACGGCTACACACTCCACCGTTGTATTCACCTTAACCGGCGCGCCTTTCAGCGGCGTGACTTCCAGGGGGATCACGTACCGACCGGCCGCCTTTCGGGGCAGGAAA
>CAZQOY010000010.1:9803-26839 GCA_964595095.1 uncultured bacterium | reverse complement strand
ATCCGCCGGCAGCTCAAGACGGGGCAGGAGACAACTGAAAAACCTGCCAAGACACAAGCCAAAACCAAGCGGGCCCGCTAACCTATTTATCGGGCCGGGCTTTAGCTGTACACTTCACAGCTATGGAACAGCCAATAAAAAAAACCCGATCCCATAGCTACCCCGCGGAAGAACCGTTAGGATATTCCGCCGACACAATCGTAGCCCAGGCCACACCACCCGGCCGGGGCGGCGTAGCGGTTTTACGGATCAGCGGCCCCCAGGCATTGGTAATTGCCCGGCAGCTATGCCGGATCCCCTTAAACGATAGACCAAGATACGCGCAGCTGGTCAAAATAGTATCTCCTGACAATGAGCAGCTTCTGGATAAGGCCCTGATTACCTACTACAAGTCGCCCGAATCTTTCACTGGTGAAGACGTAGTTGAAATAAGTACTCACGGGGGCTATGTTACGCCCGCAAGAATCGTCCGGGCTATTACAGAACTGGGTGCGCGGCTGGCAGGGCCGGGCGAGTTCAGCCTGCGGGCCTTTCTAAACGGTAAAATGAACCTGGCCGAGGCAGAGGCGCTGAACCAGATGATATCGAGCTTGAGCCAGCGTGGTCAGGTTGCCGCCAGCGAGAACCTAACCGGCCGCCTTTCCAGGGAAATTGAGGTGGTCCGGGATAGTCTAATGGAGCTGCTGACAATTATTGAGCACGAGCTGGACTTCTCCGAAGATGAAATTGACACTACGTCCAGGCAGGAGATCAACCATGCCCTTGCAACTGCCACGGATCACCTGGGTCATCTGCGGGATACCGCACCCTATGGCCGGATAATCCGGGACGGCGTGCGGGTGATACTCGCCGGCCCGCCCAATGCGGGTAAATCCAGCCTGTTCAATGCGCTCATCGGACACGAACGGGCCATTGTTACCGATATTCCCGGCACAACCCGCGATAGTCTCGAGGCCTGGATTGACATAGATGGCTTCCCGGTCTGCCTGGTAGACACCGCCGGGCTTTGCGAAAGCGTCGATACCATCGAACAGATAAGTATTACCCGAAGCCGCCAGCAGCTGGACCGGGCAGACATAGTCCTTATGCTGGATCCGAATGAGTCTTTAGCATTCAAGCTGCCACCGGCAGAAAAAAAAATCGTTCTGTATATCAAGTCCAAGGCCGATGAACCTGATGGAAAAAACGAAGCAATTATCCAGACCTCAATCAAGCGCGAGGATGGCTTAGATGACTTGCTTGAGCACCTGAAGCCGGCTCTGCACAGCTATATACCACAGCACGAAGGTGCCATTATCACATCTGAGCGTCAACTCCACGGACTGACAGCCGCCATACAGTACCTGGAAGGAGTAAAGGAGCAGCCCGAAGCGGGCCAGCCCATTGATATTATCAGCGGCGAAATCCGGCTGGCGGTCAGCAGCCTGGCCGAAATCATCGGTGAGACTACCAGTGAAGAGATAATTCAACGGATCTTCAGCGAGTTCTGCGTTGGCAAATAGTATGAGCCTGCCTGGAAATATCAGCGAAACAACCTGGGACGTGGTGGTTGCCGGTGGCGGACATGCCGGCATAGAAGCCGCTCTGGCTGCGGCCCGGATGGATTGCCGGACTCTGCTGGTTACCATGGAACCGGATGCTTTGGGCCGAATGTCCTGCAATCCGGCCATCGGCGGTCTGGCCAAAGGTCACCTGGTGCGGGAAATTGACGCCCTGGGCGGTGAAATGGGTTTGGTGGCAGATCAGACCGGCCTGCAATACAAGACCCTGAACAAGAGCAAGGGGCGGGCGGTCTGGAGCCCCCGGGCCCAGATTGACAAGCGGGCTTACACCAGCCGGATGAAGGCGATCATTGACCGGGAGACAAACCTGACCCTGATAAGGGGCGAGATTACCGGAGTAGTAGTTAAGAGCCAGCGTCTGACCGAGGTAATTCTCAATCATGAAAAAAGACTGCCCGCCCGGGCGGCAATCCTCACCTGCGGAACATTCCTGAACGGGCTTATCCATATAGGTGACCGCAAGTATCACGCCGGGCGTATGGGTGAACGACCCTCCCGAGGGATAACCGAAGCCCTCACTTCTATCGGTTTCCAGGCCGGGCGGCTGAAGACCGGAACGTGTCCCCGGCTCCACCGCGATTCCATTGACTGGGAAAAGACGGAAGCGACCCGCGGCGATCCACAGCCCACGCCCTTCTCATTTCGCACGCCGCTACCCTTCAAGCCGCCCGATGAGCCCTGCCATATTGCCCATACCAGGCCACAGGTACACGAGATCATTCGGGCTAACCTGCACCGCTCGCCACTATATGCCGGTGAGATTGAGGGTATCGGCCCCCGTTACTGCCCCAGCATTGAAGACAAGGTAGTGCGATTCGCCAGCCGGGAACAGCATCAGATCTTCCTAGAGCCTGAGTGGGCCGATTCTCACCAGATCTATGTGAACGGCTTCGCCACCAGCCTGCCGGAGGATGTCCAGCTGGAGGCATTGCGCGGGGTGCCGGGGCTGGAAAGGGCCGTATTTATCCGTCCCGGTTATGCCATCGAGTACGATTTCTTTCCTCCCCGGCAGCTCCGGGCAACGCTGGAAAGCAAGGATGTGGCGGGGCTTTACCTGGCGGGCCAGATAAACGGCACCTCGGGATACGAAGAAGCCGCCGGTCAGGGCCTGCTGGCCGGCATAAACGCCGCCGCCAGGATCACCGGCCGGGAGCAAATGGTCCTGCACCGTGACACGTCTTACATCGGTGTCATGGTGGACGACCTGATCACCAAGGACGCCGACGAGCCTTACCGCATGTTCACCTCCCGGGCCGAATACCGTCTTCTGCTGCGGCCGGATAACTCTGACCTGCGCCTGGCTCACCTGGGTATCCGCTACGGCCTGTTAAGCGATGGCGTTGCCGAGCGGCTCGAGGCCCGCCGCCGGAATATCGCCGCCTTCAAGGACTTCTGCCAGCAGCTGCGGGTATCAGTGCCCCGCAACCAAAACAGACCGAAGAAAAATGGTGATCCAACCGCACAAACCCGCATAACGCTGGCGGACTTATTGAGGCGACCAGAGGTTACTTTAGAACAGATAAGATCCTATCTGCCGGCGGATATGCAGGAGCTGCCGGCCTCGGATTTATTTACCGCGGAAACCGATATACGTTACTCGGGCTATCTTGAACGGCAACACGCCCTGGCACGCAGCATGAGTCAATTAGACGAAACGCGGATTGACCCTGAATTTGAGATAGCATCTATCACCGCCATGCGGCGGGAAGCCCGGGAGAAACTGCGCCGGGTGAGGCCCGAAACACTTGGTCAGGCGGCACGTATTGCCGGAGTCAACCCACCCGATATCGTCCTATTGTCGATCCACCTCAAGCGGTGGCGTGTTTCACGTGGAACACCCCGGTGACCGCACCCTCGCTTCTATTTAAATCCTTTACGACCGCTTCTAAGCGACTGGGCGTCGCTCCCGGGGCTATGCTTGAGGATCTGCCCATTGCAGCTATGCCCCTGGTGCTGGCCCACCTCTCGGCGTCAACCGGCCTGCCGGTCCTCTCTGCGCTATACACCGATGAAGATGCGCTTTATGTTCGTGACGCACTTGCTACTCTATATGATTGCGCTAAGGTTGCCTTTTATCCCGGTCAGGTTTCTTCGGGGTCGTTTCCGGCAGGCTTTTCCTCTCCTCTTGAAATTTACCGACTTGCTTCCCTGGAGTCGCTTTCTGGTGATGAGCCGCCACCGTTTTTGCTCTTTACTCATGATATCCTTTCGGAGGGGCTTCCCTCCGTTAAAGCCCTCCAGCGGGCAGTCCTTACGGTCCAGCCCGGCGTCACTACATATGATTGCCTACGTTCATGGTTGCCTGACAACGGCTTTGAATCTGCTCCCCTGGTAACTGAGCCGGGCTCCTTTGCCCTTCGGGGCAGCGTCATCGACTGCTATCCGGTTAACCGGCCAGCTCCCTTACGGTTTGATTTTGACGGCGACAATCTCGTAGATGTCCGCGAGTTTGATATTCACTCACAGGTCAGTACCTTGGGTCTTGACACTGTCAACCTCTTATCTCTTGCTATTGACCGCACCGAAAACGTGTCTGTCTTTGATCATTTTCCCGAAGGCTGGGTGCTAATCCACCATGATGATGAGGGGGCCATTTCCCTTACTTCTCATACGGTCTCCCAACCTACCGTAACGGTCAATCTTCATATTGAGCCTTTCAGCGGCCGCAACATTACTGCGGAGCTGTTTCGCGCTCGTTGGGACCTTTTATTATCCCATAACCCGGATTCATTGGCCTGCTTCATTTGCGAGCGTCATTCCCAGTTCCAGCGCGCTGCTTCTATGCTTTCAGGAATACCTGTTCAGCATGATCGTGGCAGATACCCTTCGGGTTTTACATCTGCTCCGCTGGGTCTGATGGTGCTAACCCCTTCAGAAATATTCAACCGTCCCCAATCCATCCTTCGCCCTTCTCATAAGGGTATTGCTTCACGTTCAACTTTACATCAGCATTTGGACTTTCTCGAACCGGGTGATCACGTTGTGCACCTCAACTATGGTATTGGCCGCTACCTGGGACTCACTAATCTTAATGTTGGCCGCTCAATCCAGGAATGCCTTACCATAGAATATGATCGCGGCGATCGCGTTTATGTGTCCACTGATAAGATCTCCCTGGTCTTTCCTTATACTTTTAAGGATGGACAAACGGTACAGCTTGACTCCCTTCAGGCTCGTCGCTGGGAGCGTGTCAAGCGTCGTACAATCCGTTCTGCTGAAGAAATCGTTGACCAGCTGGCAGAGCTCTATGCCCAGCGTGTTTCTGCTACTGGTTTCGCCCATGTTTCCGATGACGAATTCCAGGCCGAGTTTGAAGAATCTTTTCCTTATGATGACACACCTGACCAATTGCGCGCCACCGAAGAAATCAAGCGGGACATGGAACTTCCCAGTCCTATGGACCGGCTGCTTTGTGGAGATGTGGGTTTTGGCAAGACGGAGCTCGCCCTCAGAGCTGCCTTCAAGGCTATCCGCGGTGGATGCCAGGTTGCACTTCTGGCCCCGACAACTATCCTGGCTGACCAGCACTATATATCATTTCGCGCCCGGCTGGATCCTTTTGCCGTTAATGTGCAGATGCTCTCACGCTTTATTTCACCCGTTAAGCAACGGCGTATTCTCAAATGTATTTCATCCGGGGAAGTTGACTTACTGGTTGGAACACACCGGGTCCTTTCAAACGATGTTGCTTTTAAACGGTTGGGATTGCTTATTATTGATGAAGAGCAGCGCTTTGGCGTTAAGCAGAAAGAGCGTATTAAGGAGTTTAAAATAAATGTTGATGTCCTTAGCTTATCCGCCACGCCTATTCCTCGAACGCTGCATTTTTCGCTGGCTGGAATCCGTGAAGTCTCCCGCCTCGATACACCCCCGCTTGAGCGTATCCCTATTATTACTTCGGTTAATTACTACCGCCGCGAACTTATTAGTCAAGCGATATTAAAGGAACTCAGTCGCGAGGGTCAGGTTTACTTTGTCCATAGTGAAGTAAAAACCATTGACCATGTAGCTGATGAACTACGGGAGCTTTTACCGAATGTGACCATCGCTGTTGCCCATGGTCAGATGAATGCCCGAGACCTTGAGACCACAATGCTGTCTTTTTCTGAAAAACGTTTTCAGCTCCTGGTTTGCACCAGTATTATTGAATCTGGTATCGATCTTCCCAATGTAAACACTGTTATTATTAATAACGCCCATCGCTTCGGTCTGGCACAGCTCTATCAGATCCGGGGTCGTGTTGGACGCTCTAACCGCCAGGCTTATGCCCTTCTGCTGATTCCCCGCCGCCCGGAGCCCAGCCGCGAGGCTTTGAAGCGCCTGAAAACCATCGAGCGCCATACTTCCCTGGGTTCCGGCTATGCTATTGCCTTGAAGGACCTTGAGCTGCGCGGCGCGGGTAATATCTTTGGCCTGGAGCAAAGTGGTCACGTAGCAGCGGTTGGGTTGGATCTCTATACACGCATTATACAGGGTATCGTGCGTGAACGCAATCTCTTGCCTGACAGCGGCATTTCTTCGCCCCTTTTCCATGATGATGTTACCATCAGGATCTTTCATCAGGCCGGTATTCCTGACCATTACATACCAGATCCTCATCTTCGTCTTAACCTCTACCGCCGGCTGTCTTTTATTGATGACCAGGAAGGCCTGAAACGCTTCAGGTCAGAACTCATAGATCGTTTCGGTGCCTTTCCCCAAGAGGTGGAATACTTTCTGCGAACAGTCTATTTCCGATTAAAGGCAAAAAACCTTTGTATTCGTTCGGTTAAACTATCAGATAAGGGCCTGCTTCAGATAGATTTCAGACTATCAGATAATCCAACGTTGCTGATACACAAGCTTCGGGCCGTCATGGAACCTGTTGGGTGCGACTATCGTTTCATAAACCTTAAAGATGACGACCTTCGCCTGTCAATTAGTGTTGACAGTAATAAAGCTGATTATCTTTTGGATTATTTCTTAAGTGGTCTTGAATTAAAAATGATTGAATGAAGTATTTTATAAGGATTACAATCCGTATTAATTTTCACTATGTTTAGTAAAACCTTCATTTTTATTACTGCGGCGATTTTCCTAGCTCTACTAGCTGTATTATTGCTCTTATTGGGGAACGTTTTCCGTCAAGCGCATGATGATGGACTCCCTTTGGCCAGAGTCGAGGATCTGACCGTTACCCTTAAGGACCTTAAGGAACGGTCCCTGCTCAATTATTTTTCTCTTGGTGAAGCCGCAGAGCGCTGGATAGATGAGCAGGTACTTTTACAGCATGCGAATAGATCGAATCATTTTGATAGATCTCTTTTATCTGCGCGCTTAGAGGAATATGAACGGCGCGTTGTTGCCGGCCTGGTCATCGATTCTCTTCTACTGCGTTACATTCGCATTGACCCTGAGGTTATCCGAGAATACTATTCCAATAACCTTCATGACTTTCAGTTCCAGGACAGCGCCGCGCTCGTAATCCACCTTAGTTTTCACAGTGTTGATGATGCAAGAGAGGCGCTCAAGGCCTTTCGAGCCTCACCTTCTTTACTCGATTCACTTTTAGGCCAATACAATTATGACCGCCACATTGCCTATCGCCATCGTCTCATGCCTGCGCTTGATCGATCAATTTTTTCAGCTGTTGCCAATCAGTTTTCTGGACCGGTATCTACCGATTTCGGCTATCACATCTTTCTTGTGGAGCGTTTTTTTCATCGGGGAGATACCATTCCTTTTTCTTTCGTAAGGAAATACATCTATGAACATTCCTTCCAGCAGCAGCTTCCCCTGGTGCGTTCAACTATCCTGGACAGCTTACGGGAGATGCTTAATATTGAGATTTACCATGATTAAATATCTGTTTATCCTATTTTTCTTTCCGCTTATTATCTCAGCCCAAGAGCTTGTAGATGGAATAGCAGCTATTGTAGGTGATAACATTATCTTGAAAAGTGATGTTTACCAGCTTGCTCAGATAAACGCTCTTCAGAATCGCGCTGATATAAACTCTCAGCCTGAGCTTATTGTCCAGTTTCAGGATGCTGCCTTTGATGCCCTGCTAATGCAAAAAATACTTCTTGACCTTGCCAGGGTTGATAGCATGGACATAATACCTGATGAAGATGTTGATCTGACACTTGATCAACAGATTGAAGCCATCCTATCACAAGTTGGGTCTGAAAGCCGCTTCGAAGAGGTAATCGGTCAGAGCCTGCGCGATTTCAGATCAGATCATTGGTTTGATATCCGCAATCAGATAATTGCGGAGCGCTACCAGGCGGAAAAAATGAAGTCCATTATTGTTACTCGTGACGAAGTTGAAAAGTTCTACCATGAATACCAGGACAGTCTTCCGCCATTTGACGATCGCTTTGAGATCTCCCAGATTATCCTTCCAATTCGTTCTGGTGAGTCTGCTTATAAAGAGGCCTATGACCTGATCTCTTTTGTTCGTCAGCGCCTCTTGAACGGCGACTCTTTTGCCGAACTCGCGCTAGAATATTCCGATGATCCTATCTCGAAAGAGCTCGGTGGTGATCTTGGTTTTGTTCGCCGCGGTGAGTTTGTTCGACAATACGAGGAAGTTGCATTCAGCATGTCTATTGGTCAGATCAGCGACATTGTTGAAAGCGCATTTGGCTACCATATTATTCAACTTCTCGATAAACAAGGAGAAAGGGTTCATACTCGTCATATACTTATTTCTGCAATGCCTGATGATGAGGATCGCGCTAAAGTTCTTGACGAAATTAGAAATTACTATTTTCTCTTGTCTGAAAATCCCGCCCTTTTTGATTCTTTAGTTCAATCGATCTCTGTTGATGAGGAAACAAACCTTGATCTTGGCTATATCGGATGGATAGAGTATTCACAACTGCCTAATGAGGCATATCGTTCAGCCCTTTTTGGATCAAGATCAGGAAACATCACACCACCCTTTGAGACTAATCAAGGTTTCCACATCTTGAAAGTACTAAGTTTTAAAGAAGGCGGTACCCCAAACCTTGAAGAGTACTATCCACAAATTGCTGCTCTTACTTTAAGACAAAAACAGATGAAATTTCTAGAATCATTGCTGATAAGTGCTCGTAAAGAAGTATTTATTAAAACTTTATATTAATTAGTTTATTTCTTTGTGCATCTTTTGTAGATATTTCTCGTCTAACTTACTTTCAGTATAATTGATATACAAAATCCAAGCCTATGCAATTTATCTTTTAATTTTTCCAGATAATATCCACATTGTTTAAATATAGTCTTTCCCTTTTACTACCTTCCTAAATTTTATAGAATTTTTTTCTTATCCACATTTTAACAGCATATATAAATAATAATATTTAAAATCCTTATTTCTTATTATTTTATTATGCTATCATATTCTCTTTGTCTTCATAAAATATATCTTACTGCACAGACAATTTTCTTGAAGGTGCTTGTATGAAAGAGTAATATCAGGTAGCATGAGTACCTTAATGTTCTTGTACACTCTTGTTCTGGAAAAAATACAAATAAACACTAATCATGAAATTCACTTCTGATAAGTCCTTATTACAACTAGCTCTTCAACGCCTTGGCAGAGTAACTCCATCTAGGTCAACTCTTCCAATCTTAAGTTCTATCTTAATGTCAGCTGAAGATGACAAACTTAGCCTTAGAGCAACGGACCTTGAAATATCACAAGTTATTTTTATGCCATCTGATGTTGTAGCTAATGGTAGCATTGCTGTACCACACCGTACATTGCTGGAAATAGCAAGTGAAGTACCTGAGGGTGAGATAGTTTTTGAGGTTGATAGTTCCAATAAGGTTACTTTAAGCACTTCTTCCGGGTCCTATTCTATCATGGGTAAACCCACAGATGAATTTCCTTCACTTCCTATTATTGATGATCACCAATCGGTTTGTTTATCAGCCGCAGCCCTTAAGCGGGTTATTGAAAAAACAGCATTCTCTGCCAGTAGAGATGAACTGAAGCCATCTCTTATGGGAGTTCTATTCTATTTCCACGATTCAGAGTTTCTTTCGGTTGCAACTGACGGTCATCGTCTTGTTAAATATATGTTTCTGGATTACAAGGGCGACAGCTTTCAAGGCAGTTCTATACTGCCGGTTAAATTTCTTAATATCCTAAGTAACTATCTTGATGATAATGATACGATTACATTAATAATTGGTGAAAACCATATTATGATGGAGGGTAGTGAAACGACCATATACTCCCGACTTATTGATGAACGCTTCCCTGAGTACGATAGCGTCTTTCCAAAGGATAATGATAAACTTCTTAAAATCGATCGTGAATCATTTTTGTCTGCTGTAAGGAGGGTCAGCATCTTCTCAAATAAATCAACTCGTCAGATTGCACTCAAGCTTAGTCCTGACTCCTTAGAAATAACCACCGAGGATGTTGAGACCGTCTCATCTGCGAGAGAAACACTTCCTTGCGAGTATGAGGGGGACCCTCTGGTTATCGGCTTTAACTCCAATTATTTTCACGACCTTGTTTCTCACATCGACAGCTCAACCGTTCACATTGAATTTCGTTCACCGGTGACAGCTGCCATCATTTACCCTGAACAACAGCAGGAAAAAGAGGAACTTGTCATGCTACTTATGCCTATAAGATTAAATGACTAGTCTTCTTTCTTTCTAACTCTTGTACCATGTAAAAAAACACATTTTTTTCTCCAGCCAGTTCTATCATATCCTCGCGGATACTATTGCAACGTAGCCTTAACGCTCTTTCTTATATGATCATTAGGTAGATGACATCTGCCTTCCCAGCCATTTTTTCCTCCTTTATGGATTTTTTTTAGTGAATTATGCTTAGCCTTGGTGAAGCAATAGATGGTCTGCTGAAGGTGTATGGTATTGATGAAGCGATTCATCTGCATCGCGCGACGCTTCTCTGGGAGGAAGTTGTTGGATCGGCTATTGCGCAGAACAGTCGAGCGCTTGAGGTTAAGGGAAAAACGCTTGTTGTCAAGGCCAGAAGTTCGGCCTGGCGGAGCGAGATTGCCTTCCAGAAAGATGAAATACTTAAAGCTATTAACGACAAAATAGGATCAACCTTAATAAAGGACATTCGTTTACGATAATGACCCTCTCCAAGACCATAGATCAACCCTTACAGGACACAGCTGCCACTGAAGAGGATCTTTACAGTGCGGATAAAATTACGGTTCTCAAGGGCCTTGAGGCTGTCCGCAAGCGCCCGGCCATGTTTATTGGGGATACTGGTAAGCGAGGCCTTCATCACCTTATTTATGAGGTCGTGGACAACTCTGTTGACGAGGCCCTGGCCGGTTACTGCAATAAAATAAAGGTTATTCTTCACAAGGACGGCAGTTGTTCCGTTACTGACAATGGCCGCGGTATTCCCGTTGATATGCACAAGGAGGAAAATCGCCCGGCCCTCGAGCTGGTCATGACAATGCTCCACGCCGGTGGCAAATTTGATAAGGGATCTTACAAGGTGTCTGGCGGTCTTCATGGGGTTGGTGTTTCGGTTGTAAACGCACTCTCTGAATGGTGCCGGGTTGAGGTTCATCGCGATCATCAGATATATGGACAAAGCTATAAGCGGGGCGAGGTTAAGACTCCGATAGAGGTAAAGGGTAAGTCGAGTAAAACCGGCACCATGGTCAGGTTTATGCCAGATAAAACGGTTTTTCACTCTGCGGATTTCGATTTTGACATTGTTGATGAGCGTCTCAGGGAGCTGGCCTACCTCAATAAAAATCTTGAGATAATTCTCTGTGATGAGCGGCTCGGTCGTGAGCGGGAGCAGGTGCATCGCTATATAGGGGGCTTGACTGAGTTTGTTCAACATTTGGACGAGACCCGCATTGCCCTGATTTCCAAACCTATATACATTGATGGTGAAAAAGATGGCGTCCCGGTTGAACTTTCTCTTCAGTATAACGATGGCTTTAATGAAAACATCTTCACTTTCGTTAATTGTATTAATACGGTTGAAGGAGGTACCCATCTGGCGGGCTTCCGTACGGCCCTCACTCGGTCACTGAATCAATATGCGGTCAAGAATAACCTGTTTAAGAACAGTAAAAGCGCAAAAGGTACGTTTTCATTAAGTGGCGAGGATGCGCGTGAAGGACTTACGGCGGTTCTTTCGATTAAGGTTGCCGATCCCCAGTTTGAGGGCCAGACCAAGACGAAGCTGGGCAATGGTGAGGTTAAGGGCATCTGTGACTCTATCATCATGGAAGGGCTGTCAGACTACTTTGAGCGCCACCCGGGTGTAGCGCGCAAGATCATTGAAAAGGCAGAGCTGTCCGCCCGGTCCCGGGAAGCGGCCCGCAAAGCCAAGGACCTTATCCGCCGCAAAAGCGCCCTGGATTCGGCCAGCCTTCCGGGCAAGCTGGCGGACTGTTCGAACAAGGATCCTGAATTCTGCGAGATTTTCCTGGTAGAGGGCGACTCGGCCGGCGGTTCGGCCAAGCAGGGCCGGGATCGCCGTTTTCAGGCTATCCTGCCACTTCGGGGCAAAGTAATCAACGCCGAGAAGGCCCGTGATGACAAGCTCCTGAACAACAATGAGATACAGGCCATTATCACGGCGCTGGGGACGGGCTATGGGGGCGATAGCGATAATGGAGAAGTCGATGGCGGGAGCGCAGCCGACTTTAATATCAATAACCTCAGGTATAAGAAAATAATAATCATGACGGATGCTGATGTTGACGGCAGCCACATTCGCACCCTGCTCCTGACGTTCTTCTACCGGAAGATGCCCCAGCTTATTCATAGCGGGCATATGTACATTGCACAACCGCCCCTTTATAAAATCAGGAGGGGTAAGACGGAACTGTATGCTTACTCCGACGAGGAACGTGACTATCATCTGAAGCGTTTGAAAAAGGATAGCGGTACAGGCACGAAAATCGAGATTTCCCGCTATAAGGGACTTGGTGAAATGAATCCCGAGCAGTTGTGGGCCACTACCATGGATCCCGATACTCGAACGTTGCTTCAGGTCACGGTGGCGGAGGACGCCGGGGCCGCAAGTTTGTTTTCGCGCCTGATGGGCAGTGATGTGGAATCCCGCCGGGAATTCATTGAAGCCAATGCCAGAAACGTTAAGTTCCTGGATGTATGAGACAACCAGCCTCAGGTACTGCCTTAGCATAGAATTCTGAACTGTTTGAAGCCGCTTTGAGGGGCACGTACATGAATAATAATGAAGTTCTGGACACGCTTTGCGCGCACTTTCAGGAGATCCAGCAACGGTTTGCCGTGGCGTCGTTGGCCGTGTTTGGCTCCGCCAGCCGGGGTGAGCTGCGCGATGAGAGCGATGTGGATGTCCTGGTGCATTTTAACAGCCCCGCCACATTCGACAGTTACTTTGCCCTTAAGTTCCACCTGGAAGACCTTCTGGGCCGAGAAGTTGACCTGGCTACGGATAAGATGATTAAGCTGCGCCTAAGGAGACGCATCGAAAACGAATTGATCTATGTCACGTGATCCGCTGTTGTACCTCGAAGATATTCTCGAGGCGTGCGAAAAGATTCAGCAATACATGGAAGGTGTGACACGCAAGGCCCTGACGGAAGACTCAATGCGATTTGACGCCGTGGTGCGCAATCTTGAACTGATTGGAGAGGCAGCCCGCCAACTGCCGCAACCCATCCGCGACGCGATGCCAGAGGTACCCTGGCGGGAGATGATGGCGATGCGGAACATCCTGATCCATGTTTATTTCGGAGTCGATCCCGATGTGGTGTGGACCGTCGCTACGAATAAGATCGGTCTCTTGGGGGCGGCCGTTAAGGAGTACCTGAAACAGGCCGAACAAGATTAACCTGGGACCGATTTGGGTCTGAGCCGCAATCCTCAATAGTCGAGGCCGCGAGTGAGGAAAGCGGTGAGATCAATACCGTCATAGCTCCTGTCTGGAGTATGCGTGGGGATACAATGAAAGTGTGGGTATTGGTTTGAGATATTGAGACAGAGCAGTGTGCTGAGGATAGTTTGAAGATTGAGTTGGACTGACATTAGATATGGCCATTTTAAAAATCTACAAAGTCAAGGAGGTAGAATCATGGCTAAGAATAATGAAGAAAAACAACATTTCTTAGAAAAGCTGATAGATACTCTAGTCAAGGCGCATCCTGAAGACCTCAAGGCTTACATCGACAAATTCAGGGAGCAGAATAATGGAATATCAGATGATGATCTGGCAAGAAAAGTGGTTAGGCGGAAGGCATTCAAGATCGGATTAGTTGGTGCCGCAACAGGTCTTGGTGGTCTGATAACACTACCGGTTGCTGTTCCTGCTGATCTCGCGGCTTCATGGCGGATACAAGCAACGATGGTCTTCGCTATCGCATATATCTATGGACACACAGCAGAAACTACTGATCTGAAAACGGACATCTATATTATCCTTGCTGGTAATGCAGCTAAAGAAGCCTTGAGGTGAGTCGGCATTGAAACAGCAAAGGGTATTACAAAGAAGATGGTCGGGAAGTATATCACAAGAGAGATGATGAAAAGAATATGGAAGGTTGTTTGGTCAAAAGATCATTACCAAGGCAGGGCAGAAATCACTTACAAGTTTTGTTAAAATGGTTCCTATCGTCGGAGCACCAGTCGGATTCGTATTTAACTGGATTTATGCTCGGATTGTCGGGAATTTCGCCATCAAATATTATAGTGGTCGGGCGTAGTTAGGGTTTCAAAACTGCTGTAGAGGGAATAAGAAGGAAAGAAGCCGTTAATGGACATAGCCCGCGGAAAAACTGAACCTCGCGAAATCGTAGAAGAGATATCCGAGTCTTATCTCAACTACGCCATGTCGGTGATAGTCAGCCGGGCGCTGCCGGACGTGCGCGATGGGCTGAAGCCGGTTCATCGCCGGGTGCTCTATGGCATGTCGGAGCTGGGAGTGGCTTACAATCGGCCCAACAAGAAATGCGCCCGTATCGTGGGCGATGTTATGGGCAAGTATCACCCTCACGGCGACGCCTCGGTCTATGACGCTCTGGTGCGCATGGCCCAGCCGTGGTCCTTGCGCTACCCCCTGGTGAATGGCCAGGGCAATTTCGGCTCAATCGACGGTGACAGTGCGGCGGCCATGAGGTACACCGAGGCCCGCATGAGCCGCATAGCATCCGAGCTCCTGCGCGATCTGGACAAGGAAACCGTAGATTTTGTTCCAAACTTTGATAACACTCTCCAGGAACCTTCGGTCCTACCGACCCTGGTACCCAGTCTCCTTGTCAACGGCTCGGACGGTATTGCTGTGGGTATGGCTACCAAGATTCCACCACACAACCTCAATGAGATCATCAATGGTCTGATCGCGCTGATCGATAATCTCGATAATAAAGATACCGCCGACTTCACCGTTTATGACCTAATGGGCTATATCACCGGCCCGGATTTCCCTACCGGCGCCTACATATTAGGTGGCGAGGGCATCCGTGAGGCCTACACAACGGGCAGGGGAAAAGTAATCATCAGGGCCCGGGCCTCGGTGGAGGAAGTTCGCAGCGAGCGCGAGCAGATCGTTATTACCGAAATACCCTACCAGACCAATAAGTCATTAATCATTGAGCGCATCGCTGAGCTGGTCCGTGCTAAGAAATTAGACGGCATTAGCGATGTGAGGGATGAGTCTGACAAGGACGGTATTCGTCTGGTAATAGAGGTAAAGCGCGATGCGGTCCCCGAGGTGGTACTGAATAACCTCTATAAGCATACCCAGCTCCAGGATACCTATGGCATTATCCTGCTGGCGCTGGTCAACGGCCAGCCAAGGGTTCTCAACCTTAAGCAGCTGCTGACTTATTTTATTGATTTTCGTCACGATGTTGTGGTTCGCCGCACCCAGTACGAGCTGCGGCAGTCAGAGGACCGGGCCCATATCCTGGAGGGGCTTAAGATAGCCCTGGACAATATCGATGCGGTAATCAAGCTGATTCGGGGATCAGCCGACCAGCACGAGGCGCGCAGAGGGTTGATGAAAATCTTTAAACTCTCCGAGCGCCAGGCTCAGGCTATCCTGGATATGCGGCTGCAACGCCTTACATCAATGGAGGTTGATAAAGTAGTAGTCGAATACCGTGAGACTATCAAGCTTATCGAGAATCTCAAGAATATCCTTAAGAACCGCGGCCTTCGAATGGCCATTGTTAAGGGAGAGCTTGAAGAGATCCGGGAGCGCTACGGCGATGATCGTCGAACGGAAATAATTCAGGGTGAGTACGATTTTTCGGTTGAGGACATGATCGCTGATGAGGATATGGTTATCACCATCAGCCACAACGGATTTATCAAGCGCTCTGCCAGCAGCCAGTGGCGCCGTCAGCGTCGTGGCGGGCGGGGCGTACAGGGCGCTACCACCCGCGAAGATGATTTCGTTGAGCACCTGTTTATTGCCTCCAGCCATGACTACATACTCTTTTTCACCGATAGGGGCAAGTGCTACTGGCGCAAGGTCCACGAGATCCCCCAGGCGGGTCGCCTTTCGCGGGGCCGGGCCATTGTCAACCTTATCGAATGCGAATCCGGTGAAAAGGTGCGAGCCTTTGTGGCCGTGCGGGAATTCCCCGATGACCAGTATATTGTCATGGCTACCAGGCAGGGTCTGATCAAGCGCACCGCCCTGTCCGCTTACGGCAATCCCCGCAGGATGGGCATCTACGCCATCGATATCCAGGAAGATGATGAGCTGATCGAGGCCAAGATTTCCCTCGGTGATAACGATATTATCCTGGGCACCCGCAACGGCAAGGCTATCCGCTTCCATGAGAGTGATGTCCGTTCGACCGGTCGTAAGACCAGGGGTGTGGTAGGCGTCAGGCTGGCTGGTGAAAACGACCATGTGGTGGGTATGATGGTGGTCCGCCGCGAAGGGACGGTCCTGGTGGTGGCCGAAAATGGCTACGGCAAGCGCACCGACGTGATGCAGTACCGCGTTCAGCGCCGGGGAGGAAAAGGCATTATCACCTTGAGGACTACTGAGAAGGTAGGCCCGCTGGTCTCCCTCATGGAGGTGGTTGATACCGACGACCTGATGATCGTCACCAACAAAGGGGTCATGATCCGCCTGCCGGTGCAGGATATCCGCACTATTGGGCGAGCAACCCAGGGGGTGCGGGTCATCCGCCTGGACGAGGGTGCGCGCATTTCTTCTATCTCGAGAGTGATGGAGGAGGAGAAAGAGAGCGGTGGTGATGATAGTAGCGAAGAGTCTCCATCAGCTGAAGCTAGACCCGATGACGGGCAAATTGGAGTTCACCAGGTCTAAAGGACTAGCCTATTTCTACTGATTGTGTCGTATGGCGGTTTAATACTCTGTCCATTTATCGACTTCTGATAAACGGTGCCTTAACTACGAACCTGGCGCCGTTTTTTCAACCTGAGAGTTATTAAATTCCCTCGGTATGGATTCAGCATCTCGGATGAGCATCCTCAATCCCCAGGCCCTGGCGGACATCCAGGCCCGGATCGCCGCCGCTC